>NZ_JBWKAW010000008.1:0-302830 GCF_056437345.1 Kitasatospora sp. NPDC042419
AGACGACACGACACCCCGTCTCTGCCGCCGAAGCACCGACCCTATGCCTGACCAGCGGAAACGCACCAATCACTCTCGGAAAGACAACGGCTTCTGAGGCCGCATCCGCCGACCGCGCGGCTGGCCGCAGACAGGCGCCGACAGGAACGGTCGGCGGGACCGGACCGGAGAATCCGGTTCCGCCGACCAATATGTCGCGACTGCCCACACAGGGCGACGGTGACGGTCGAGCTGAACGGCAGCCCGCCAGACAGCATGGAGACCCAGGTCAACACAACCGACCCGGAGCCCCAGATGGCCATCGTCCCGAGGGCCAGTTGCCGATACCCGGGCGCGCGCAGCGCCTACGCTCCGGACCCGCGATGAGCCGGTGGGTGTGGCAGGAGAACGTGCCCCGGGAAGCGCTCCAGCACGCCCGGCCGTACCGGCCAACGCTGCGGAGGGTGTCAATCCACCTACTCCGCACTGGCAGCGCTCGACCACCTCCCAATGGCTGGTCGCTCAGGCTGAGCTATCTTGAGCAGTTTCGGTCCCGGCTTCGGCCTCGGCGAGCCGTGCGGCGAGGATCCTCAGCTTCGGGAGGTAGGTCCCAATGTCGTCGATCACCTGGCGGAGGTCGGCAGCGCTGAGATCCGTCCAGGTGTCGAGCAGCATTCCGCAGGTGGGTACGCCGTCGTAGGTTGCCAGGCGTGCGCTGAGATACGGCTTGCCGCAGCCAGGGTTGCGGGAGTCGACGGTCTCCAGGGCGATCTCTACACTTTCGCAGTCCGAGTGCGATTCACCGCCCTTCTCGCACCACGGATGAGCGCTGCAGCCGTTGTCGGCTCGCAGGGATCCGACGGCAGCGAGACGGTCGGCTTCTTCGTCGATCCGGTTGGCCTGGTAGCGCAGCTGTCGGGCGAACTCGCGGGCCTCGTTCTGATTCAACTCCAGGTCGTTGCCGTGGCCCCAGCCTTCGATGATCGGCTCGCAGTCGTCATCTGCGAGCCATGTGCGGCGGATCGTGAAGACCGGGCGTCCGAGGGGGCCGTGAATCGTGTGTTCGGGGCCATGGTGGTCGAACTGAGTGCAGGGGACTACGAAGCTGGCCGGGTCCGCGTGATCGACGATGCAACCGGGCATCTCGGTGCACGGTTGGGCACTCGGCGGAGAGCTTTCCGGGGCCGCCGGCGGGCACGGCCCCACCGCGTGCTGCGCCGGGAAGGGGCTGGGAGAGGCATTGTCCGGCATTTCACTCCGTAGGCAGTAGGGATTCACGCATTCGCGACTCTCCCAGCGGCCGTCGGGTGACCGGAGCTAGATTGGGAAACCGTGCTGACGCACGTCGCCCGACAGGTTCGCTGCCGAGGCTGCGACTCCGTGCCCGAGCATCGAAGGCATCGCTGGCGAGGTCACAGACCATCAGCCTGCAGTTGGAGCCTCGGACGGCGGCCAACGATCTCGACCCCGTGCGGGGTAGTCACTGCAGGCCGATCGATGCGCAGAACCGCTGCCGTCGAACCCCTTGTGCTCAGAGCGGCCGCCACGGCTTCGGCATCCTCCATCAGTACCCATGAGGACGACATGAGGTCGAAGTTCCCGATCGTCGGCTCTTCGACCAACCTGAACCTCACAGTGATCTCCGGCTTCGGTCCTCGCCCCGCCCGTGACAGCGCACGCCGTTCGCCCCAGGTGGAGGGGCAGCTGCACGCGGCTCCCGCGGTACTCGCCGGCTCGAACTGGCGAGTACCGTCACAGACCTGAATGCCGTTGCGGCCCCGCGTGCGCAGCCGGTAGGAAAGAGAGAGCGGCCCGTCGAGCGAGATCGGGAACTCGGTCCGGTGGGTGTCGATTTCATGGATCCCTCGGACATCCGAAGTATTCGGCTCGGGAGCCAGGTCCAGCAGCCGGGTCAGGTCCCCTGCCACCTCCTTCGACGACGTGGAGACCAGCCACCCTCCTCCGGTTGCCGCCCCGTTCAAGGGTCCGCCAAGGTGGAACCGACCTACGGCTGGTCCCAGGTCCCGATTGCCGAGGGATGCCATATCCCGCACGACACAAGTTACGAGAGGTGAGGTGACTGCTGGGGACAATGCGGCCTCCGGGATTCCGTGGAGCAGGGCTTCCTTAGGGTCCTCGGCAACGATGGCTTGGTGCGGCCCGGCGTCATCAGTAAGGTGGCCTGCCCGGTCCGCAGAGGGCCCGGACAGGTCAACAGCCCAGCCTGCCCGGGCCGCAGCAGTCCTCAGCGGCCGCCCACCAGTACTGGCTCCGCCTCGTCGGCCCATGGGTCCGGCTCGTCGAGCCAGTGGACCTCGATGCGGGCCGCGCCGTCGAACGGAACCCCTCGGCGCCCCTTGGAGACGACCACACGTCGTACGAGGAGCCTGATCAGCTCCCTTCGGAGCTCGTGTCCGGCGCCGTTCCAGGCCTTGCGGATGCTCGCGTCCTCCAGCAGCCAGGTGACGTCGAGTTGCTTGGGGGTGGCGGCGGCCACCTTCTCCTTCGCGGTGAGCAGAGCTGCCCGGGCCTCTGCCTGCAGCTTGGGGAGGTGGGCATCGAAGGGCGGGTCGAAGAACCCGTCGGCCTGCTGCTTGGCCAGGCGGCGGACGGCGCCCTCGGCGGACGCGAGGCCGGCGACCGCGTCGGCGAGCTTCGCGGCGTTCTCCGGCTGCTGGTAGCCGGTCCACCGCTCTGCGGCGATGACCAGCAGGGGGTCGTCGATGTCGGCACCGTTCAGCCTGGAGAACCAGGCCTCGACCACCCAGTCCTCCAGGAGCTTCCGGCTCGCGGAGACCGGCGCGAGGCAATTCTGGCCGGCCTTGTGGCGGTTGCAGAGGTGGTTCCGGCCATCGGCCGACGCGGCGCCGCGGCAGCCGGCGCACCGGGTGGTGTCGGTGAGCAGGTGCTGCTTCCGGTTGTCCACGGACTCACGGTTCGGGAAGTTGCCAGCGGTGAGCATCTGCCGCGCACGAACGGCGAGTTCGTGCGGGATCGACTCGGAACCGTCGACCCACACCCGCACGCGTTCCCCGTTCTCGTCCCGGTAAGGGATGGGGGTTCGCGGGTCATTGGGGTGCTTGATCGTCTGCCAGCCCTCGTAGAGAGGGTTGTGGATCATGTAGGAGATCGTCGACACACCCCATTCGCCGCCCGAGGGTGAGAGGACGGGGCTCGGCCCGGAGTTCAGCGCCTTGCAGAGCAAGCGTGCGCTGATGCCGTCGGCGAGGCTGCGGAAGATGTGCAGGACGACCGGCCAGAGCGTCCCGTTTGTCAGCTTGCGGTCCTTGGTGGCCTCGGTGCCGTACGGAGGGCGGCTCGACCACTGGCCGTTCTTGAGCTGGTTCTTCTTGGTGACCCTGATGTTGTAGCTGAGCCGCTCCGAGTACTCCCGCGCCTGCTCCGCCCGGTCGATGATCCATCGGCGGTCGTTGGGGTCGGAGCTGTCGAGCCGTTCCCAGTGGAAGATGACCCGGGCCTTGCCCAGTACCGGTCCGATGTCGTCGATGCCCTTGCGGGTGAAGCGGTCGAGCGCGAAGCACCAGAGGGCGGGCACCTGGTCGTCGAGGACGGCCGCGAGGGCGTTGTCGAATCCGGGGCGGGCAACGTCCGACCAGGCGGAGAGATTGTCGACCCAGACCTTCCGGACGCGGTAGTGGTTCCGCGCTGCCCACTCACGGCCCTCGGACTCCTGGGCACGGATGGACGTGATGTCCCGCTTGTCGCCGTCCCGGACGACCTTGGACTTGCGGAGGTAGAGGTCGATCTCCGGCCACTCGGCCGGGTCTGTCGACGGGTGCTGCATCGGTGGTTCGTGGTGGTACGCGGGCATGGACCGGATCCTCCGGGAGGACCGCGACTGGGCGCGGCCGTCGAATGACAGTACGTTCGACGGGCTTCGGCCCATTCGTAGTTGTCGAGCAGCGACCAGGTGTAGTAGCCGCGGACGTCGACGCCTTCGGCGGCGGCTTCGGCCAGGGCGTCGAGGTGGGTGGCGAGGTAGGTGATGCGGTCGGGGTCGTCGGTGCCCTCGGCGGTGGAGCAGCCATTCTCGGTGACGGTGACGGGCGGGAGGGCGGCGCCGTAGCGGTCGCGGAGGCTGGTGAGGAGTTCGCGGAGGCCGTCGGGGACGACGGGCCAGTCGAAGGCGGTGCGGGGGACGCCCTCGATCGGGGCTTCGGCGAAGGGGAGGCCGGGGTCGGTCGGGGCGGCGATGCGGGTGGGGTTGTAGTAGTTGACGCCGAGGCCGGCGAGCGGGGTGGCGGCGATCAGCTTCAGGTCGCCGTCGCGGACGCTGCCGCCGAGGTCGGGGCCGACGCCGTAGGCGGAGAGGTCGGGGTAGCGGCCGAGGAGGAGGGGGTCGGTGAACAGGCGGTTGTGGAGGGCGTCGTAGGCCTGGGCGGCGGCGAGGTCGGCGGCGGCGGACGAGGCGGGCCACACGGGGGTGAGGTTGTTGGCGATCAGGACGTCCAGGCCGCGCTCGTGGAGCGCCGAGGCCGCCAGGCCGTGGGCGAGCAGCTGGTGGTGGGCCACCGGCAGGGCGTCGAGCATCAGGGCGCGGCCGGGGGCGTGGATGCCGAGGGCGTAGCCGTAGACCATGTGCACGAAGGGCTCGTTGAGGGTGATCCAGGCGGGGATCCGGTCGCCGAGGCGGTCGGCGACGATCGCGGTGTACTCGGCGAAGCGGTGCGCGGTGTCGCGGTTCAGCCAGCCGTCGGCGTCCTCCAGGGCCTGGGGCAGGTCCCAGTGGAAGAGGGTGGGCAGCGGGGTGATGCCGGCTTCGAGCAGGGCGTCGGTCAGCCGGTCGTAGAAGGCGAGGCCGGCGGGGTTGGCCGGGCCCGCGCCGGTGGGCTGGATGCGCGGCCAGGCGACGGAGAAGCGGTAGCCGTCCAGTCCGAGGCCCTGCATCAGGGCGATGTCCTCGGGGTAGCGGTGGTAGTGGTCGCAGGCCACCGCCCCGGTGTGGCCGTCGCGGACGGCCCCGGGCCTGGCGGCGAACACGTCCCAGACGGAGGCCCCGCGGCCGTCCTCGTCGACGGCTCCTTCGATCTGGTGGGCGGCGGTGGAGGCTCCCCAGCGGAAGCCCGCCGGGAGGTCGAGTCGGCTCGGCATGGTTCGGCTCCCTGCGGACGGCGGCTGGTGGCGGTGGACGGCGGCGCAAGAACATGAGTGGTACTCATGTTAGTGAAGCGGCGCCGAATTGCCAGACGCCGAACGCGAGCCGCAGACCGCCACCCGCAGATCGTTCAGCCGAGAAAGGCCCGCAGCAGTGCGGCGGTCGCCTCCAGGTGCTCCTCGGTGGCCCGGCGGGCGGCCGCGGCGTCGCCCGCCAGGATGGCCCGGGTCATCGCGCGGTGCTGGTCGGAGGCGTGCTCGATGTTGCGACCGAGCATCGGGATGGCGTTGAGGAGGTCGTTGAGCCGGATCCGGGCCTCGGCGATGCCGGCGGCGAGCGAGGGCGAGCCGGTGAGTTCGCCGATCGCCAGGTGGAAGCGGGAGTCGCACTGCCGGTACTCGTCGGGGCTCGCGCCGTCCGCGTCGGCGAGCCGCTGCCGCAGGTAGGCCTGCTGGTCCCCGGTCAGTTCGCGGCGGGCGGCGAGCTCGGCCGCGCCGGTCTCCAGGACGAGGCGCAGGGCGAGCGCGTCCTCCAGTTCCGCGCCGAGGTCCCGCGCGGCGCGGCGCAGTTCGCCGACGTCGGGGGCGGGCAGCCGGTAGGTGACGAAGGTGCCGCCGTAGCGGCCGCGGCGGGCCTCGACCCAGCCGGCCTGCTGGAGTGAGCGGAGGGCCTCGCGCAGGGTTTCGCGGCTGACGTTCAGCCGGGCGGCGAGGTCGCGTTCGGCGGGGAGCCGGTCGCCGTGGCCGACCACGCCGAGCTTGATCGCCTGGAGGATCCGCTCGACGGTCTCCTCGAAGGCGTTGCCGGTGCGGACGGGTCGGAAGACGCTGTCGAGCTGCCGGTCCACCTGTGCCTCCACGGGGTGATCGTACCCGGGGGCGTATCGGAGCCGGTCGGGGGAGTGCTCTTGACGGCGGGGCGGCCACGGGTGAACGATGCTGCACACGGCTTCAATGGTCTGCTTTCAGACCATTGAGCGCAAGGGCGCCGCACCATGACGACGTGGACGCGTGCCGATCCCCGCTCCCCCGCCTCATTCCCCAGGGGTGTGCATGACATCCGAAGAAAGGGCCGGCTCCCGTCCGGCCGCCGGCCCGAGCGCCGGCCCGGCCGATCAGCCTGCCAGTCCACTGTTTCCCGCCGGTTCCACGACCGTTTCCGGCACGGCGCCCGACGCCACACCCCCCGACGCCGCACCCCCCGACGCCACACCCCCCGCCTCCGCGCTGTCCCGCGACGAACAGCGGCTGCGCGAGCTCGGCTACACCCAGGAGCTGGCCCGCTCGATGTCGGGCTTCTCCAACTTCGCGGTCTCCTTCTCCATCGTCTCGGTCCTCTCCGGCTGCCTCACCCTCTACGGGATGGGCATGAACACCGGCGGCCCCGCCATGATCACCTGGGGCTGGCCGCTGGTCGGCCTGATGACCCTCTGCGTCGGCCTCGCGATGGCGGAGATCTGCTCCAGCTACCCGACCGCGGGCGGGCTCTACTACTGGGCCGCCCAACTGGCCCGCCGCAAGGGGCCCGCCGCCTCCTGGTTCACCGGCTGGTTCAACTTCATGGGCCAGGTGGCCGTCACCGCGGGCGTCGACTACGGGGCGGCCTTCTTCACCAACGCCTTCCTCGACCTCCAGTTCGGCTTCGCCGCCACCCCCGGCCACACCGTGGAGATCTTCGCGGTGATCCTGCTGCTGCACGGGCTGCTCAACACCCGGGGCGTCCGGCTGGTGGCCCTCTTCAACACCGTCAGCGTCTGGTGGCACCTGCTCGGCGTGGCGGTGATCGTGGGCGCGCTCACCCTGCTGCCCGACCGCCACGCCCCGGCGTCCTTCGTGTTCACCGAGTTCGTCAACAACACCGGTTTCCGGAACGGCTTCTACGTCGGCATGCTCGGTCTGCTGCTCGCCCAGTACACCCTGACCGGCTACGACGCCTCCGCGCACATGACCGAGGAGACCCACGACGCCGCCCGCTCCGGCCCGCGCGGCATCGTCAACGCCATCCTGGTCTCGCTGGTGGCCGGCTGGATCCTCCTGCTCGGCATCACCTTCGCCATCCAGGACTACGCCGGGGCGCTCGACACCAGCACCGGCGTCCCACCCGCGCAGATCTTCATCGACGCGATCGGCCCGACCGGGGCCAAGCTGCTCCTGCTGATCGTGATCGGCGCCCAGTTCTTCTGCGGCATGGCCTCGGTCACCGCCAACTCCCGTATGATCTACGCCTTCTCGCGGGACGGCGCGCTGCCCGGCTCCCGCATCTGGCACCGGATCGACCCCCGCACCCAGACCCCCACCAGCGCCGTCTGGCTGGCCACCGGCGGCGCCCTGCTGCTCGGGCTGCCGGCCCTGTGGAACACCACCGCCTACACCGCCGTCACCTCGATCTCGGTGATCGGCCTCTACCTCTCCTACGTGATCCCGGTGTTCCTGCGGCTGCGGCAGGGCCGGGAGTTCCCCCGCGGCCCCTGGCACCTCGGCCGCTGGAGCGGGGTCGTCGGCGGCGTCGCGGTGGGCTGGACGGCCGTGATCACCGTGCTGTTCATGCTGCCCACCGTCAGCCCCGTCACCGCGGCCGACTTCAACTACACCCCCGTGGCGGTCGCGGTGGTGCTCGGGTTCGCCGGCCTCTGGTGGCTGGCCTCCGCCCGGCACTGGTTCACCGGCCCCCGGATCCACGACGCCGCCGCAGCCGCCGGCCCGCCCCTCGCCACCACGGCCAGCGCCACAGCCACAGCCACGGCCACGACCACCGCCACCGCCGGCCGGCCCCTCGACGCCGCCGCCACCGGCCCCCGCCGCCACGACACTCCCACCGCCGGCAGCCGGGAACTGCCGGACCGGGAGCCCTCCCCCGCCGACGAATCGGAGACCCGATGACCGCGACCGCGCCCCGGCTCACCCTCGACCGGCTGGAATCGCTGGTCGCCGAAGGCAGCGTCGACACCGTCGTCCTGGCCATGACCGACATGCAGGGCCGCCTGCAGGGCAAGCGGATCGCCGCCGAGCACTTCCTCCGCGACGTCGTCCCCGACGCGGCCGAGGGCTGCGGGTACCTGCTCGCCGTCGACGTCGACATGAACACCGTGGACGGCTACCGGATCTCGTCCTGGGACAGCGGGTACGGGGACCTCGTCCTCACCCCCGACCTCGACACCCTGCGGGCCGTCCCCTGGCACCCCGCCACCGTCATGGTCCAGTGCGACGTGCACCATCACGACGGCAGCCCGGTCGACGTCTCCCCGCGGCAGATCCTGCGGCGCCAACTGGACCGGCTGGCCGACCACGGCTGGCACGCGTACGTCGGCACCGAGCTGGAGTTCATCGTCTTCCGGGACAGCTACGAGCAGGCCTGGGACAAGGCGTACCACGGGCTCACCCCGGTCAACCAGTACAACGTCGACTACTCCATCCTCGGCACCTCGCGGATCGAGCCGCTGCTGCGGCGGCTGCGCAACAGCATGGCGGGCGCCGGGCTCACGGTGGAGTCCGCCAAGGGGGAGTGCAATCCGGGCCAGCACGAGATCGCCTTCAAGTACGGCGAGGCGCTCACCACCTGCGACGACCACACCGTCTACAAGACCGGTGCCAAGGAGATCGCCGCGCAGGAGGGGGTCAGCCTCACGTTCATGGCCAAGTACAACGAGCGCGAGGGCAACTCCTGCCACATCCACCTCAGCCTGCGCGACGACCGGGGCCGGCCGGTGATGCCGGGCGACGGCCCGCACGGCTTCTCCCCCGCCATGGAGCACTTCCTGGCCGGCCAGCTCGCCTGCCTGGCGGACTTCTCGCTGCTGCTCGCCCCCACCGTGAACGCCTACAAGCGGTACGCGCCGGGCAGCTTCGCCCCGACCGCCATCGCCTGGGGCCGCGACAACCGCACCTGCGCGCTGCGGGTGGTCGGTCACGGCCCGTCGCTGAGGTTCGAGAACCGGGTCCCCGGCGGGGACGTCAACCCGTACCTCGCGGTCGCCGCGCTGATCGCGGCCGGCCTGTACGGGATCGAGCACCGGCTGCCGCTGGAGGCGGAGCAGAGCGGCAACGCGTACGCCTCCGACGCACCGCGGGTGCCGTCGACGCTGCGCGACGCGGTGGAGGCGTTCGAGCGCAGCGAAGCCGCCGAGAAGGCCTTCGGCGCCGACGTCGTGCGGCACTACGCCCACGCCGGCCGGACCGAACTGGCGTCCTACGACGCGACGGTGACCGACTGGGAGCGGCGCCGCGGATTCGAGCGGCTGTGACCGCGCACCCGCTGATCGGCATCACCGGCTACCTGGAGGAGGCGGCCTGGGGCGTCTGGCGGCAGAACGCCGCCGTCCTGCCGCAGACCTACCTGGACGCCGTCTCCCGGGCCGGGGGCACCCCCGTCCTGCTCCCGCCCCACCGGGGCGGCGGCGTCGGACGCCTGATCGGCGCGCTCGACGGGCTGCTGCTCGCGGGCGGCGCCGACATCGACCCGGCCCGCTACGGAGCCCTCCCCCACCCGTGCACCGGACGGCCCCAACCGCACCGGGACCGCTGGGAGCTGGACCTCCTGGCGGCGGCGCTCGACCGCGACCTGCCCGTCCTCGGCGTCTGCCGCGGCCTGCAGCTGCTCAACGTCGCACTCGGCGGCGACCTGGTCCAGCACCTGCCGGAGGGGAGCCACCGGACCCTGCCGGCCGGCTTCGTCCGGCAGGACGTGACGATCCGCTCCGGGAGCCTCCTCGGCGGGATCCTCGGGCCCGCGGCACGGGTCTCCTGCTACCACCACCAGGCGGTCGGCCGGACCGGCGCCGGCCTGCGGGCCACCGCCTGGAGCACCGACGAGAGTGTCGAGGCACTCGAACTGGACGGCCGGGCCTTCACCGTGGCCGTCCAGTGGCACCCCGAGACCGACCCGGAGGACCCTCGGCTGTTCGAGGCGTTCACCGCGGCCTGCCGCAAGGAGGCAGCAGTCAGATGACCGGACCCGACCACCACCGGAGGACCGGACCCGACGACCACGGGAGGCGCCGACCCGACGACCACGGGACGCCCGGACCCGACCACCACGGGACGCCCGGACCCGACCACCAGCAGGTGGTCAACCCGGCGACCGAGGAGGTGATCGCCACCGTCGGACTGGCCTCGCTCGCCGAGACCGACGCCGCGATCGCGCGGGCCCGGACCGCCTTCGAGACCTGGCGCACCGTCGCCCCCGCCGACCGGGCCCGGCTGCTGCGCGCGTTCGCCGCCGCCGTCGACTCCGACCTGGAGCACCTGGCCGCCCTGGAGGTCGCCAACGCCGGGCACACCGTGGGCAACGCCCGCTGGGAGGCCGGCAACGCCCGGGACGTGATCGAGTACTACGCCGCCGCCCCCGAGCGGCTGTTCGGCCGGCAGATCCCGGTCGCCGGCGGCCTGGACGTCACCTTCCAGGAGCCCCTTGGCGTGGTCGGTGTCATCGTGCCGTGGAACTTCCCGATGCCGATCGCGGCCTGGGCCCTCGCCCCGGCGCTCGCGGCCGGCAACACCGTCATCGTCAAACCGGCCGAGCTCACCCCGCTCACCGCGCTGCGCCTGGGTGAACTCGCCCTGCAGGCGGGCCTGCCCGAGGGCGTCCTGCAGGTCCTGCCCGGCCGCGGCACGGTGGTCGGACAGCGCTTCGTCACCCACCCCGACGTCCGCAAGGTCGTCTTCACCGGGTCCACCGCCGTCGGCAGGGCCGTGCTGGCGGGCTGCGCGGCCCAGGTCAAACCGGTCACCCTCGAACTCGGCGGCAAGAGCGCCAACATCGTGTTCGCCGACGCGGACGTGGCCCGGGCCGCCGCCACCGCGCCCTACGCGGTCTTCGACAACGCCGGACAGGACTGCTGCGCACGCTCGCGGATCCTGGTCGAGGAGTCCGTGCACGACGAGTTCATGGCACTGCTGGAGTCCGCCGTGCGCGGGGTGCGGGTCGGCGACCCGGCCGACCCGCGGACCGAGATGGGGCCGCTGATCTCGGCGGCCCACCGGGACCGGGTGGCGTCGTACGTCCCCGACGACTCGGCGGTGGCGATCCGCGGGACCGCCCCCGACGGTCCGGGCTTCTGGTACCCGCCGACCGTGCTGGCGCCCGTGCGGCACGACGACCGGGCCTTCACCGAGGAGGTCTTCGGCCCGGTCGTCACGGTGGTCCCGTTCCGCGGCGAGGAGGAGGCGGTACGGATCGCCAACTCCACCGAGTACGGCCTCTCCGGTTCGATCTGGACGCAGGACGTCGGCCGGGCGCTGCGGGTCTCCCGCGCGGTGGAGGCCGGCAACCTGTCCGTCAACTCGCACTCCTCGGTGCGCTATTCGACCCCGTTCGGCGGGTTCAAACAGTCCGGACTGGGCCGCGAGCTCGGCCCGGACGCCCTCGACGCCTTCACCCAGACCAAGAACGTCTTCATCTCCACGGAGGAACGATGAGCACGACCCAGCGACTCGACGGCCGGGTGGCCGTCATCACCGGCGCGGGCAGCGGGATCGGCCTGGCGACCGCCAGGCGGTTCGCCGCCGAGGGCGCCCAGGTGGTGTGCGTGGACCTGGACGAGGAGAGCGGGAACAGGGCGGCCCAGGAGGTCGGCGGCCTGTTCGTGCGGGCCGACGTCACCGACGAGGCCGCCGTCGAGGCCATGTTCCAGCAGGCCGTCGACCACTACGGCCGGCTCGACATCGCCTTCAACAACGCCGGGATCTCGCCGCCCGACGACGACTCCATCCTGACCACCGGGCTGGACGCCTGGAAGCGGGTCCAGGACGTCAACCTGACCAGCGTGTACCTGTGCTGCAAGTACGCCATCGGGCACATGCGGCGGCAGGGCAAGGGGTCGATCATCAACACCGCGTCGTTCGTCGCGGTGATGGGCGCGGCGACCTCGCAGATCTCCTACAGCGCCTCCAAGGGCGGCGTGCTGGCGATGTCCCGCGAGCTGGGCGTGCAGTTCGCCCGGGAGGGCATCCGGGTCAACGCGCTCTGCCCGGGGCCGGTCAACACCCCGCTGCTGCAGGAGCTGTTCGCCAAGGACCCGGAGCGGGCCGCCCGCCGGCTCGTGCACATCCCGCTCGGCCGGTTCGCGGAACCACAGGAGATCGCCGCCGCCGTCGCCTTCCTGGCCAGCGACGACTCCTCGTTCATGACCGCCAACACCTTCCTGGTGGACGGCGGGATCTCCGGGGCGTACGTCACCCCGGAGTGGTCGTAGCGACGGCGGGGGCGGGGGCCGGCGTCCTGCGCGCGCCGGCCCCCGCCGGCCCCACCTGCCGCGCCGGCCGCGCCGGCCGCGCGGCCGCGACGGTGCGGGTACCGGGTGGACCGGCAGGGCCGCGCGGAACGTGGTGCCATGGGAGTGCGGGGCGCGCGTCGCCGGACGGCTCGTCGGCGCCGTCCGCCCGGCCTTCCGATCCGGTGGAGGAACCATGACATCCGCCAGCGAGCGCCATCCGATCGTCCTCGGTGTGGACGCCGTCGCCCCGGAGCCCGCGGCGCTGGCCTGGGCCGCCGACGAGGCGGACCGCCGCGGACTCCCGCTGCGGATGGTGCACGCCCTTCCGCCGCTCCCCCACGACGTGCGCGTCCTCGCGGGCGGCAGCTACCACAAGGAACTGCGCGAACGCGGCGACGAGGCACTGGAGCAGGCCTCCGAGCTCGCCCGCCGGCAGCGCCCCGGGCTGCCGGTGTCCGCGGTCGCCCTGGACGGCGTCCCGGCCCTGGTCCTCTGCCGGGAGTCCGCCCGCGCCGAACTCGTCGTCCTCGGGTCGCGCCGCCTGAGCCGGCTGGAGGAGGTGCTCAGCACCTCCTCGGTGACCGTCCCGGTGAGCGCCCAGGCCCACTGCCCGGTGGTCGTCGTCCGCGAGCCCGAGCACTCCGCGCACGACACCCCGCACGTGGTGGTGGGCGTGGACGGCAGCCCGTCCTCGGCCGCGGCCGTGGACTTCGCCTTCGACCTCGCCGAGCGGCGCGGAGCCGCGTTGCACGCCGTCTGGACGTGGCAGTCCCACCTGATCCGGCGGGTCGACGAGGACGAGGCCGTCCGGACCCTGCAGCGGCTGCTGGACGAGGCCACGGCCGGGCGCCGTTCGGTGCGCCCCGACGCCACGCCGGCGACGCACGAGGTGATCCGCGGCCACCCCGTCGAGGAGCTGGCCAAGGCCTCCGAGCACGCGCTCGCCGTCGTGGTGGGGCGCCGTGGGCGGGGCGGTTTCACCGGCATGCGGCTCGGGTCGGTCCCGCACGGCCTGCTGCACCGCGCCCACTGCCCGGTCGTCACCGTGCCGCCTCCCCCGGACGGCGGTCACTGAGCGACCCCGACGGTCCCCTCGGCCCGAGGTGGCGGCGCCGCACCGGGGCCGAGCGGGCCCGCCGGGCCGACGGCGCCGGGACCGCGGGGGCGCGGCAGGGGAGCGCGTGGCGATCGGGCAGTCGCGCGTTCCACTCGCGCCGATGATTCGCCCGGCGCGCGCCGGATGCGGCACAGTGGCCCCATGAGCGCGGACACGAGGAGTCACCAGGCGCCGGGCCGGACCGGTGCCGGCCGCCGGCGGCCGGTGCAGCAGCGCAGCCAGGAGCGGTACGAGCGAATCCTCGACGCCTGCGCCGCGCTGCTCGACGAGGCCGGGCCCACCGCGCTCACCACCAAGGAGGTGGCCCACCGGGCCGGGGTGCCGATCGGCACGCTGTACCAGTTCTTCGCGGGCAAGGAGGACCTGCTGGCGGCGCTGGCCGGCCGGAACCTCGACCGGTACCTCCACCGCCTCGACACCCGGCTGCGGGCCGGGACGCCCACCGGGCCGGCCGGGTTCACCGACCTCGCGGTGGAGGAGTTCGTCGCGATGAAGCGGAGCGTGCCGGGCTTCGGTCAGGTGGACTTCGGGCTGGCCGGGGCGGCCGTGCCGGTCGGCGTCCGGGACGACCGGCACCTGCTGGACGCCGACCTGGACAACAACAGCGCGGTCGCGCTCCGTCTCCAGGCGCTCGGCGGCGAACTGTTCGCGGCGGCCGACCCGGCGGCGCTGACGCTGGGCCTGCGGGTGGCGCTGGAGGCGGCGGACGCGGTGCTGAAGCTCGCGTTCCGCGGGGATCCGGACGGCGACCCGGCGATGATCGCCGAGTGCAAGCGGCTGGTCCGCTGCTACCTCGCGGAGCACCTCGGCGCCCGCTGAGCGGCGGGTGCCGGCGGCCGGGCCCGGCGGCGACCCCGGCGGCCGAGCCCGCCGAACACGCCGCGGGGCCGCGGCGCGGCGTTGCGGGCGGACCGCCCCCGCAGCACAGTGGAAGGCAGAACGGCCGCCCACGCGGCCACCGCTACCCGAGGAGCATGACCATGCACGCAGCGGTAGGTGACCAGCTCCACGTCCACAGCCGAGCGGTGGGCATGGTCGACCAGAAGGGCGAGATCGTCGAGGTGCGCGGCCAGGACGGCCAGCCGCCGTACGTGGTCCGCTTCGAAGACGGCCACACGGGCCTGATCTACCCCGGCCCCGACTGCAACATCGAACCCCGCAAGGCGATCCACTGACCCCAGCGGCCGCCGCCCCGCGCCGCCGCGGCCCGGGGCGGTGAGTCGTGCCGTCCGCGTCCCCGTCCGTCCCGCTCGCCGCCGCGGCCGCCCTCGCCGCGGCCGACCCCGCGCTGCCCGGGCCGCTCGCCGCACTCGCGCCGCTGCTGGAGCAGTACGGCTACCCGGCGGTGGCGCTGTTCGTGCTGCTCGACAACTGCGGGATCCCGGCGCCGGGTCAGACCATCCTGGTGCTGGCCTCCGTCTACGCCGGCACCGGGCACCTGAGCTTCGCCGCCGTGGTGGCGATCGCCTTCTCGGCGGCCGTCGTCGGCAACAGCCTGGGCCATCTGATCGGCGCCACCGGCGGGCGTGCCTTCGTCCACCGCTGGGGCCCGTACGTGCTGCTCACGCCGGCCCGGATGGCGCGCGCGGACGGGTTCTTCGCCCGGCACGGCGGCAAGGTGGTGACCGTCGCGCGGTTCGTCGACGGGCTGCGGCAGACCAACGGCATCATCGCCGGCACCACCGGCATGCCGTGGCGCCGCTTCCAGCCGTTCAACCTGCTCGGCGCCGCGCTCTGGGTGGGCGTGTGGTCCACCTTCGGCTACCTCGCCGGCGCCAACATCGGCGGGGTCTACCGGACGGCGGTGCGGTACCAGCTCTGGCTGCTGGTCGGGCTCGGGCTGGCCGTCGCCGCGCTCGTGCTGCACGGGCTGCTCCGCCGACGCGGACGGCGTAGGCGGAGCAGCGACGGCGCGGACGGGCCCGGCGACGGCGACGGGCACGAGGACGGCCACGACAAGGGCCGCGACAGGGGCCGCGACGGTCACGGCGACGACGACAACGACGGCACCGAGAACGGCAGCAGCCCCGCGCAGACCGAACAGCCCGAGGACTGACCGGCCCCGACGGGGCCCGCCTCCGGCTAGCGCAGCGGGAAGACCTCGAACGGCACGGCGAACCGCGTGCCGAGCCGGGTGCCGGCCGCCCGCCCGAAGCCCTCCAGGAAGCCGCGCGCATCGGCCATCGAGCCGCCCAGCCCCGCCAGGTACGCCTTGTGAGCCTCCAGCGAGGCGACGCCGGCGTCGAAGTGGTCGGTGGTGTCGACCGCGTGCCGCGACTCCGGCGAGGCCACGGCCCAGATCTGCCGGACCTCGTTCCACGGCTCGTGGCCCTCGGCGGTCAGCTCGCGGAAGACCCAGCGGTTGCCCGCGTCCCGCACCCCGTCCAGGGTGGCCCGGCCGACGGCGATGTGGTCGGCCTGGTTGAGGAAGGTGCCGCCGTACGTGTCACGGAAGTTGCTGGTGATGACGATGTCCGGGCGGTGGCGGCGGACGGCACGGGCGATGTCGCGGCGCAGCGGCACCCCGTACTCGACCACTCCGTCCTGGTGGCCGAGGAACTCGACGGTGTCCACGCCGACCAGGGCGGCGGAGGCGATCTGCTCGGCCTCGCGCAGCGGGCCGCACTCCTCGGGGGCCATCGTGTCGATCCCGGCCTCGCCGCTGGTGACCATGACGTAGACGACCTTCTTGCCCTGTGCCGTCCAGCGGGCGACGGCGGCGGCGCCGCCGTACTCCATGTCGTCGGGGTGGGCGACGACCACCAGGGCGGTCTGCCAGTCCTCGACGACGGGCTCGAAGGGCTCGGGTGCCTGCTGCTCGCTCATGGTGGTGCCGCCTCTCCGTGGTGCAGGTGTGCGCAGGGACGCGCCCGGTGCGGTCGTACGGTCGCACCGGAGGCGACTCTAGAAGATCATCGGACCGGCCGGGGGCCGACTACGGCGGACGGAGGAGCCGCAGACGGGCGAGCGGCGGACGGAGGAGCCGCAGACGGGCGAGCGGCGGGCAGAAGGGGCGGAGGCGGGCCGACGACGGGACAGGCGCAGGCCGAGGGCGGGCCGAGGTGCCGTCCGGACGTCGGACGCCGGACGAGCCGGTCACCGGTGGGACGGTGACGGACCGGCAGACTTGCCCCTGACCCGCGCGTCAAGGGTTACCGTCCCGGCACCTGCGCGGCGGACCGGCCGCCGCGCCGTCACTCCCGGAGTCCGCCATGTCCCTCCCCACCACCGCCCGCGAGGTGCGGCTCGTCTCCGCGCCCGCCGGCCTCCCCGGCCCCGAGCACTTCGCGCTGGCCGAAACGCCGCTGGCCGCCCCGGGCCCGGGTCAGGCGCTGGTGCGCAACCGGGCCTTCCTGGTCTTCCCCGGCCTGCGCACCCTGATCGGCGGCGAGCTGACGGACACCCCGCTGCCGACCATCGGTCCGGGTCAGGCGCTGTTCGGTCCGGCACTGGCCGACGTCCTGGCGGTGGGCCCGGACCAGCCGGGCGACGCACCGCTCCGCCCGGGCGACCTGGTCACCCACCTGCAGGGCTGGCGGGACCTCGCGGTGGCCGACGCCGCCTCGTTCACCCGCGTGGACGACCGCCTCCCGGACCCGTTCGCGCTGCTCTCCCCCGCCTCGGCCGGGTACGGCGCGCTGACCCGTGCGGCCGAGGTCCGGGCCGGGGACGTCGTGCTGGTCACCGGCGCGGCGGGCGCGGTCGGCACGGTGGCCGGGCAGGTGGCCCGGCTGCTGGGGGCCTCGCGGGTGATCGGCACCACCGGCTCCCCGGCCAAGGCGAAGCGGCTGACCGGGGAACTCGGCTACGACGCGGTCCTCGTGCGCGACCCCGGGGACGGCTCCCGGGACGGCTCCGGGAACGGCTCCGGCTTCGGGACGATCGCCGAGCAACTGGCGGCGGCCGCCCCGGACGGCATCGACGTGCTGCTCGACCTGGTCGGCGGCGAGCAGCTCACCGCCGCCGTCGACGCGGCCCGCCCGGGCGCCCGGTTCGCGCTGGTCGGGGCGCTGTCGGGGCAGTTCTCCCCGGACCGGCGCGGCGGCAGCTCGCCGGCCGTGGTCGACACCTTCCGGCTGCTCACCAAGGGCGTGACCGTGTACGGGGTCAGCGGGATGCAGTACCCGGACCTGGAGGCCGAGTGGCGGCAGCGCCTCGGTGCCTGGCTGCGTTCCGGGGAACTCGTCGTGCCGACGACGGTCGTGTCGGGCATCGAACGGGCGCCCTCGGCGTTGCCCCGACTGTTCGGCGGCGAGGGCATCTTCGGCGCGACGATCGTCGAGGTACAGGCCGCCTGGTGACGGTGTGAACGTGAGCGGGAGGACGGACGCGCATGAGGATCGGGGACGCCGCGGCGGCGGCGGGCACGACGCCCAGGGCACTGCGGTTCTACGAGGAGCGCGGGCTGCTGCCACCGCCCGCGCGGACCGCCTCCGGCCAGCGGAGGTACGGGCCGGAGGAGGTGGCCCGGGTGCGGGCGATCCGCGAGCTGCTGGCGCTCGGGCTGACCGTCGAGGACCTGGCCCGCAAGGCGCACCGGCTGGCCCTGCTGACCGAGGACCCGCCGCGCAGTTGCGCGTCCACCGGTGACCACGGGCCCGACACCTTCACCCCGGTCGTCCAGGAGCGTCTGGCCGCGCTGGACGCCGAGATCCGCCGGCTGACGCGGCTGCGGGACAGCCTGGCGCGGCACGCGCGGACGCACGGCGCGAGCGGGCCGCTGCCCGGCCAGGACGGGGACGACGTCCCGTCTGACGCGGTGACCGGGCACCCGGCCCACTGATCCGGCAGGTTCGACCGCGCCCGCCCACCCACCCGCAACTTACAGAGACTTCTCTGCAGACATCCCTATGCAGAGAAGTCTCTGCATCCTAGAATTCCGGCATGCCCACCGAGCACTCCGACGCCCCCGAACCCGCCGCCCCGACCGCGCCCGCCGCGCCCGCCGCCCCGGCGCAGCGCCCGCACCGCCGCCTCGACGCCCGCAGCCTGCGCGGACTGGCCCACCCGCTGCGGATGCGGATCTTCGAGCTGCTGAACCTCGACGGCCCGGCCACCGCGACCCTGCTCGCCGAGCGGCTCGGCGAGAACACCGGAACCGTCAGCTGGCACCTGCGCCACCTCGCCGAACACGGGTTCATCGAGGAGGAGACCGGCCGCGGCACCAAGCGCGAACGCTGGTGGCGGCGCGTCCCCGTCTCCAACCGGCTCGACGCCGCCGACTTCCGCCACGACCCGGACAGCCACGGCCCGCTCTCGGTCTACCTGCAGGAGCTGGTCCGGCACCTGTTCAGCCGGGTCGACGCGTACCTCTCGGAGGACTGGCCGGACGAGTGGCGCAACGTCGGCACCATCTCGGACTGGAGCCACCTGCGCCTCAACCCGGCCCAACTCCAGTCACTCAACGACGAGTTGACCGCCGTCATCGAACGGCACGCCCCCGCCCCGGGCGCCACGCCCGACCCCGGGGCGCTGCCGATCGTCGTCCAGCTCCAGTCCTTCCCCCGCCGTCCGCACGACGGGGGCGGCACCGAAGCGGACCGCACCGGCGGGGGCGGCACCGGAGCGGACCGCACCGGGAAGGCCGTCCACGACACCCGGGGAGACTCCCGATGAGCCACCAGCCCCGCGGCGGACTGCTCCGCCGCCACCGGGACTTCCGACTGCTCTGGTGCGGCGAGACCGCCGGCAAGTTCGGCGCCTCCGTGACCGGCGTGGCGATGCCGCTGATCGCCGTCACCGAACTGCACGCCTCCACCTTCGAGATCGGCCTGCTCAGCGCCGCCGCCTGGGCGCCGTGGCTGGTGGTCGGCCTGCCGGCCGGGGTGTGGGTCGACCGGTTACCCCGCCGCCCCGTCATGCTGGCCGCCGCGGCCGTCTCACTGGTCCTGTTCACGGCCGTCCCGCTCGCCGGGTGGGCCGGCCTGCTGAGCACCGGCCTGCTGCTGGCCGTCGCGCTGCTCACCGGCACCGCCGCCGTCTTCTTCCAGACCGCCTACACCGCCTACCTGCCCGACCTGCTCGCCCCCGCCGACCAGCCCGAGGGCAACGCGAAGCTCCACGGCAGCGCCTCGGCCGCGCAGATCGTCGGCATGGGCTCCGGCGGCCTGATCGCCCAGCTGGCCGGCGCCGCCAACGGCATGCTCGCCAACGCCGCGACCTTCCTCGTCTCGCTGCTCTGCCTGGGCCGGATCCGGCACCGCGAGAAGCCGGCGGCGCGGACCGCCGAACGGGCGCTCGGCCGCGAGGTCGCCGAGGGTCTGCGGTTGGTCGCCGGCGACCGCTGGCTGCGCGCCCTGACGCTGTTCGGCGCGTCCTCCAACCTGGCGCTGATGGGGTACCAGTCGATCCAGGTGGCCTTCCTGGTGCGCGAGGTCGGGCTCGACGCCGGCACGGTCGGCGGGCTGGTCGCGGCCGCCGGGAGCGGCGGCGTCGCGGGGGCGTTCGCCGCCCGCCGGGTCGGCGCCCGGATGGGCACCGCCCGGGCGATGGTCCTCTTCGAACTCGGCCTGCCCGCGCTCGCCCTGCTCATCCCCCTCACCAGCGGCGGTGCGGGCGTCCTCTGCTACGCGGTGGGCGGGTTCAGCGTCTCGGCGGGGGTGGTGGCCGGGAACGTCCTCAAGTCCGGCTTCCAGCAGCGCTACTGCCCGCCCGAGCTGCTCGGCCGGCTCACCGCCAGCGCCGCCGTCCTCAACTTCGGCACCCTCCCGCTCGGCGCCGTCCTGGCCGGCGTCCTCGGCACCACCCTCGGCCTGCGCCCGGCGATGTGGATCGCCACGGCCGGCGTGCCCCTGGCCGCCCTGATCCTGCTCCTGTCCCCGGTCGGCCGCGTCCGCGACCTCCCCACCGGGCGCCGTCCCGCCGACGGGGCCGGCACCGAGCCGGGGGCGGCGGCCGGACCGGGCCAGGAGCCCGCCCTGCCGACGTCGGCGAACTGACCACCGGCCCGCACGTCCCACCCGCGAGCCGGGGGCGGACGGCGGGCCGCCCAGCACGCCACGGCACCATCACCACCACCGACGAGCCGCCGCCACCACCCGTGCGAGCGCACCACCCCTGCGAGCGCCCAGCCAAGCGAGCGCCCCAGCCGTGCCGCCGGGCCCCGCCCGCCGACGGGTCGTAGGTTGGCTGCATGGCACGGCGCACCAGGGCCGCCCGGCTCACCCCTCCCAGCTGGCTGACCGCGGGGCTGCGCCCGCACCCCGCACCGGTGCCCTGGGCCGCGGTGGCCCGCGCCTCGGTCGCGCTCTCCGCGCCGCTCGCCGTCGGCTTCGCGACCGACCGGCCCGAGTACGGCGCCCTGGTCTCGATGGGCGCGCTGTCCGCCGTCATCGGCGACACCGCCGACGCGTACCGGATGCGGGTCTTCAACATCGCCGTGCCCCAGCTCTTCGGCGCGGTCGGGGTCACCCTCGGCACCCTGGTGTACGGCGAGGGCTGGCCGGCGGTCGTGGTGCTGACGCTGGTCGCCCTGGTCTCCGGGATGATCTCCTCGATCGGCGCGGTCGCCTCCGTCTCGGGGCTGCTGCTCCTGCTCAACGCGGTCGTCGGCGCCGGCCTGCCGATGCCGCAGCCCTGGTGGAAGGCGCCGGTGCTGCTCAGCCTCGGCGGGCTGGTGGTCCTGGTGCTCACGCTGTTCGCCTGGCCGCTGCGCGGCGGCGTGCCGGAGCGGGAGGCGGTCGCCGACACGTACCGGACCGTCGCCGGCTTCCTGCGCGCCGCCGGCAGCCCCGCGCACGACGAACGGCGGCAGGCCGTCACCCAGTCGCTCAACAGCTCGTACGACCTGCTGCTCACCCACCGCACCCGGCGGCACGGCCGCTCCCCGGGCCTGGCCCGGCTGGTCGCCCGGCTCAACGCGGTGATCCCGATCGTCGAGGCGGCCTCCGCCGCCAAGCTGCGCCCGGCCCGGCTCGGACCGCTGCCGGAGGCGTACCCGGCGGCGGTCCTGGACCTGGCCGATGCGGTCGGGCTGGGCTCCGTCGCCACGCCGCCCGACCTGGACCTGCCACCGCCGACCGGCCCCTCGGAGCGGGCGCTCGACCAGGCGCTGCGGTACGCGGCCGCCGTCGTCGCCGAGCCCGTGCCCGACCCGCACACGCCGCACCGCCACCCGCACCCGCACCCGCACCCGCCCAGCTCACCGGATCCGCACAGCCCGCCCGACCCCCACGGTCCCGACCCGCACGGTCCCGTCGTTCACGGTCCCGTCCTTCACGCCCCCCACCGCCGCCCCGACCCGCTCGGCCACCCCGCCGCCCCGCGGATGCGGGTCAGGCGCACGGCCCGGGCGGCACTGCTGTCCGGCGCGTCCTGGCGGTACGGGCTGCGGCTGGCCCTCTGCATCGGCCTGGCCCAGGCGGTGGTCTCGGTACTCCCCGTCCCCCGCTCCTACTGGGTGGCGCTGACCGTGACCTTCGTCCTCAAGCCCGACTTCGGCTCGGTGTTCTCACGGGCCGTGCTGCGCGCCCTCGGTACGGCCGCCGGGCTGCTGATCGCCATCCCGGTGCTCGCCGAGGTGCCGATCGGCTGGTGGGACGTGCCGACCATGGCGCTGCTGGCGACGCTGATCCCGGCCGTCTCCGCGAAGGGCTACGCGTTCCAGACGGCGGCCATCACCCCGGTCATCCTGCTCCTCTCCGACCTGCTGAACCACCAGGGCTTCCGGCTGGTGCTGCCCCGGCTCTACGACTCGCTGATCGGCTGCGGGATCGTACTGGTCGCGGGCTACCTGTGCTGGCCCGAGTCCTGGCACACCCGGATCGGGGACCGGCTGGCCGACGCGGTCTCGGACACCGCCGCGTACGTGGCGCTGGCCTTCACCGCCGCGCCCGGGCGCGACCAGACGTCCCGGCTGCGCCACCGTCGACGGCTCTACCGGGACCTCTCGGCGGTCCGCTCCGAGTTCCAGCGGGCGCTCACCGAGCCGCCGCCCACCGCGACGCGGGCGGCCGCCTGGTGGCCGCTGGTGATCGCCGTCGAGCGGGTGGTGGAGGCCACCACGGCCACCCGGGTCCGGGTCGAGCACGGCGTGCCGACGCCGCCCGCGGAGGGTGTCGGGGCGATCACCCGTGACCTGGACGCGCTCGCCACCGCCCTGCGGACGGGCACGGCGCTGCCCGAGCGGCCCGACGACGCGTCACCGGAGCAACCGGAGCGTCCGGACGGACCGCACACGACGGACAAGCCGCACGAGCCGGACGAGGCGGACGACGTGCTCGGCCCGCTGCGCCGCGAGGTCCGGGCGGCCTGCGCGATCGCCTCCCCGGTCCTGAGCTGAGCCCCGGGCCGGGCCGGGCCGGCCGGCCGCGCCCGACTCAGCCCCGCTCAGCCCGACTCAGCCCCGCTCGACCACGTCGACCCGCTGCTCCTCCCGCCCCACACCGTCCCGCAGCTGCTGCCCCTGCCCCAGCCCCTGCCCCTGCCCCTGCCGCCCCTCGCCGTCCTGGATCCGTCGCCACGGCCGGTCCGCCTCCAGCGCGAACGCCAGCTCCAGCAGCACCCGCTCCCCGCCGTGCGGGGCCGACAGGTGCACCCCGATCGGCAGCCCGTCCGCGGCGGCCCCGGCGGGCAGCGCGATGCCCGGCCCGCCGGTGACGTTGTTGAGCGGCGTGAACGCGACGTACCGGAGCAGCCGGGCCATCAACTCGTCGAACGCGACGTTCGGGCTGAGGTGTCCGATGGGCGGTGCGACGTGCGCCAGCACCGGCGAGAGGATCACGTCGTACTCGCCGAACATCCCCGCGTACGCCTGCTCGGCCCGGCGGAGCCGGCGCAGCACGCCCGGGGTGTGCCGGAACTGGCGGTGGAAGCTGCGCCGCAGCCCGGTGGTGAGGCCGTCCAGCTTGTGGGCCTGGAAGCCGGGGTCGAGCATCAGCTTGCCGGTGGTCGCGATCAGGAAGGCGATGTAGCCCCAGTACATCGTGAAGTCGCGGGAGAACTCCTCGCCGAACGGCAGGGTGGCCGGGCTGACCGAATGGCCCATCGACTCCAGCCGGGCGGCCGTCTCCTCGACCGCGGCGCGGGTCGGCGCGTCCGTGACGGCCAGCGGGGAGTCGATCACCAGGCCGACGCGCAGCGGGCGGTCACCGGGGCCCTCGACCAGGCCGAGCGGCGGCAGCGCGGGGTTGCGGTGGTGGCGTTCGGCGGCGGCGAAGAAGGCGGCGGTGTCACGGACGGAGCGGGTCAGCACGCCGTCGGTGACCAGGTCGATCGGCAGCAGGCGGCCCTGGCCGTTGGCGACCATCCGGCCGCGGGTCGGCTTCAGGCCGACGAGGCCGCAGCAGGCCGCCGGGATCCGGATCGACCCGCCGCCGTCGTTGGCGTGCGCGATGGGCACGACGCCAGCCGCCACCAGGGCGGCCGAGCCGCCCGAGGAGGCGCCCGGGGAGTGCGAGGGCAGCCACGGGTTGCGGACCGGGCGGGCCTCGGCGTACTCGGTCGAGGCGTTGAGGCCGAACTCCGGCAGCCGGGTCTTGCCAAGGACGGACAGGCCGGTGCTCAGGAACTGCTCGGCGAAGCCGGCGGTGCGGCGGGCGGGCTTGGCCCGGAACGCCGAACTGCCCTGCCCGGTGGGCATGCCGCGCAGGTGGACGTTGTCCTTGAGGTAGCTGGGCACGCCGTACAGCGGGGCGTCCCGGTCGGCGCCGGCCCCGGTGTGCGGCCGCTCGTAGGAGGCGAAGGCGACCGGCGCGAGGGCCCCGTCGATCCGCTCGGCGCGCGCCGCGGCGGCCGCCGCCAGTTCCGCCGGGCTGACCTCGCCGGCCCGTACCAGCGCCGCCAGCGCCACCGCGTCGTGCCCACCCAGCGCGTCGTCCCCGAACGCGTGCACCCGCTCGTCGGCCATCCGGACTCTCCATCCCTACCGGTCGATGCGCCTACCCGCCGGTAATACCGCACGGGGTGAGCAGTCTAGGCCTGGCCGCCCGCTCGGGACACCCCGTCCCGGGGGGTGTCCCGAGCGGCTTCCGGGGCAGACGGGGGAACCCGGGAGGCCACGGCGGAGGGACGACGGCAGTGCGGCAGGAGAAGGACGGCGGTGCGGCGGGAGATCGGCGGCGGAGGGACGGCGGCCGGGCGGCGGGCCCGCTGCGGGCACGATCTTGCCGCACCACCCGTTCGGCCCTCCGACTGCCCAGGCCCGACCGCCTGAACCCGACCCGGCAGCCCGCGCCACCATCGAAAGCTGGTCACCGCATGCTCGACTACGACGACACCGGATTCCGCCGCAACGGCACACCGCACCGCATCGTCTCCGGCGCCCTGCACTACTTCCGGGTCCACCCGGACCTCTGGGACGACCGGCTGCGCCGCCTGCGCGCCCTCGGCGCCAACACCGTGGACACCTACATCCCCTGGAACTTCCACGAACTCCCCTCCGGAGAGGTGGACTTCACCGGCTGGCGGGACGTCGCCCGGTTCGTCCGACTGGCCCGGGCGCACGACCTGGACGTCATCCTCCGCCCCGGCCCGTACATCTGCGCCGAGTGGGAGTTCGGCGGCCTGCCCGCCCGGCTGCTCGCCGTCGACGGGCTGCGGCTGCGCACCTCCGACCCGGCCTTCCTGGCCGAGGTGGACGGCTGGTTCGACGCGCTGGTGCCCGAGCTGCTGCCGCTGCTGGCCGGCCGGGGAGGCCCGGTCGTCGCGGTCCAGGTCGAGAACGAGTACGGCAGTTACGGCAACGACGCCGCCTACCTGGCGCACCTGCGGGACGGTCTGGTCGCCCGCGGCGTGGACTGCCTGCTGTTCACCACGGACGGCTCCGAGGACTACATGCAGCAGGGCGGGGCGGTCCCCGGCCTGCTCGCCACCGCGACCTTCGGCTCCCGCGCCCCCGAGCGGTTCGAGGTGCTCCGCCGCCGGCAGCCCAAGGGGCCGCTCGCCGCGATGGAGTTCTGGATCGGCTGGTTCGACCGGATCGGCGAACCGCACCACGTCCGGGACGCCGAGGAGTCCGCCCGCTCGCTGGACGAGCTGCTCGCCACCGGCGCCTCGGTCAACCTCTACATGGCGCACGGCGGTACCAACTTCGGCTTCTGGTCCGGCGCCAACCACTCCGGCGCGAACCCGTACGACGCGGGGTACGAGCCCACCGTCACCAGCTACGACTACGACGCGCCGATCGGTGAGGCGGGCGAACTCACCGAGAAGTTCCACGCCCTGCGGGCCGTGATCGGCAAGTACGTGCCGCTGCCCGACGGCGAACTCCCCGCCCCCGAGCCCCGGCTGGCCCCGCGCCGACTGGACCGCGCGACCGGCCGGGCCCGCCTGCTGGCCTCGCTGGACGCCCTCTCCACCCCGGTGCGCCGGGCCGCCCCCGAGCCGATGGAGAAGCTCGGCCAGTCCCTCGGTCTGATCCACTACCGCACCCGCGTCCCGGGGCCGCGCCCCGCCATGCCGCTGCGCATCGACGGCATCGGCGACCGCGCCCTGGTCTTCGCGGACGGCCGCCCGCTCGGCGTCCTGGACCGCAACGCCCCGGGCGGGACCCTCCCGCTGGAGACCGGCCCGGCCGGCGTCACCCTGGACATCCTGGTCGAGGCCCTCGGCCGAACGAACTACGGCCCCCAGCTGGACGACCGCAAGGGCATCGGCCGCGGCGTCTCGCACGACCGGCAGCGCCTCTTCGACTGGGAGATCCGGCCGCTACCGCTCACCGACCTCGACGCGCTGGTCTTCGAGGAGGCCACCGGGACGGACGACGGCGACCCGGCATTCCACCGCTTCGAGACCGACCTCGACGCACCCGGCGACGCCTTCGTCGCGCTCCCCGGCTGGGGCCGCGGCCTGCTCTGGCTGAACGGCTTCCTGCTCGGCCGCTACACCCACGAAGGCCCGCAGCGCACCCTCTACGCCCCCGGCCCGCTCTGGCGCGCCGGCCGCAACACCCTGGTCGTCCTCGAACTCGACCACCACGGCGAGGCCCTGGAGCTCCGCGACCTGCCCGACCTCGGCGACACCACCCGCGCGCCCAGCGCCGACTACTGACCCCGGGTCCCGCCCCCCGGCCCGGGCGGCCCGCACCCGCGCACTCACGCGGTGCGGCCGCCCGGGCCGGACCGGACCGAGCCGAACCGAGCCGGGCCGAACCGAGCCGGGCCGGACCGGTGGAGCCGGTAAGGAATCCCCTCGTCGACGCCGGAATCAACACGCCCCGGGCGCGGTTGACGGAGCGGCAGGCCGATGATCACGGCCCGTGCATCCGTCAGTCATCTGTCATCTGTCATCTGTCAGCAGTCAGCAGTCAGCAGCCGAGGGGGAGCCATGTCCGGCAGTGCCGGTGTGAACGGGAGCGTCGCGCCCGGGTTCGAGGAGGTGCGGGCGGAGTTCGCCGCCGTCGTCGCCGCCGAGCCGGAGGAAGGCGGCGCGCAACTGGCCGTCCACCTGGACGGGCGCCGGGTGGTCGACCTCTGGGCCGGCGAGGGCGTCTCGGGCGACTCGCTGTTCGCCCTCTACTCCTCGGCCAAGGGCGCGGCCCACCTGGTGGTGGCACTGCTGGTGCAGGAGGGCGTGCTGCGCCTGGACGAGGAAGTGGCGCGGTACTGGCCGGAGTTCGCCGCGGAGGGCAAGTCGGGCGTGACCCTGCGGCAGCTGCTGGAGCACCGCGCCGGGCTGATCGGCGTCGACGGCGGGTTCACGTCGGAGGAGCTGGCGGACGACCGCCGGCTCGCCGACCGGCTGGCCCGGCAGAAGCCGTACTGGGAGCCCGGCACCGCGTACGGCTACCACGCCTTCGTGATCGGCGCGCTGACCGGCGAGGTGGTCCGCCGGCGGACCGGCCGCTCGCTCCAGGAGCTGTTCGAGGAGCGGGTCAGGGCGCCGTTCGGGCTGGACTTCCATCTCGGACTGCCCGCCGAGCTGGAGCCGCGCTACCTGCCGGTGCGTCCTGCCCGGCCCGCCCCGGGCGGGCAGGCCGAAGGCGGGCCGACCGAGGGGCCCGCGCCCGACAGCCTCACCGGAATCGCCTTCAACCTGAACGCCGCCCGGCCCACCGACCTGGTGGAGTTCGGCAACACCCGCTCGGTCCGCGCCCAGGGCCCGGCCTCCTCCGGCGGGGTCGGCAACGCGCGCGGGCTGGCGGCGATGTACGCGGCGGCGGCGCACGGGGTGGACGGGCGGCCGCCGCTGCTCACCGCCGGGACGATCGCCGAGTTCGGGCCGGTCCGCACCCCCGGCACCGACCTGGTGACGGGCGAGCAGGACCACTTCGGCCTCGGCTTCGAGGCGCAGAGTTCCCGCTACCCGTTCCTCGGGCCGGAGGCGTTCGGGCACAGTGGCGCGGTGGGCGCCCAGTCCTTCGCCGACCCGCGCAGCGGCATCGCCTACAGCTACACCCGCCGCAGCTTCAGCCCCGGTGGCGGCGGCGGTGCCCCGGAGAACCACCGCCTGGCCGCGGCCACCGTCCGGGCCGCGGCGGCCGTACGAGGCGCCACGACCGGCTGACCCGCGGACGGCACGAGACAGCACGGGCAACGCGGGCAGCACGCGCGATGCGCACAGCACGAGCGGGACCGGCGGGCGGGCGGGGTAGATTGCCGGGACTCCCCCGCCCAGCCCCCAGGAGCCCCGCGTGCTCGACACCACCGACGCCGCCCTCGTCCGCGAGCTGCAACGGGACGGCCGGGTCAGCTACCAACGGCTGTCCGAGCTGCTCGGCATCTCGCGCGAGGCGGCCCGAGCCCGGGTGCAGCGGCTGCTCCAGCGCGGCGAGGTGCGGATCGTCGGCATCGTGCCGCCCTCGGTCGCCGGCATCGAGGCGGTGGCCCACGTGTCGCTGGACGTGGCCGGGCCGGGCCGCCCGGTGGCGGCGATGGCGGCCGGGCGGCGGGCGGCCAGCTTCGTGTCCTGCACGGCCGGCCCGCAGAGCGTGATCGCGGAGGTCAGGGTCGCCGACGAGGCCGCGCTGGAGCGCGAGTTCGCGGCGCTGCGAGCGGTGCCAGGGGTGCGCGGGCTGGAGGTGTTCCGCTGCTCCGAGCTGGTCCGGGACGCGTACTCGCCCGAGGTGGCGGGCGTCCCGGCGGGGCCGCCGCCCGAGCTGGACTCGACCGACCGTCGGCTGCTCGGGCTGCTGCAGCTGGACGGGCGGGCCAGCTTCGCCGCGCTGGCCGAGCGGATCGGCCTCTCCCAGCCGGCGACCCGGGCGCGGGTGCTGCGCCTGCTGGAGGTGGGCGCGGTCCATGTGACCGGGCTGGTGGAGTCGCGTGCGGTCGGTGTCCGGGAGGCGGCCGGGGTCGGTCTGGGCGTCCGGGGGCCGGCCCGGGCGGTGGCGGAGGCGGCGGCCGCGCTGCCGGGGGTGAACTACGTGGCCACCGGCTACGGGCGCTTCGACGTGGTCTGCGGCCTGGACGCGCCGGACCGCGCCGAGCTGTTCACCGGGCTGGAGGCGGTGCGCGCGCTGCCCGGCGTCACCCGCTCCGAGACGTGGATGCACCTGGACATCGTGAAGGAGTCCTACACCTACGATCTGCCCGTCGGCTAGGCGATCGACTCCCCAGGACCTCTCTCGTGCGAATGATTCGCAGGCCATCACACAAATGACAGGTGAAACGATGCCTGAACATTCTTGACGCGTTCTTTTCGCCACCCTTCAATGGCCGGACACCTTCCCCCGCGAGAGAGTCCGGTCCCCGATGGCGTCCTCCCCTCCCCCTCCGCCCCAGGTCTCGGCGCTGCCGCGCTCGCTGGGCGTGTTCGGCGGGGTCCTGCTGACCCTGTCCTGTGTCACGCCCGCGTCGTCGCTCTTCATCGTCGTCCCGCCGCTGCTCCAGTCGCAGGGCAGCGGCGCGGTGATCAGCCTGCTGGTCGCCGCGGTGCTCTCGCTCGGGGTCGGCCTCTGCTACGCCGAGCTCGGCACCCTGGTGCCCAGCGCGGGCGGCGAGTACTCGATCGTCGGGCAGGTGCTCGGGCGGCTGGCCGGGTGGCTGGTCTTCGTGATCTCGATCGTCTCGCTGCTGGTGATCCCGCCGATCATCGCGCTCGGCACGGCCGGGTACCTGGGCTCCGTCCTCACCGTGGACCCGGCCGTCGCCGGCGCCCTGGTGATGTGCGTGGCGGTCGCCGTCGGCGTCCTGGACATCAAGTCGAACGCCCTGATCACCGGCGCCTTCCTCGGGCTGGAGGTCCTCGCCGCCGCGGTCGTCACGGTGCTCGGCCTGACCCACGTCCGCCAGCCGGTGTCCACCCTGGTGCACGCGGTGGTCCCGGACGGGCAGGGCGGCACCTCGCCGTTCACCGCGGGCCTGCTGATCTCCGGACTGGCCGTCGCCATCTTCACGTACAACGGGTTCGGCACGGCGGTCTACCTCTCCGAGGACCTGCGCGACCCGCGCCGTTCGGTCGCCCGGACGGTGCTCTGGTCCCTGCTGGCCGGGGTCCTGGTGATCACCCTGCCGGTCGTGGCGATCTGCCTGGGCGTCGCCTCGCCGGACCAGCTGGCGGCGGGCGACCTCGTCGCCGTCGTCGACGACTGGGCGGGCAGCGGCGTCGGCACCTTCGTGAGCCTCTGCATCGCGGCCGCCATCCTCAACGCCGTCATCGTGATGGTGATCCAGAACGGCCGGGTGCTCTACGCCTCGGCCCGCGACCGCACCTGGCCCGACCCGGTCAACCGCGCGCTCGGCACCCTGCACCCGCGCTGGGGCTCGCCCTGGGTCGCCACCCTGGCCATCGGCCTGCCCGGCGCGGTGCTGGCGCTGACCGTGCCGATCGACGCGCTGCTCGGCTTCACGGGCGTGGTGGTCGCCGTGATCTACCTGCTGCTCGGCGTGGCCGCGCTCGCCGCCCGGCGCGGCCGCCACCGCTCCACCGACGCCTGGCGGATGCCGCTCTGGCCGCTCGCGCCCGTCCTCACCACCGTGGTCCTGGGCTACACGCTCACCCGGCAGTCCGCGCGCGACCTGCTGATCACCCTCGCGGTGCTGGCCGCCGGCGTCCTCTACTGGTTCGCCTACCTGCGCCCGCGCTCCGCCACCCACTGGGTGCTCAGCCTCCCCGCCGACCAGGAACCCGCGTTCCGGTCACCCGCCGCCGAGCCCCCCGCCACCCGCACCCCCGCGTCCGCCACCGCCGCCGCCACCGCATCCCCCGCCACCGCGTCCGCCACCGGCGCAAGCACCGCCACCAGCACCCCGGAGCACCCGTGAACCGCCCCGCCGAACTGATCGTCCACAACGCCCACGTCCACACCGTCGACGACCGGCGCCCCCGCGCCGAGGCCGTCGCCGTCCGGGACGGGCGGATCGCCTGGGTCGGCGACGGCGACGGCTGGCGCGACCTGGCGGGCCCCGGCACCGAGGTGGTCGACGCCCGCGGCCGGCTGCTCGCACCCGGCTTCATCGACAGCCACAACCACGTCCGGCTCGGCTCCGACGCGGCCTGCGTCCAGCTCGCCGGGGCCGCCGACCTGCCGGAGATCGGCCGCCGGATCGCCGACTGGCTGCGCCGCAACCCCGACGCCGAGTGGATCGAGGCCGAGGCCTTCGACTACTCCGCCATCGCCGGCGGGCGGATGCCCACCGCCGCCGACCTCGACCCGTTCACCGGCGACCGGCCCGCCTTCGTCCTCAGCTACGACGTGCACACCGCCTGGCTGAACACCGCCGCCCTGCGCCGCCTCGGCATCACCGCACGGACCGAGGAGCTCGCCTTCGGCACCGTCCGGAAGGACCCGGCCACCGGCGAGCCCACCGGGTTCCTCACCGACTTCGCGGTCCGCGGCCTCTCCCGCGACGGCCACCGGGCGCTGCGCGCCGCCGGGGTGCCCTGGGCCGCGCCGGACCGCCAGTACGGCCGGCTCTGCGCCAGCCTCGACCTGGCGACCCGGTACGGCCTGACCACCGTCGTCGAGCCGCAGAACTCGCTGGACGACCTGGCCCTGTTCGAGCGGGCCATCGCTGAGGGCCGGCTGCGGTCCCGCCTGGTCGCCGCGCTCTTCCACCCCCGCGGCACCACCGACGCGGACCTGGCCGAGTTCGCGGCCGCGGCCCGCCGGCACGACACCGACCGCTTCCGGGTCGGCCCGCTGAAGCTGTACATCGACGACGTGGTCGAGCCGCACACCGCCGCCCTGCTGGAGCCGTACGCGGGCCACCACAGCCACCGGGGCGAGACCTTCTACCCGGCCGGGGAGTTCGCCGAGGTGCTGGCGCGGCTCGACGCGGCGGGCTTCCAGGCCTTCGTGCACGCCACGGGCGACCGGGGCATCCGTACGGTGCTGGACGCCGTCGAGCACGCCCGGCGGGTCAACGGCCCCCGGGACGCCCGGCACCAGGTGGTGCACGTCGAGTGCCTCGACCCGGCCGACGTGCCCCGCTTCGCCGGGCTGGGCGTGGTCGCCTGCATGCAGCCCCGGCACTGCTCGCCCGACATCGCCGGGCCCGGCCGCGACTGGGCCGAGGCGGTCGGTGAGCGGCGCTGGTCGAAGGCCTGGCCGATGCGCAGCCTGCGGGACGCGGGCGCGGTGCTGGCGTTCTCCAGCGACTGGAACGTGGCCGAGATGGACCCGCTGGTCGGCCTCTACACGGCGGTCACCCGGCAGGGGCTGGCCGGCGGGGAGGCGTGGGTGCCCGAGGAGACCGTCCCGCTGGCCGACGCGCTGCGCGGCTACACCCTCGGCAGCGCCCACGCCAACTTCCTGGAGGACCGGCTGGGCTCGATCACTCCGGGCAAGCTCGGCGACCTGGTGCTGTTCTCGGAGGACCTCTTCGCCGTGGACCCGAAGGCGTTCCTGGACGCCCGGGTCGACCTGACGGTGGTCGGCGGCGAGGTGGTCCACCGCGCGGGCTGAGACCGGGGCCTCCGGGTGTGCCCGGAGGCCCGCCCGCCGTAACCCGGCCGGCCCGGGCCCGCCGCGCCCGGGTCCGCCCCGTCGGGGGCGGTGACGGTCAGCGTCCGACCGTCCGCCGGGCCGCCGGCCCCCACCGGGGCGGCTCCTCGGGCACCGGGTCGGGGACCGTCACCGGCACGGCGCTCGGCGGCCGGGCGCCGGTGATCCGGCTGAGTTCCTCGCTGCCGGGCCGCACCTGCGCACAGGCGGGCGTGACCCCGGCGGCGGTGAGCATCCGGGCGGTGTCCCGGCGCTCGCCGGGCAGCACCAGGGTGACCACGGTGCCCGTGGCGCCGGCCCGCGCGGTCCGACCGCTGCGGTGCAGGTATTCCTTGGGGTCGCTCGGCGGATCGATGTTGACGACCAGGTCGAGGCCGTCGACGTGCAGGCCCCGGGCGGCGACGTTGGTGGCGACCAGCGCGGTGACCACGCCGGCGCGGAACTGCTCCAGGGTCCGGGTGCGCTGCGGCTGCGACTTGCCGCTGTGCAGCGCGGCCGCCCGGACGCCGCCCGCCAGCAGGTCCTCGACCGTGCGGTCGGCGGTGTCCCGGGTCTCGGCGAACATGATCGACGCCCCGGCCCGGGAGGCGATGTGGGTGACGGTCGAGCGCTTGTCCGGCTGCCGGACGTACAGGACGTGGTGCTCCATGGTGTCCACCGCGTCGGTCGGCGGATCCACCGCGAAGCTGACCGGGTCCCGGAGGAACCGCTCGACCAGCCGGTCGACGCCCCGGTCCAGGGTCGCGGAGTAGAGCATGGTCTGGCCGTCGGCGCCGACCCGGCCGAGCAGCTCGGTGACCTCGTGGAGGAAGCCCAGCTCGGCCATCTGGTCGGCCTCGTCGACGACGGTGACGGCGACGCCGTCGAGCGCGCAGTCGCCGCGCCGGACCAGGTCCGCCAGCCGGCCGGGGGTGGCGACGGCGACCTCGGCGCCCCGCTTGAGCGCCAGCGCCTGATGGTGCACCGGCAGGCCCCCCACCAGCGCCGTCAGCCGCAGCCTGGCGGCCAGGGCGTAGGGCCGCAGCGCGTCGCCGACCTGCTGGGCGAGTTCGCGGGTGGGGACGAGGACCAGCGCCACCGGGCGGCCCGGTTCGGCGCAGCGGCCCGCCGTCCGGGCGAGCAGCGGGAGCCCGTACGCCAGGGTCTTGCCGGAGCCGGTGCGGCCGCGGCCGAGGACGTCGCGGCCGGCCAGCGCGGCCGGGAGGGTCGCCGCCTGGATCGCGGAGGGTTCGGTGATGCCCTGCCGGGTCAGGACCCGGGCGAGCGCGTCCGGCAGGCCCATCCGGGCGAACGGGCCGGGCTGTGCCGGTCCGCGCGGCGGCCGGGGCGTGGCCGGGAGGCCCGGGGTGAGCGGGGGCCGGGGCGTGCCCGGGGGCCGCGGCGTCGGCCGGGGCCGGGGTCCGGGGCCGGGTGCCGGCCCGGTCGCGGAGGGGACGGGGCCTGCGCCGGAGGGTCCCCTGGAGTCCACCATGGCAGAGCCTCCTCGCCGCGCTCGCGCTCACCGGCGCCGACCGCGCGCCGTCCGGAAATGCCGAAGGGCCTGCACCGAGCGGTAGCGCAGTGCAGGCCCGTGCTGTTCGGCGGAAAGCCGCTCAGCGGGTGGTACTACAGGGGGCGAATGTTCTCCGCCTGCGGGCCCTTCTGGCCCTGCGTGACGTCGAACTCGACCTTCTGGCCCTCGAGCAGCTCACGGAAGCCCTGGGCGTTGATGTTCGAGTAGTGGGCGAAGACGTCCGGGCCGCCACCCTCCTGCTCGATGAAGCCGAAGCCCTTCTCCGCGTTGAACCACTTCACAGTGCCATTAGCCATAAAAATTCTCCTTGAAAGGGCAATTCCCGGAACCCGCACCTCGCAGGTTCCGCGTCGCCGCCAGAGTGCCCACCCGAAGAAGATCCGAGAAAATCCGAAGAAATCCGGGGAAAATCAGGGGAAAGAAAAAATGCGCCAGCCGTTACAACCGACAGGCGCACACAAAGTTCATGGGAACCAAAACTGCAACTGACATCGACTGTAGCAGGTCCCGGGGGAAAACGGCGGTTTTTTCTTCCCGGGGGTGCCGACACGTGTCGGCACCCCCGGGAACTCCGGCCCCGTACAGGCCCAGTACAGGCCCCGTACAGGCCCCGTACAGGCCCAGCGCGGGCCCGCGCGGGCCATGGACGGGGCACACGCGGCCCCGGACCGGCGCGCCGGCTACTCGACCGTCACGCTCTTGGCCAGGTTGCGGGGCCGGTCGACGTCCCGGCCCAGCGCGACCGCGGCGTGGTACGCCAGCAGCTGGAGCGGGATGTTGAGCAGCAGCGGGTCGAGCTCCGGCTCGCTCTTGGGCACCAGGATGCAGTGGTCGGCCAGCTTCGCCTCGGGGCGGCGGTGCGCGACGGCGAGCACCCGGCCGGAGCGGGCCTTGATCTCACCGAGGGTGGTGAGGTTCTTGTCGAGGAGCTCGTCGTCCGGGACGAGCGCGACGGTCGGCAGCTCGGGGCTGATCAGGGCCAGCGGACCGTGCTTGAGCTCGCTCGCGGGGTACGCCTCGGCGTGGACGTAGGAGATCTCCTTGAGCTTCTGCGCGCCCTCGCGGGCCACCGGGAAGCCGCGGACCCGGCCGATGAACATCATGCCCTCGGACTCCGCGTACTGGCCGGCGAGTTCGGCGATGGCATCGCTCTGGGCGAGGATCTCGCGGATCTGGTCGGGGAGCGCCTTGAGGGCGGTGACGATGCGGCGGCCGTCGGCGGGCGAGAGGTCGTGGATGCGGCCGAAGTGCAGGGCGATCAGGGCGAAGGCGACGACCGTGGAGGTGAACGCCTTGGTCGAGGCGACCGAGATCTCCGGGCCGGCGTGCAGGTAGATGCCGCCGTCGCACTCGCGGGCAATCGCGCTGCCGACGGTGTTGACGACGCCCAGCACCCGCCCGCCCTTGCGCTTGACCTCCTGGACGGCGGCGAGCGTGTCGTAGGTCTCGCCGGACTGGCTGACCGCGATGTACAGGGTGTCGGCCTCGATGACCGGGTTGCGGTAGCGGAACTCGGAGGCGGGCTCGCTGTGCGCGGGGATGCGGGCGAGCTCCTCGATCAGCTGGGCGCCCATCTCGCCGGCGTAGTAGGCGGAGCCGCAGCCGAGGATCTTGACCCGGCGGATCTCGCGCAGCTCCCGGGCGTCGAGGTTGAGGCCGCCGAGGTGGGCGGTGGCGAACCGCTCGTCGAGCCGGCCGCTCAGGGTGCGCTCGACCGTGCCGGGCTGCTCGTGGATCTCCTTGAGCAGGTAGTGCGCGAAGCCGCCGGTGTCGTAGGAGTCGATCTCCCAGTCGACGGTGGACGGCTGGCGGTGGGTGGTGCGGGCGTCCTCGGTGAAGGTGCGGAAGCCGTCGGCCCGGACGGTGGCCAGCTCGCCGTCCTCCAGGTGGACGACCTGGCGGGTGTAGCGGACGAGGGCGGAGACGTCGGAGGCGGCGAACATCTCCTTCTCGCCGATGCCGAGCACGATCGGGCTGCCGTTGCGGGCGACCACGATCCGGTCGGGCTGCTCGGCGTCGAGGACGGCGATGCCGTAGGTGCCGACGACCATGCCGAGGGCGGCGCGGACGGCCTCCTCCAGCTCCACGCCCTGGGCGGCGTGCGCGGCGATCAGGTGGGCGAGCACCTCGGTGTCGGTCTCGGAGCGGAAGACGGCACCGTCGGCGGCGAGCTTGGCCCGCAGTTCGTCGGCGTTCTCGATGATGCCGTTGTGGACGACGGCGATCCGCTCGGCGTTGTCCAGGTGCGGGTGGGCGTTGGCGTCGCTGGGCACCCCGTGGGTGGCCCAGCGGGTGTGGCCGATGCCGGTGGACCCCTTGAAGCGGGCCGGGACGGCGGCGGCGAGGTCGGCGACCCTGCCCTTGACCTTGCGGAGCTTGATCCCGCCGGTGCGCCCGGCGACGGCGACGCCGGCCGAGTCGTAGCCGCGGTACTCCAGCCGGGCCAGGCCCTCCAGCAGGAAGGGGGTCGCATCCTTGGGGCCGATGTAGGCCACGATTCCGCACATGGGGTGGACTCCTTGAACGCAGTAGGAGGGGAGGGGCGGGGCGGGGTCGGCCCGAGGGTGGGGCCGTCAGCCGTAGACGATCCGGCGCAGCTGCCGGGCGGAGAGCCCGGGGGCCGCGACGCGGCGGGCGGGGAGCTCCTCGGCGAGCCGGGCGAAGATCCTCTCGTTGGTCAGGCCGCGTGCCTGCAGCTCGCCGTGGCGGCGGCGGACGTACTCCTCGGTGGTCTCGGAGAAGTAGGCCAGCACCTCCGCCACCACCCGCGCCGCCTCGCGGGGCCCGAGCGGGCTGGTCCGGGTGAGGTGGGCGAGCAGGTCTTCGTGAGGGTGCGAGGGACCGGGTGAGCTGGACACGAGTGGGGAGCCTAGGCCGCGCCCGGCACCGAGATCAAAGATCCTGCCCGAATTCGGGCAGATATCGCGGCATCCGGCTCACACCCACCCCGATTCGGGCACGGATCCGACCGTCGAACGGGCGCCCGTACCGGAAGGCGGCCGGACGGGCGAACGACCGGGCGCGCGGGCGGCGGACGGCGCCGGACCCCGCCGACACGCCCTTGTAGGGATACGCACCACCACGTAGCGTGATTCCCCGCCTACGCATCGGGGGAGACGGATCAGGACACCGGATTCGTCTCGGAGATTCGTGTCGGAAGAACCGGAGGCTTGCTGATGTGCGGGATCACCGGATGGGTCGCCTACGACCGCGACCTCACCCTGGAACGTCCAGTGCTCGACGCCATGACGGCCACCCAGGTCTGCCGCGGCCCGGACGCCGGCGGGGTCCACCTGGAGCGGCACGCCGCGCTCGGCCACCGCCGCCTCGCCGTGATCGACGTCGAGGGCGGCGTCCAGCCGATGACGGTCGAGCACGACGGCCGGACGCTGGCCGCCCTCACCTACAGCGGGGAGGTGTACAACCACCGCGAACTGCGCGCCGAACTGGAGGCCGCCGGCCACCGCTTCCGCACCCGCAGCGACACCGAGGTGGTGCTGCACGCCTACCTGGAGTGGGGCGAGCACCTCGCCGAGCGGCTCAACGGCATGTTCGCCTTCGCGGTGTGGGACGCCCGCAGCGAGGAGCTGGTGCTGGTCCGCGACCGGATGGGCGTCAAGCCGCTGCACTACCACCCCACCCCGGACGGCGTGGTCTTCGGCTCCGAGCCGAAGTCCCTGCTCGCCCACCCGCGGGTGCCCGCGGTCGTCGACCTGGACGGGCTGCGCGAGCTGCTGGCCCTGGCCAGGACCCCGGGCCTCACCCCGTACCGGGGCATCGTGGAGGTCCGGCCCGGCCACGTGGTCCGGGTCCGCCGCACCGGCGTCACCGTCCGCCGCTACTGGGCGCTGGAGGCGCGCGAGCACACCCAGGACCTCGCCACCACGGTCGCCACCGTCCGGGCGCTGCTCGACGACATCGTCCACCGCCAGCTGGACGCCGACGTGCCGCTCTGCTCGCTGCTCTCCGGCGGCCTCGACTCCAGCGCCGTCACCGCGCTGGCCGCCAAGGCGCTGCGCGCGGCGGGCGCCGGACCGGTCCGCTCCTTCGCGGTCGACTTCGCCGGGCAGAGCGAGCACTTCCACGCGGACGCGGTCCGCTCCACGCCGGACGGCCCGTACGCCGCGCTGCTCGCCCGGTACGTGGGCGCCGACCACCGGGTGATCGAGCTGGACAGCAACGCCCTCACCGACCGGGCGCACCGGCTCGCCACGCTGCGCGCCCGGGACCTGCCGGGCGGCTTCGGCGACATGGACACCTCCCTGCTGCTCCTCTTCAAGGGGGTGCGCATGCAGTCGACGGTGGCGCTGTCCGGCGAGTCGGCGGACGAGCTGTTCGGCGGGTACAGCTGGTTCCACGACCCGAAGGCCGTGAACGCCGACGACTTCCCCTGGGCGGCCTCGCTGACCGGGCTCGGCGGGGCCGGCGCGGGCCCGCGCGAACAGCTGCTCGACCGGGGACTGCTCGGCAAGCTCGACCTGGCCGGCTACCGGCACGTCCGGTACCGGGAGGCGCTCGCCGAAGTGCCGCACCTGCCGGACGCCGACCCGTTCGAGCGGCGGATGCGGGAGATCTCGTACCTCAACCTGACCCGCTTCGTCTGCATCCTGCTGGACCGCAAGGACCGGATGAGCATGGCCACCGGGCTGGAGGTGCGGGTGCCGTTCTGCGACCACCGGCTGGTGCAGTACGTCTTCAACACGCCGTGGTCGATGAAGCACTTCGACGGCCGGGAGAAGAGCCTGCTGCGCGCCGCCGTCCGGAACGTGCTGCCGGCCGAGATCGCCGACCGGGCGAAGGCCCCCTACCCGAGCGTGCAGGACCCGCACTACCCGGAGATGCTCCGCAGCGAGCTCGCCGAGCTGACCGGCTCCCCCGGCGCCCCGGTGCTCGACCTCCTGGACCGGCGGGGGCTGGCCGACGCGCTCGCGCCGGACACCGACCCGCAGTCGGTCCGGCTGGCCGTCGACCTGGCGCTCGACCTCAACGCCTGGCTGACGGAGTACCAGGTCTCGCTCGAACTCTGACCCCCCGTCGGTTCCCCCGGACGGCGCACCGCACCCGCTGCGCCGTCCGGCCGGGGACGGGCCGGAGGTGGGCCGGAGGTGGGCCGGAGGTGGGCCGGTGACCGGGGCCATCCCGCCTCGTTGACCGGGCAGGACGTGCGATAGCGTCGCCGACACCTCCCGAATGGCGGTCGAAAACGCGGAATCCCACGCCCGTGCCGTCAGGATGGGGAGCGACCCGTCCGTCTCGATCCGCCGGGGGATCTCCGCCATGCAACCGCGAGCCTTCGCGATTCTCACCGCCCTGCTGCTGGGGGTCCTGGGCCTGGGGTCGGTGGCCGTCACCGACTGGACGCCCGACCAGGTCGCCGCGGCGGTCGGCCCGGCCGCCCCGGGGAGCGCCGGAGCGAACACCGCGGACGGCACGGCCGGGGCCGCGCCCGCCGGGACCGCGCAGCCGGCCGCGAGCGCCACCCCGACCGGGGACCCGGCGGTGTGGACCCGCTCGACGCTGCGCAACAAGCTGATGGCCGAGATGGAGTCCACCGACCCCGGCGTCGCGCTGGCCGACCTCGACCGGATCACCAAGCAGCTGCCGTACACCGTGCGGTTCTGCCACCCGATCGCGCACGAGCTCGGACACGCGGCGGTCAAGCGGTTCAACGCCGACTTCCAGAAGGTCATCTCCTTCCCGCACGAGACCTGCGCCGCCGGCTACCTGCACGGCGCGGTCGAGGAGATGCTGAACGCCTCCGCCCAGCCCGAGACGGACCTGCTCAAGCTCTGCGCGCCCAAGAACAGCGGCCCGTGCATCCACGGCGTCGGCCACGGCACCATGTTCGTCGCCAAGCAGGACGTGGCCAAGGCGCGCGACCTGTGCAACAAGTTCACCACCGACCAGAACCGGATCCGCTGCTCGGAGGGCCTGTTCATGCAGCTCTTCGGACCGGACGAGGAGGACGAGAAGGCGAAGGCGAACCTGCCCGCCGACAAGCTCGCCCAGGACCCGCTCTACCCGTGCAAGGAGCAGCCGTCGCTGTTCCAGTCGGCCTGCTTCTTCTACGCGCCGACCTTCTACCTCTCCTCTCACGACTACCCGAACCACCCCGAGGTGTACGCCGAGGCCCTGAAGTGGTGCCTCAACGGCAAGGCCGGCGGCGGGTCGGTGGACTGCAGCCGCGGGGTCGGCTCGCGCACCATGAAGTACAACCTGGACCGCGAGGACTGGGCCGCCCAGCAGTGCGCCACCGCCGCCGACGGCTGGCAGCGCAAGGCCTGCGCGGAGGGCCTGGTCAGCTACTACACGGTCAACTACACCGACGGCGGTGCGGCCGGCCGGCTCTGCGCCAAGATCACCGACCCGGAGATGCAGGGCTACTGCCGCTCCGCGGGCGGACTCTCCGCCTCGCTCGACTGACCGGCCCGCCCGGAGCGGACCTCCGGCCCCCGGCCCGCCGCACCGGCCGGGCCGTTCCGTCCCAGGTAGTGGGCCCGCGCCGCACGGCGCGGGCCTCTCTCGTACGATCGGCCCACTGATCCCAGGTGCGCCGAGGACGCCGCGCCACCAGGCCTCCTCCCCCACCTGCTGGAGCACCACCGTGACCGCTGAGGACTTCCGCGCCGCCGCCCACGCCGCCGCCGACCTGGTCGCCGACCACCTCGCCGAGCTGCCCGGCCGCCCGGTCTGGCAGCCGATGGACGACGACGCCCGCCGCGCCCTGCTGGACGCACCGCTGCCGGTGGACGGCCGCCCCCTGGCCGAGCTGCTGGCGGCCGTCGGCCGGGACGTGCTGCCGTACCCGATGGGCAACGGCAACCCGCGGTTCTTCGGCTGGGTCAACTCCGCCCCCGCACCGGCCGGCGTGCTCGCCGCCTTCGCCGCCGCCGCGATGAACCCGAGCTCGGCGGGCGGCGACCACGCCGACGTCCACCTGGAGCGGGCCGTGGTCCGCTGGATCGCCGAGCTGGTCGGCTTCCCGCACCCGGCCGGCGGCGGGCTGCTCACCTCCGGCACCTCGATGGCGACCATCGTCTGCCTGGCCGCGGCCCGCAACCGCGCCGCCCGCGAGGCCGGCTGGGACGTCCGCGAGGACGGCCTGGCCGGGATGCCGCCGCTGGTCGGCTACGTCACCGGCGAGACCCACTCCTGCGTCCGCAAGGCCGCCGAGCTGCTGGGCCTCGGCAGCCGGCACCTGCGCACGGTGGCGACCGGGCCGGACGGCCTGCTGGACACCGCCGACCTGCGGGCCGCCGTCGCCCGCGACCGGGCCGCCGGGCTGCTGCCCTTCCTGGTGGTGGCGTCCGCCGGGACGGTCGGCACCGGAGCGGTGGACTCCTTCGGACCGATCGCCGACGTCTGCGCCGAGGAGCGGCTCTGGCTGCACGTGGACGGCGCGTACGGGGCGTTCGGCGTCCTCGACCCGGTGATCGCGCACCGCTACGCCGGGCTGGAGCGGGCCGACTCGCTCGCCCTCGACCCGCACAAGTGGCTCGGCGTCCCGGTCGACTGCGGCTGCGCGCTGGTCCGCGACACCGATGAGCTGCGCGCCGCCTTCAGCCTCGTCCCCTCCTACCTGCGGGACGAGGCGGCCGGCGAACTCGGCTGGTTCTCCGAGTACGGCACCGAGCAGACCCGCCCGTTCCGCGCCCTCAAGGTGTGGGCGACCATCGCCCACCGGGGCCGCGACGGCGTCGCCGCGGACATCGCCCGGTGCACGGCACTGGCCCGCCGCCTCGGCGAACTGGTCGCGGCGGACGAGGAGTTCGAGCTGCTGGCGGAGGTCCAGACCTCGATCGTGGCGTTCCGTCTCCGACCCGCGGGGCTGGACGAGGCCGCGGTCGACGAGCTCAACCGCCGGCTGCCGGCCGAAGTCCAGCGGCGCGGGCGGGTCTTCGTCACCGGCGCCCGCCTCGGCGACCGCGAGATGCTCCGCGCCTGCCTCCTCAACGCCGCCACCACCGAGGAGGACCTCGCCCTGCTCCTCGACGAGGTGCGGGCCGCCGCCCACGGGGCCGGCCACCCGTGACGGGGCCCGAGGGGGCGGTCGTGAAGGGGTCCGCCGGCACCATTAACCGTCAGGTCACGGGGGATTCGTGATCGTGAAACACCGAAGCGGCAGATTGATGGCATGGAGCACACGGAGCAGCTGACGACCGAGACCGCCCAGTACCGGAACCCGACCCCCTCCCGTGCCCAGCGGCGCGGTGCCCGCACCCACCGCTGGCGCCGCGACACGGTGGAACTCGCCGCCGTCTTCCTCTCGGTGACCGCCGCCGACCTGGTCGCCAAGTTCGTGTTGCACGGACCGGACGGCCCGGTGGTGCTCGCCGCCTCCGCGGTCGCCCTGCTGGCCACGGCGCTGTTCCACACCTGGTGGTCACACCGCCACCAGCTGCACGGCCCACCCGGGCCGGACGCGCCCCCGCCGAGCGCGGCGGGAGCGGGCGGGGCGCCGTCGGAGGAGCCGCTGAAGGGCCCGCTGCACGACTTCGAGGAGACCGCGCTCTGGCGGGTCCGCACCACGGTGCAGGACTCCCCCGGCAGTCTGGCCCGGGTCTGCACGGCCTTCGCCGAGCGGCAGGTGAACATCGTCTCGATGCAGTCCCACCCGCTGCCGGCGGGCGCCGTCGACGAGTTCTTCGTCCGCGCGCCGCGCTCGCTCGGCCGCACGGAGCTGGCCGCGCTGGTGGCGGCGGCCGGCGGGCACGACATCTGGACCGACCCGGCGGACGCGCACGACCTGGTGGACGTCCCCACGCACGTGCTGGCGCTGGCCACCCGGACGGCGCTGGACGCCGCCGAGCTGCCGGTCGCGCTGCGGCAGCTGTTCGGGCAGTGCAGCATCCGGCAGTACCCGGGCGCGGCCGGGCGGTCCGCCGCGGGGGTGGACGGGCACGTGATGCGGCTGCCCGTGCCGTCCGGGGACCTGATCGAGCTCACCCGCCCGCACCTGCCGTTCACGCCGACCGAGTTCGCCCGGGCCCAGGCCCTGGTCGAGCTGGACACCCTGCTCGGCCCCCGGGTGCCGGACGTCCGGGCCCGGCTGACGGTGCCGACCGGGGCCGACCTCACGGTGCGGCGCGCGGACGCCGACGACAAGGAGGCGGCGCTGGCGATGCACCACCGCTGCTCCCCCGACACCCTGCGCAAGCGGTACCACGGGCCGGTCCGGGACGCCGACCGGTACCTGAACCACCTGCTGGACCCGCGGCACGGCCAGACCCTGGCGGTGGAGGCGTCCGACGGCCGGATCGTCGCCCTCGGGCACCTGATGTGGGACGACGACAGCGCCGAGGTGGCCGTGCTGGTCGAGGACGCCTGGCAGCGGCGCGGGCTGGGCCTGGACCTGATGCGGCGGATGTCGGCGCTGGCGCTGGAGGCGGGAGTGGAGACGGTGTACGCCGTCACGCAGTCCTCCAACACCGGGCTGATCGCCACCATGCGGAAGCTGGCGGCGCCGCTGGACTACCAGGTCGACGAGGGCACCCTGGTGATCACCGCGCACCTGGCGGAGGCCGCCGAGGAGCTCCCGGTGCCCTGGCAGACCCGGCCGGGCCGGTAGGGCCGGTAGCGCCGGTAGGGCCGGTAGGGGGCCGGTAGCGCCGCTAGGACCCACCCCCGGAATCCTCGCCCGGACCGCCTCCGACCTGCGCATCCCGCGAACAAGCGGTAATCGGAAGGTCATTTCTTCACCACATCCTCACCAAGGACCGCACCCGCCCCGGGCCGGACGGCACCCCTGCCGTCCGGCCCGGGGCGGGTGCGCCGGGCCGGACGGCGCCCGGGAACCGGCGGGCGCCGGAACCGCGTCCCCGACGGCGAACGGCCCCTCCGTACACCGCCGATCCTGACGCCGCGTCAGGGCCTCCCGGGCGGGGCCCCGGGGGCGTCGCAGCAGGCGGCGTGGGGTCCGGAGCACCGAGCCGGGTGGCGGAGTCGGTAGGCTGATCCCGTCCCCGCCGCCCCACGGCCCGTTGTCCGGTCCTGGGCGGTGCCGCAGCAAGGAGGAACCACTGAGCATGGCAGGCACCGAATCGGAGCCCACAGGCGCACGCGACGCCTCGCTGCCCGCCCGCGCCAAGATCGCGGTCACGGCCGGCAAGGTGGCCGCCGCCCTCTCCCAGAAGGCGGGCCGAGGCAGCGGCTCGGTGATCGGCGGCAAGATCGCCCTGAAGCTCGACCCCGATCTGCTCGCCACCCTCGCCGACCACCTGGACGTGGTCCTGGTCAGCGCCACCAACGGCAAGACCACGACCACCCGGCTGATCGCCGAGGCACTGCGCGCCGCCGGCCCGGTGGTCTCCAACGCGCTGGGCGCCAACATGCCGGCCGGCATCACCTCCGCCCTGGCCGGGGGCTCGGAAGCCCGCTTCGGCGTGATCGAGGTGGACGAGAAGTACCTGGCCGGAGTCGCCCGGGACACCAGCCCCAAGGCCATCGCCCTGCTCAACCTCTCCCGCGACCAGCTCGACCGCGCCGCCGAGACCCGGATGATGGCCGAGAAGTGGCGCGAGGGCCTGCAGGACACCGAGGCCGTGGTGATCGCCAACGCGGACGACCCGCTGGTGACCTGGGCCGCGTCCTCCTGCAAGAAGGTGGTCTGGGTGGCCGCCGGACAGGCGTGGAAGGAGGACGCCTGGTCCTGCCCCGCCTGCGGCGGCGTGATGCAGCGCCCCGGTGACGACTGGTTCTGCCAGGAGTGCGGCTTCCGGCGCCCCAACCCGCACTGGGCGCTCCAGGGCACCCACGTGATCGACCCGCAGCGCGGCGCCTGGCCGATCCGGCTCCAGCTGCCCGGCCGGGCCAACCTCGCCAACGCCACCAGCTCGGCCGCCGTCGCCGCCGTCTTCGGCGTCTCCCCGCAGGTCGCGCTGGAGCGGATGCAGTCCGTCACCGCGGTGGCCGGCCGCTACGACGTGGTCCAGTACCAGGGCCGCGACATAAGGCTGCTGCTGGCCAAGAACCCGGCCGGCTGGCTGGAGACCTTCTCGCTGATCGACGGCCCGCCGGCACCGGTCATCCTCTCCGTCAACGCGCTCGACGCGGACGGCACCGACACCTCCTGGCTCTGGGACGTCGACTACGAGCGCCTCGCCGGGCACCCGGTGTTCGTGATGGGCCAGCGCAAGCTGGACCTCGCCGTCCGCCTGGAGGTCGCCGGGCTGCAGTTCCACGTGGTGGACTCGCTGGAGCAGGCCGTCCGGATGGCCCCGCCCGGCCGGATCGAGGCGATCGCCAACTACACCGCCTTCCAGCAGCTGCGGAAGGTCGTGGCCGGCTGATGCCGGTCCAGCAGCCCACAGCACGCACGTCACGCACGGAAGGCCTTCGAGGATGAGTGAGAGCAGCCTGCGCGTGGTCTGGGTCTACCCGGACCTGCTCAGCACGTACGGCGACCGGGGCAACGCCCTGGTCGTGGAGCGCCGGGCCCGCCAGCGCCACCTCAACGTGACCCGGATCGACGTCCGCTCCGACCAGGCGGTCCCCACCAGCGGGGACATCTACCTGATCGGCGGCGGCGAGGACCGGCCGCAGCGACTGGCCGCCGAGCGGCTGCGCAACGACAGCGGACTGGTCCGGGCCTCCGAGAACGGCGCGATCATCTTCGCCGTCTGCGCCGGCTACCAGATCCTCGGCCACGAGTTCATCAACGACCTGGGACAGCGCGAGCCGGGCCTCGGCCTGCTCGACGTCTGGACCGCCCGCGGCGAGGGCGCCCGGTGCGTCGGCGACGTGCTCGCCGACGTGGACCCGCGGCTCGGCCTGCCGCAGCTCACCGGGTTCGAGAACCACCAGGGCGTCACCCACCTCGGCCAGGGCGTCCAGCCGCTGGCCCGGGTCACCGCCGGCCGGGGCAACGGCACCGGCGACGGCACCGAGGGCGCCTGGCGGGACACCGTCTTCGGCACCTACCTGCACGGCCCCGTGATGGCGCGGAACCCGGCCGTCGCGGACATGCTGATCAAGCTGGCACTGGACGTCAACGCCCTGCCGCCGGCCGACACCACCTGGTACGACGCGCTGCGCACCGAGCGCATCGCGGCCACTTCGCGCCCTGCGTAGTACGCACCCGGCCCGTTCGCACCGGACCGGGTGCCCGCCATGCGGGCACCCGGTCCACGGGCGGGCCCGGACGTACGACAATGGGGCTGCCGGCTGCACACCCTCCTCGGCAGCAGGCTGCACTTCCGCGCGGGGGCGCCGACGGCGCCGCTCCCGCGTCGGCTCCTGCCCGGCCGGACGCAGGGGCCGTATGCTCGACACCCACGGCCGGTTTCGGATGTTCTGTCCGAATCGGCCGGTCCTTCACCCGACGGCCACCTCCACGTCGACCCGGCGTGGAAGGCGGTCGTTACGGTGGCGGTTCGTCGTCCCAGCCTGTAGTCCGGCCGTTCCTCGGTTCTGCTCGGGAGTTGCAAAGCAATGCGTATTGGAGTGCTGACCAGCGGCGGTGACTGCCCCGGCCTGAACGCGGTGATCCGGTCCGTGGTCCACCGGGGGGTGGTCGACCACGGCGACGAGATCATCGGGTTCGAGGACGGCTGGCGCGGTTTCCTGGAGGGCCACCACCGTCCCCTGACCCTCGACTCTGTGAGCGGCATCCTCGCCCAGGGCGGCACCATCCTCGGTTCCTCCCGGGTGCAGCCGAGCCACCTGCGCGACGGCGTCGAGCGCGCCAAGCAGTACTGCGCGGACCTCGGCCTGGACGCGGTGATCCCGATCGGCGGCGAGGGCACCCTGAAGGCCGCGAAGCTGATGAGCGACGCGGGCCTGCCCATCGTCGGCGTGCCGAAGACCATCGACAACGACATCGCCTGCACCGACGTCACCTTCGGCTTCGACACCGCCGTCTCGGTCGCCACCGAGGCGCTGGACCGGCTGAAGACCACCGCCGAGTCGCACCAGCGCGTCATGGTGGTCGAGGTCATGGGCCGGCACACCGGCTGGATCGCGCTCAACGCGGGCATGGCGGCCGGCGCCCACGCGATCGTCGTCCCGGAGCGCCCGTTCCACATCGACAAGCTCACCGCCGTCGTCCGCGAGCGCTTCGACCGGCAGAAGAAGTTCGCCATCGTCGTGTGCGCCGAGGGTGCCAAGCCCGAGGCCGGCACCATGCACTGGGAGGAGGGCAGCAGGGACATCTACGGCCACGAGCGGTTCACCGGGATCGCCACGCAGCTCTCCCGCGAGCTGGAGCACCGGCTCGGCAAGGAGGCCCGCCCGGTCATCCTCGGCCACACCCAGCGCGGCGGCACCCCGACCGCCTACGACCGGGTGCTCGCCACCCGCTTCGGCTGGCACGCGATCGAGGCCGTGCACAAGGGCGCGTTCGGGCACATCACCGCCCTGCAGGGCACGAACATCAACCTGGTGCCGCTGGGCGAGGCCGTCGCCGAGCTGAAGACCGTACCGGCCGACCGCTACCTGGAGGCCGAGACGGTCATCTGACCGCCCTGCCCGTTCTGCCGTTCTGCCGTTCTGCCGTTCTGCCCGCAGGCCGGTGCCCCGGCCCCCGAGTGCGCACTCGGGGGCCGGGGCCGTTCTTCGTTCAGGAGTCATTCAGGGAGCCCGGCACTCCCGGAGGCTCCGGAGCCCCTGGGGACCGGCGGGGACCCCGGGGAGCCCGGCGCCCTCAGAAGCCGGTGTCGTACGTGTACAGGCCGCTGTGGTCGAGCAGGCTTGCCGGCGTGACGTTGTTCCACGGCTTCATGGTCTCGTTCAGGTCGACCACGTCCGGCGTACCGGACGTCGGCAGGTAGGTCGCCCCGGGGTGGCGCTTCTGCCACTCCGACCAGAGCTTGTCCACGAAGCAGTGGTGCAGCCAGAAGACCGGGTCGTTGGGCGAGACGCCGGTGGCCATCTGGCCGCCCACCCAGACGTGCACCCGGTTGTGCAGGTTGACCCCGCGCCAGCCCTCCAGGTTGTTGCGGAAGCCGGACGAGGAGCTGTTCCACGGCGCGGCGTCGTAGGTGGTGATGGCGAGGACCGACTCGACGTCGGCCCGGGTCGGGAGCTGGGCCACCCCGGTGCCGAGCTGGCGCCGCAGGTAGGTCCGGGTGTCGGTGTTGACGTTGAGCGGCCAGTTGCCGCCGGAGAAGGCGAACGCCCCGGTGGTCACCCGGTTGTCGCCGCTGCGCCCGTTGCCGCCCAGGAAGTCCGCGTCCCAGAGGGACGAGGTGGTCGAGCGGTCGGCCGTCCAGTCCCAGTACGGGAGGTTCACGCTCGGGTCGATGGCCTGGAGCGCCCGCTCGAACTGGAGCAGGTACTGGCGGTGCCACGGCAGGAAGGACGGCGAGCGGTGGCCCGTCCGCTCGCCGTTGTCCACGTCGCTGACGATGAACTGGTTGTGGGTGGTGACGAACGGGTCGTAGCCGCCGGACGCCTTGAGTGCGAGCACGGCGTTGACGAAGGCCCGCTTCTCCTGGGCCGTCAGGGTCGCCTGGTTCTTGCGGACTGCCATGAGTCCCCCCTCGGTGGTGGTGTGCGGTTCGGGTGGCGGGCGGACTCAGGCGGTCGCGATCGGGACGAGCGTGGCGCCCTGCAGGTCGCTGACGGCGGCCCGGGCGAGCGCACGCGGCGTCGCGAAGGTCTGGTAGTGGTTGATGACGCTGATCCAGGTGCCGTCGGCGTTGCGCATCATGTGCAGCTCGTCGCCGTCGATCCGCACCTCGTAGCCGGTGCCGGCGCCGCCGTGCTGGTGGCTGCCGCCGTCGACCGGGCGGCCCTGGATGCGGCGCCCCTGGAAGACCTCGTCGAAGGTGTCGGACGCGCCGGGGTCGGCGGCGGTGGCCGACCCGCCGCCCGGGCCGGCCACCCCGATCACGACGGTGCCGGCGGCGACCGTCAGCGCGGCCGCGGCCCCCTGCAGCATCCGGCGACGCGTCAGCTCCGACGCATGGGTCTCTTCGGACATGGTGATACCCCCTCAGGTGCCCCGCACTGTTGTTAGGGCACCGTTCACGAACGATTGTTTAATCGTTAATCAGAGGCGATTTCTTGATCGCACTCCCTGTTTCGATGCTCGCAAGGCTTTTTGACCTAGGGAACAGCCAATCGGCGGGGGTACGAATGGTTGCGCACGAATCCGGTCATACTTCGGTCGACACCGAAAGATCGCCGCGGCGGAGCCGCCGGCCGGGGGCGGGCCGCACACTGCGACGCCCGTCACGTCCGGCTAGCGTGGCCGGTGGACCGGCCCACCGGTCCGGGACCGGAACCAGGACCAGCCGGGAAGGAAGCAGCCGATGAAGATCCTCGCGTACGGCGTCCAGGCGGACGAGCGACCGCTGTTGGAGGAGGCGTTCGCGGACCGGCACGAGCTGCGCTGCCTCGACCTCTTCCTCAACCGCGACACCGCCCCGCTCGCCGCCGGCCACCCGGCCGTGAGCAGCAGCGTCAACGCCGAGCTCGACGCCGAGACGCTCGCACTGCTCGCCGCCGGCGGGACCAGGCTGGTCGCCCAGCGCTCCACCGGCTTCAACAACATCGACCTGGAGGCCGCCGCCGAGCTGGGCCTGACCATCGCCCGGGTCTCCTTCTACAGCCCCTTCGCCGTGGCCGAGCACGCCTGGACCCTCGCCTTGGCCGTCAACCGGCGGCTCACCCGGGCGGCGAGCCGCTCGCGCGAGTTCGACTTCCGCCTCGACGGCCTCCTCGGCCGCGACATCCACGGCATGACCGTCGGCGTCATCGGCACCGGCAAGATCGGCGAGTGCTTCGCCCGGATCGCGCACGGCTTCGGCACCGAGCTGCTCGGCTGGGACCTCGCCCCCAACCCGGCCTGCCAGGAGCTCGGCATGGCCTACACCGGGCTGGACGAGCTGCTCTCCCGCGCCGACCTGGTCAGCCTGCACGTCCCGCTGGTGCCCGACACCCACCACCTGATCGACGCCGCCGCGCTCGCCCGGATGAAGGACGACGCCATCCTGGTCAACTCCAGCCGGGGCGGCCTGGTGGACAGCGCGGCCCTGGTCGAGACGCTGCGGGCCGGCCGGCTCTCCGGCGTCGGCCTGGACGTCTACGAGGAGGAGACCGGCGTCTTCTTCACCGACCGCTCCATCCAGGGCATCACCGACGACACCCTGGCCCGCCTGGTCACCTTCCCGCAGGTGCTGGTCACCTCGCACCAGGCCTACTTCACCCGCACCGCGGTCGGCCAGATCATCGCGGCCACGGTCCGCAACGTGGACGACTTCGCCGCCGGGCGCCGCAGCGGGAACACCCTCGTCCCGCGCGGCTGACACCACAGGAAACCGGCATCCTCCCGACACGCACGGGCCGACGAGCGCCATCGGTGCCGAAGGCGCCGTGGGCCGGCTCTGCGGCTCGGCCCGGCCGTTCCGCTGCCTGGTCCACGGGCGTGTTGGACATGCAGTTCGTAGGCGATTGTCCACTAGTCTGCGTCGACGAAGTGACTGGTGACGTCACAGCGACGAAAGGACTGATCATGGTGGCGAACTACGCGGATCTGCCGGCTCCGGAGTCCGTGCGCATCATCGGCTTCGAGGAGGCGAGGGTCGTCCCGGGGATCGTTCCGGGCACCTTCATCCTCGTCGTCAGCGGGGTCATGCCCTACCTGAACATGACGGTTCGCCTGTCGCCGCTGGTCTACGTCGTGCGGCCGGAGTACTGGGGCATCGAGGTCGTCGGCTCGCTGCCCGGCATCGGACTCCCCGCCACCGCCCCCTACACGGTGTCCCTGCCGCTGGACGGCATCCTGGGGACCAGGGGAATCGAGGTGATCGGGGCGAACAGGACCGAGCGGATCGTCGTCCCCTAGGGCGTGCGTGATGTCGTGATCGACCTGCGGCTTCCACCCTCGCCCCCCGACCCGGCCTGCCGGGAGCTCGGCGCGTTCGCCGCCGGGCGCCGCAGCGGGAACGCCCTCGTGCCGGGCGGCCGAGCCGGTCGCACGGGGGGTGCCGGACGCTCCGGAGTAAGGCCCGCCTAGGCTGTACGGCGAAGCAAAACGGGCGAACCGGACCCACCCTGGGGCCGCGAGGATGGAAAGCAGGACCCGCCGATGGGCGACGGAATGTCAGGAATGCACCACCACGGCGGGATGACGGAACTCGGGCCCTTCACGCTCTCGAACGTGCTGACCTGGTCCCCGGACTGGGTGTTCCTGATCGGCAGCCTGGCGGCGCTGGCGCTGTACGTCACCGGCGTGGTCCGGCTGCACCGGCGCGGCGACCGCTGGCCGGTCGGGCGCACGGCGGCCTGGGCGCTGGGCGTCGGGTCGGTGATCCTGGTCACCTCCACCGGGCTGAACGACTACGGCATGGTCCTGTTCAGCGCGCACATGATGCAGCACATGGTGCTCTCCATGCTCTCGCCGATCCTGCTGCTGCTCGGGGCGCCGATCACGCTGGCGCTGCGCGCGCTGCGACCGGCCGGAAAGGGCCGCCCGCGCGGGCCGCGCGAGCTGCTGGTGGCGCTGCTGCACAGCACCTACGTGAAGGTGGTCTCGCACCCGGCGTTCACCATCCCGCTGTTCATCGCGAGCCTGTACGGGGTCTACTTCACCCCGCTGTTCGACTTCCTCATGGAGTACCGGCTCGGGCACATCTTCATGATGGTGCACTTCCTGGCGACCGGGCTGGCGTTCTTCTGGCCCATCATGGGCGTGGACCCGGGCCCGAACCGGTCGGGCCACGTGATGCGGATCATCGAGCTGTTCATGGGCATGCCGTTCCACGCCTTCTTCGGCGTGGCGGTGATGATGGCCGGCCAGCCGCTGGTGAAGACCTTCACCGCCGAGGGCGCGCCGCCCGGGACCGACCTGCTCGCCGACCAGAAGCTGGCCGGCGGCATCACCTGGGCGTTCGGCGAGATCCCGACCGCCATCGTGCTGATCGCGCTGGTCTACCAGTGGATGAGCTCCGAGCAGCGGCTCTCCCGCCGCCGGGACCGCGCCGAGGACCGCAGCGGCGACGCCGAGCTGGCGGCGTACAACGCGTACCTGGCCTCGCTGGACAAGCGCAGCCAGCGCCCCGCACCGGCCGCCGACGCCGGCTGAGCCCGGCCCGCGACGACTCCGGAACCCCCGCCCTCGGGCGGGGGTTCCGTCGTTCCCGGCGGCGGTGCGGGCCGGCCCCGCCGGTTCAGCCGGCCCCGCCGCCCGGGCCGTCCGCAGCGCTGGAACCGTCCGCACCGCTGAGGCCGCCCGGGTCGGCGGGGCCGTTCGGGCCGGGCTGCCGGGCCAGGCCGGCGACCAGGATGTCCAGCCCGAACTCGAACCGCTCGTCCCCGACGTTGCGGGTGAGCGCCACCGCCATCGAGGTGATCATCGGGTAGCGCTCGGCCGGGATGGTGTCGAAGTAGCGCCGGATCTGCTCGGTGAACTCCTCGCTGTTCCCGCCGCCGCGGGTGGACGCCTCGAAGGCGGTCGCGGTGGTGTAGAGCCCGAGCAGGTCGACCCCGTAGGCGGCGGTCTGCTCGTCGAGGCCGCCGGCGCGCAGCATGCCCAGCATGGCCTCGGCGATGTCCATCGCGTGCGGGGTCACCGGGACGTTGGCGACGACGGCCGCCTTGGCCAGGTCGCGGTGGGAGAGCAGCACCTGGCGGGAGCGGCGCAGCAGCCGCTTCACCTGCTCCTCCCACTCGGCCGGATCGGGCTCCTCCAGCTCGATCTCGGTGTAGGCGAGGTCGAGGACGAGCTCGACCAGCTCCTCCTTGCTGCCGACGTGGGCGTACAGGCTGGCGGCGCCGGTGCCGAGCTCCTGGCCGACCCGGCGCATGCTGAGCGCGTCCATGCCTTCGTTGTCGACGATCCGCAGCGCGGCCTCGACGATCCGCTCCCGGCTCAGCGGCTGCCGCCTGGGCGCGGCCTTCTCCTTCTCCTGCCAGTGCTCGGACCAGCCGGAACGCGGGGCGGCACTGGTCATGGGGGCTCCTTCGTGGTCGGTGACGGCTCCCAGACTACTTGACACGAACACCGTTCCATGGGAGAACACTGTTCGTCGAAAAGAACAGTGTTCGTTGAGACGAACAACGTTCGTCGCCGCTCTGAACCCGGAGTACACCCCATGACCGACCAGATCGCCCCTCCCGAGCCCGCGCCCCCGGCGGCCGCCGCCGAGGACCACCCGGCCGGCTACCGGCTGCGCTGGGCCGGCCTCGCCGTCATCCTGGCCGCCGAGGTGATGGACCTCCTCGACACCACGATCGTCGGCGTCGCCTCACCCGCCATCCGGCAGGACCTCGGCGGCAGCGACGCCCAGATCCAGTGGATCTCCGCCTCCTACACGCTCGCCTTCGCCGTGCTGCTGATCACCGGCGCCCGGCTCGGCGACTTCTTCGGACGCAAGCGCCTGTTCACCGTCGGCGCGGCCGGATTCACCCTCGCCTCGGTGCTCTGCGCCGCCGCACCCGGCGCCGGCGCCCTGGTCGGCGCCCGGACCGTCCAGGGCATGTTCGCCGCGCTGCTCATCCCGCAGGGCCTCGGACTGATCAAGTCGATGTTCCCGCCCAAGGAGATGGGCGCCGCGTTCGGCCTGTTCGGCCCCGTCCTCGGGCTCTCCTCGGTCCTCGGCCCCACCCTCGGCGGCTACCTCACCGAGGCCGACTGGTTCGGCCTCGGCTGGCGGACCGTCTTCCTCATCAACCTGCCGGTCGGCCTGCTCACCGTCCTGCTGGCGGGCCGGATCCTGCCCGCCGACCGCGTCACCCGCACCGCCGGCGCCGGCCGCCTCGACCCGGTGGGCGTGCTGCTGCTGAGCCTCGCCGTGCTGCTGCTGGTCTACCCGCTGGTCCAGGGACGCGAGCTCGACTGGCCGCTCTGGACCTTCGTGGCGATGGCCGCCTCGCTGCCGGTGCTCCGGCTCTTCGCCCTCCACCAGCGGCGCGTCCTGCGGCGCGGCGGCACCCCGCTGATCGAGCCCTCGCTGTTCGGCAAGCGCGCCTTCGTCTCGGCGCTCGCCACCGGCCTGGTCTTCTTCGCCGCACTCTCCGGACTGCTGCTGGTCTTCACCCTCCACCTGCAGCTCGGCCTCGACTGGACGCCGCTGCACGCCGGGCTCTCGATGATCCCGCTCTCGCTCGGCGTGGTCGCCGGCGCCGTGCTCTCCGGCGCCGCCCTGGCCCCGCGCCACGGCCGCCGGGTGCTGCACTGCGGCATGGTCGTCGCCGCCCTCGGCGCGCTCGGCCTCTGGTTCTCGGTCGAGCACTGGGCGGCCGGCCTCACCAGCTGGGAGCTGCTCCCCGCGCTGGCCGTCACCGGTTTCGGCCTGGGCCTGATCATGGCGCCGTTCTTCGACATCGCGCTGGCCGGCGTGGAGGAGGCGGAGACCGGCTCGGCCTCCGGCGTCCTCAACGCGCAGCAGCAGCTCGGCGGCTCGGTGGGCGTCGCCCTCCTCGGCACCGCGTTCTTCGGCTGGGCCGGCAGCGACGGCTTCCAGCACGCCGCCGGACGGACGTACGGCCTCGCCGCCGCCCTCCTGGCCCTCGCCTTCCTGGTCGCCTTCCTGCTCCCCCGCCAGGCCCGCCCCGAGGGCGGGCACTGAACCCCGCGCGTACCGCCGCCGCCCCGCCTGCCCGCCGACTGCCGGGGCGGCGGCGGGGACGGGCGGCCCGGGAAACGCCGGGAGGCCCCGGGGATCCGCTCCTGCGGATCCCCGGGGCCTCCCGGTTCGGTTCGGCTACGGTCAGCCGAGGTTGGCCAGCGCGTCGTTGAAGGTCTTCGACGGACGCATCGCGGCCGCGGCCTTGGCCGGGTCCGGCTGGTAGTAGCCACCGAGCTCGACCGGCGCGCCCTGGACGGCGACCAGCTCGTCGACGATGGCCTGCTCCTGCTCGCCCAGCGCCTCGGCGAGACCGGCGAAGGCCTGCGCCAGCTCGGCGTCCGCGGTCTGCTGGGCCAGCTCCTGGGCCCAGTAGAGGGCCAGGTAGAAGTGGCTGCCGCGGTTGTCGATGCCGCCGAGGCGACGGCTCGGCGACTTGTCCTCGTTGAGGAAGGTGCCGGTCGCGCGGTCCAGGGTGTCGGCCAGCACCTGGGCGCGGGCGTTCTCCGTGGTGCGGGCCAGGTGCTCGAAGCTGGCGGCCAGCGCGAAGAACTCGCCCAGGCTGTCCCAGCGCAGGTAGTTCTCCTTGACCAGCTGCTGGACGTGCTTCGGGGCGGAGCCGCCGGCGCCGGTCTCGAACAGGCCGCCGCCGTTGATCAGCGGGACGACCGACAGCATCTTGGCGCTGGTGCCCAGCTCCAGGATCGGGAAGAGGTCGGTCAGGTAGTCGCGCAGCACGTTGCCGGTGACCGAGATGGTGTTCTCGCCGCGGCGGATGCGCTCCAGCGAGAACGTGGTGGCCTCGACCGGGGCCTTGATCTCGATCTGCAGGCCGGTGGTGTCGTGCTCCGGCAGGTAGGCCTTGACCTTCTCGATCAGGACGGCGTCGTGCGCACGGGTCTCGTCCAGCCAGAAGACGGCCGGGTCGCCGGAGACGCGGGCGCGGGTGACGGCCAGCTTCACCCAGTCGCGGATCGGCAGGTCCTTGGTCTGGCAGGAGCGGAAGATGTCGCCCGGCTGGACGGCCTGCTCCAGGACGACGTTGCCCTCGGAGTCGACCAGGCGGACGGTGCCGGCCGCGGCGATCTCGAAGGTCTTGTCGTGGCTGCCGTACTCCTCGGCGGCCTGGGCCATCAGGCCGACGTTCGGGACGGAGCCGATGGTGGCCGGGTCCAGGGCGCCGTGGGCGCGGCAGTCGTCGAGGACGGCCTGGTAGACGCCCGAGTAGCTGCTGTCGGGCAGCACGGCCAGGGTGTCGGCCTCCTGGCCGTCCGGGCCCCACATGTGGCCGGAGGTGCGGATCATGGCCGGCATCGAGGCGTCGACGATGACGTCGCTCGGGACGTGCAGGTTGGTGATGCCCTTGTCCGAGTCGACCATGGCCAGGGCCGGGCCGTCGGCCAGCTCGGCGTCGAACGAGGCCTTGATCTCGGCGCCGTTCTCCAGCGCGTCGAGGCCGGCGAGGATGCCGCCGAGGCCGTTGTTCGGGTTCAGGCCGGCGGCGGCGAGCGCCTCGCCGTACCGGTCGAAGGTCTTCGGGAAGAAGGCGCGGACCACGTGGCCGAAGATGATCGGGTCGGAGACCTTCATCATGGTGGCCTTGAGGTGGACCGAGAACAGCACGCCCTCGGCCTTGGCGCGGGCGACCTGGGCGGCCAGGAACTCGTGCAGGGCGGCGACGTGCAGCACGGAGGCGTCGACGACCTCGCCGGCCAGCACCGGGACGGACTCGCGCAGCACGGTGGTGGTGCCGTCCTCGGCGAGCAGCTCGATGCGCAGCGAGCCGTCCTCCGCGATCACGGTGGACTTCTCGGTGGAGCGGAAGTCGTTCTCGCCCATGGTGGCGACGTTGGTCTTGGAGTCGGCCGACCACGCGCCCATGCGGTGCGGGTGGGTCTTGGCGTAGTTCTTGACCGACGCGGGGGCGCGGCGGTCCGAGTTGCCCTCGCGCAGGACCGGGTTGACGGCGCTGCCCTTGACCTTGTCGTAGCGGGCGCGGACGTCCTTGTCCTCGTCGGTCTGCGGGTCGTCCGGGTAGTCCGGCAGCGCGTAGCCCTGCGCCTGCAGCTCGGCGACGGCCGCCTTCAGCTGCGGGATGGACGCCGAGATGTTCGGCAGCTTGATGATGTTGGCGCCCGGGGTCTTGGCGAGCGCGCCCAGCTCGGCGAGGGCGTCGCCGATCCGCTGGCCCTCCTCCAGACGCTCCGGGAAGCTCGCGATGATCCGCCCGGCGAGGGAGATGTCGCGCGTCTCCACCTTCACGCCCGCCGTCGAGGCGTACGCCTGCACGACCGGCAGGAACGAGTACGTTGCCAGGGCCGGCGCCTCGTCGGTGTGCGTATAGATGATGGTCGAGTCAGTCATCGGTACTCCGCTTCACGTCTCCAACGTCTTGACGTCAAGATATCTCGTGATCGGCCCTTTGCTCCACCTACCCCCGGTCCGGATGTGCGAGGAGGTGTCCGGATCGAGGGCTGCGGTCGGGACGGCGGTCAGCTCCACGGTCGTCCCGGCGCGCGCCCGGGGCAAGCCGAGCGCGCGGCCGGCTAACGGCGGGTGGCGTCGCGGACGGCGGTGAGGGCGGCCTGCCGTGCGTCGAACTCGGCCTGGTCGGCCAGGAACCAGAGCTGTCCGCCCCGGTTGCTCTCCCGGACGAAGTCGCGCAGCGCACTGCTGCGCGCGGTGTGCCGGGAGATGTCGCCGACGATCGCGAGCCCGACCCGGTAGGTCGCGAACTTCTGCACGATGCCGCCGGCGATCCGGGTGCTCAGGGTGAAGAACTCGTCCGGGAAGCGTTCGGCCGGGACGACCGCCCACGCCGCGTCGCAGCCGAACGCCTCGCCGATGACGTCCATCGCGGCGGCCTCGTCGTGGATGGCCGGGCCCTCGGCGGGCAGCCGCAGGGCGGTGGGCGGAGCGGCGGGAAGGGGGACGGGGGCGGGGACGGGGGCGGGGACGGACGGGGAGGCGGACTCAGACATGGCGGTTCTCCGTGGTCAGTGTGTGGATGACGGCGAGCAGCTCGGCCGTGTCGGCCGGATCGCCGAGGATGATCACCTTGAGCGTCGCGCGTTCCTCGTTGTGGTAGGACTCCACCCGCGTCGGGACGGCGTTCCCGCGCGGGCCGGAGACCAGCGCGACGAGGGTGTTGGACAGCCGGACGGCCTCCCGGGTGCCGATGCCGTCGATCTGGACGACGGTGGACGCCTCGACGTGCAGCGGGCCGGGCTCCGGCGCCGCCGGTTCCTCGGATTCGGCGCCGACCCCGGCTCCGGCTCCGGCTCCGGCGAAGGACTCGAAGTCACGGCGGGCGATCCGGTACTGCTTGCCGATCCTGGTCGCCCGGAGGCGGCCGTCCCGGACGTAGCCGCGGACCGTCCGCACGTGCAGGCCCAGCAGTTCGGCCACCTGCTCCACCGAGTAGTACTCCGGCACCGGATGCCTTCCGATCGACGACTCCTTACGTCCGCAAACTACCATGAGATGGGGACGGATAGGGAATGATAGGGAGTGCCGTCCGATGAGCGGTGCAGCCGACCGTCAGGACTCCGTCAACGCAGCGCCGCATTCGGTCAACGCTGCGTCAGGACGGCGTCCGGGCGCCCGGTGCCGCCCTAGCGTCGGAGGAGCAGTTCCGGCAGGCCCCTCCACCACTCGGGAGCACCCGCATGGCCCGCGTCGTCGTCTGGCACGTCCCGGTCACCGTCACCGGACGGACCACCGCTCTCCGCCTCTTCCGTCTGCGCGACGGCCGCCGCTGCGCGGTCGGCTTCAGCTCCTCCGCCGCACTGGCCGAACTGCTCGGCGCCGGGCAGGCCGCCGTCGAGCTCGGCGAACCGGCGCTGCGCGCGCTCACCGCCCCGCTCGGCGTCGGCGAACCGGTCCTGGACCCGCGCCTCGTCGCGCCGCCGGTCACCCGAGGCGCGTCCCGCCCCTCCGTCACCGACCGACCGGCCGCACAGCTCCAGCGCCGGTGAGCGCCCTCCACCTCGTCCCCGGTGCGCCCGGGCCCGAGGAGGCCCGCCCGCTGCTGGCCCTCGCCCGGGTGAGCTTCGGCCCCGTCCCGCTCGACTTCGACCGGCTGGCCGCGGAGCTCCCCGCCGTCCAGAGCGGCCTCGCCCTGGCCGGCGACGCCGACCTCGAACTCCGGCTCGCCTGCACCGGCCCGGACGAGTTGCGCGCCGTCTCGACCGCGCTGCTGCGCGCCGGGGCCGCCCACGTCCACGTCGACCTGGTGCTCCGGTCGCTCGTCCCGGGCCAGCCGGCGCTCCGCTCGGTGCCCTGAGGGCCCGCGCCCGGCCCGCGCCCCGGCCCGTGCCCCGGCAGCAGCGGGGCGCGGGCCGCCGGGGCACCGGCCGCGCCCCGCTACGCGGTGCTGCGGGTGAGGGCCGCGACGGCGGTCAGCAGCAGCGCCGAACCGGCCGGCAGCGCCGGGGTGAGCGGCTCGCCGAAGCAGGCGACGCCGAGCACCGCGGCGGTGGCCGGTTCGAGCAGCACCAGGACGGCCGCGGTGGCCCCGGGCACGACCGTCAACCCGGCGAAGTACCACCGATAGGCGAAAAGGGTCGGCACGGTGCCGAGGAACAGCAGCGCGGCGGCCGTCGGCAGCGGCTCCCCGGCGGAGGGCAGCACACCGCCCTCCGCCACCGCGAGCGGCAGCAGGCAGAGCAGTCCGGTGGCGAACGCCCCGGTCAAGGCGCGCGCCGACCCGCCGCCGCGCGCCCAGAGCGTCAGCCCGCTCTGCCCGGCCCCGGCCAGCACCGCGAGCGCCACCCCGAGCGCCGGGCGCGGACCGGCCGCCGGTGCGGCCACCAGCAGCGCGAGCCCGCCGAGCGCGAGGACGATCGCGGCCGACGCCCGGCCGGACAGCCGCTCGCCGAGCAGCAGGTGGGCGCCGAGGCTGGTGAACACCGGCCCGGTGCCGATGGTGACCAGGGTGCCGAGACCGAGGCCCGCGTACTGGACCGAGCCGAAGTAGGCGCACTGGCTGACGGCCAGTCCGAGCCCGGTCAGGACGGCCGCCCGGCACGGGGCACCGGCACACCGCCCCCGGGCCGTGCGCCGCAGGGCGGGCAGCAGGGCGAGGCAGCCGGCCGCGACGGCGAACCGCCAGGAGCAGACGGCCACCGGGCCGATCCCTCCGGTGCGCAGCAGCAGGGCCGCGACGGCTCCGCCCACGCCCCAGGCGACCGCGGCGGCCGAGATGGACAGCAGGCCGTGCCGGACCGGCACGGCGACATGTGTGGTCATGCGTTCGTTCTCCACGACGGGGTGCCGGGCGGGGCCCGGCCGGATGAGGTCCACCGGTGACGCGGGCGGCGCTCATCGGCCCGGTGGCGGCGGGCCGCCGGGCCGGGCTGTGCGTGGAGGGGCCGCCCGCTAGCGGACGGGCGGCGGCAGGATCCGGGAACACATGGGGGCCACCCTACGCCGCGGACCGACCCGGCCCCGGCCCGGCGGCGGAACGGCAGGGCGGCGGGACGGCAGGGCGGCGGGCCAGGAGGCGGCGGGGTGGTTCAGCCGATGCCCTGGCGGTCCGGGCGCAGGGCGAAGGCGCGGACCTCCGGGTCGGTCAGCTGCTCGGCCACCGCACGGTCCAACAGCGCGCGCTGTTCGAGGAGTTCGGGCCGGCGGCCGGGCGGTGTGATCCGCAGCAGGTCGTCCAGGGCGGCGGCCAGCCGGCGGGTGACCTGGGGGTGTCCGGCGCCGCAGAGGCGGACCTCGGTGAAGGCGAGGTCGACCATGCACCGCCAGTCCGGCACCGGCTCGACCAGGCGGACCGCGCCCTGCCGGTCCCGGTAGCAGAGGTCGCCGAAGCTCTCGTGCACCAGCATGGCCAGCAGCTGGTGGATCCGGTCGATCGACTGCACGGCGGTGGTCGGGTCGTTGACGGCCGGTGAGAGCGCGCGGATCGCGATGTCGACGAGCTGCCGGAAGCCGAAGCTGAGGTCCTGGTACATGGTGCGGTCCACGCCCACGTCGAGCGCCCAGGCGATCCGGCGCGGGCGCGGCGGCCGGGCGCCGGCGACCCGGACCACCGGCGTGCCGGGGGCGATGAAGTCGCCGATCCGGGGCACCAGGTGGAGCACCGCGTCGTGCTTGCGGGCGATCCGCAGCAACCGCCCGATGTTGACGTCGCGCAGCACTCCGGAGCGGCCCTCGTGCAGCACGGTGAACGCGTCGTCGGGGACGGCGGGCGGCGCCGGTTCGGGCGGCATCAGCCGGTACTGGAGCAGCGCGTCCACCGATTCGCGCGCGACCCGGTCGATCACGTGGGTCACCCGCAGCAGCCGCGTGGTGGCCTGCACGTACAGCACGAACAGGCCCATGCTGAGCAGGACCAGCAGGACGGCCACCACGCCGGAGAAGACCGGGACGGAGGTGACCTCCGCCGGGTCGGTGGAGTCGTCGTAGCTGAACTGGACCAGCAGCGCGAACAGGAAGGTGGCCAGGCAGGCCGAGAAGGTCGCCTTGGTCAGCCGGCTGCGGACGTAGAGCCGCAGGACCCGCGGGGAGAACTGGCTGGCGGCCATCTGGAGGGCGACCAGGGAGATCGAGAACACCACGCCGATGAACGTGAGCATCGCCGAACTGACCGTCGACACCACGGACTTGGCCGCGCTGTTGAACCGCATCAGCTCATCGGCCGAGCCGGACTCGGCGACGCTCTGCGAGACGGCCGCCTCGTCCAGCTCGGCGGTCAGCCCGGCCAGCAGCAGGGCGGCGAGGCAGGCGAGCAGCGGGGCGAACCAGAACGACTCGCGCAGGTGCTCGCGCAACGGCGACAGCGATCGGTGGTGGAACTGCGCGCGGGGCCCGGCGGGGCGGTCGGTCATCGCCCCAGGTTAGGTACGGCCGGCTCCGGCGGGCGGGCGCGCCACGCGGCGGCATCGATATGCGGCGAACGCCATTTCTATGAATCCATCGGACGTCCATATTGCACGACTCCGAAGCGAAGCTCAATTCGCGCTCAAATACCGAAACTACCCGTCGGTCACGTAACGGGTGCATGAACAGAGGGCCTCCTACCTGCGGGAATATCCCGCGAAGTAGGTAAACATTCAGTAATGAAATCTGTGCAGAGGTCTCTGAATACGCCTACTGTGTGGCAACTCTTTGCGCCCCGGCCGCCGGGGCCCCCTCACCACAGAGAGACCGCGCATGGCATCCCTCAACCAGCTCTCCCCGCCCGGCACCAGTGCCGGACCCGACGGCGGAGCCACCACCCACCGGTCGCTCCGCCGCGAGATCGGCCTGATCGGCCTGATGTGGGCCTCCGTCGGCTCGATCATCGGATCGGGGTGGCTGTACGGCGCCAAGAACGCCGTCGTCGTCGCCGGACCGGCGGCGCTCATCTCCTGGGGCATCGGTGCGGTCGCCATCGTCCTGCTCGCCTTCGTGCACGCCGAACTCGGTGGCATGTTCCCGGTGGCGGGCGGCACCGCGCGGTACCCGCACTACGCCTTCGGCGGCCTGGCCGGCATGTCCTTCGGCTGGTTCTCCTGGCTCCAGGCGGCGACCGTGGCGCCGATCGAGGTCGAGGCCATGATCGGCTACGCCGGTCACTGGGAGTTCGCCAAGGGCCTCCTCAACGACAACGGCACCCTCACCCCCAGCGGATTCGTCGTCGCGGTGCTGCTGATGGGCCTCTTCGTCTCGGTGAACTTCCTCGGCGTCCGGGTCCTCGCCCGCACCAACAGCGCCACCACCTGGCTGAAGATCTTCGTCCCGCTGTTCGCGATCTTCGTCCTGGCCGTGACCAACTTCCACGGCTCCAACTTCACCTCGCACGGCTTCGCGCCGTTCGGCATCAAGGGCGTGCTGACCGCGGTCAGCGCCAGCGGCATCATCTTCGCCCTGCTCGGCTTCGAGCAGGCGATCCAGCTGGCGGGCGAGAGCAAGAACCCCAAGCGCGACATCCCCCGCGCGGTCCTCGGCTCGGTGGCCATCGGTACCGTCATCTACGTGCTGCTCCAGGTCGTCTTCATCGCCGCCCTGCCCGCCGCCTCCTTCGCCGACGGCTGGGACAAGCTGGACTTCCCCGGCATCGACGGCCCGTTCGCCGGCCTCGCCACCCTGGTCGGCCTCGGCTGGCTGGCCTGGGTGCTGTACTTCGACGCCATCGTCTCCCCCGGCGGCACCGGCCTGATCTACACCACCTCCACCTCGCGCATCGCCTACGGCCTCAGCAAGAACGGCTACGCGCCGCAGCTCTTCGAGCGCGTCGACAAGCGCGGTGTGCCGTGGTTCGGCCTGGTCATGTCCTTCGTCACCGGCGTCATCTGCTTCCTGCCCTTCCCGAGCTGGCAGGAGCTGGTCGGCTTCATCGTCTCCGCCAGCGTGCTGATGTACGCCGGCGCGCCGCTGGCCTTCGGCGCGCTGCGCCGCCGGCTGCCCGCCCGCGAGCGCTCGTACCGCCTGCCCGGCGGCGCGGTCATCGCCCCGATGTCCTTCGTGGTCTCCAGCCTGATCATCTACTGGTCCGGCTGGCACACCCTGTCCCGCCTGGGCATCGCCATCGTCATCGGCTACGTGCTGCTCGGCAGCTACGCCCTGTACGCCACCCGCAAGGGCCTGCCGAACGCCCCGCGGATGGACTGGCGGCCCGCCCAGTGGCTGCCCGCCTACCTGCTCGGCCTCGGCCTGATCTCCTGGCAGGGCGGCTTCGGCGAGGGCACCGGCCGCATCCCGATGTGGTGGGACATGGCGGCGGTCGCGTCCTTCTCGCTGGTCGTCTACTACTGGGCGATCCGGGTCGCGCTGCCCGCCGAGGTGATCGAGCAGAACATCGAGGACGTCGAGGTGGTCGACGCGGGCGGCCACTGACGCCCCGCCACATGCCTCGACGCAGTCGAAGGACGGGCCCGCCGGTCGACCGACCGGCGGGCCCGTCCCGTTCGTCGGGCGGGGGCCGCTACAGCGACAGCACCTCGCGCAGCGCCCGCTCCACCGCCGCCTCCGGGTCGTCGGCCGCGCCCTCGGCCCGCCAGGCGACGAACCCGTCCGGCCGCACCAGCACCGCGCCGTCCGGGCGCACCCCGTGCAGCGCGGCGAAGTCGGTGCCCGGCTCGGGCGCCAGGTCGTCGTCGACGCCCTCCCCGATCCGGTACGCGTCCAGCGGGACGGCCAGCCGGTCCGCGGCCCGCCGCGCCGCCGCGTGCCAGGACCCGCCCTCCGGGCCGGTCAGCAGCACCATCGCCTGCTCGTACAGGTCGAGGGTGGAGAGCCGGACACCCGCGCGCAGCAGCCACTGGTGCGGTGCCCGGCTGCCCGGCTCGCCGGCCGACTCGAAGGCCTCCGGCACCACCGGGCCGTCCGGGTCGGTCCCGGTCACCGCGCCCGACCGGTAGCGGTAGCCGAGCGCCACCGACAGCACGCCGGCCTGCCGGCCGACACCGGGCACCACCGCGTACCCCGGGTGGCTGTGCTCGGCCGACCGGGCCGAGGCCCGCTCGCCGGTCACCCGGGCGACCGGGCGCCGCTCGCTCCCGTACGTCTCCAGCAGGCCCGGGCCGGCCCAGCCGCAGAGTGCCGCGGCCAGCTTCCAGGCCAGGTTGTGGGCGTCCTGGATGCCGGTGTTGGACCCGAACGCCCCGGTCGGGGACATCTCGTGCGCCGCGTCCCCGGCCAGGAAGACCCGCCCGGCGGAGTAGCTGTCGGCCACCCGCTCGGCCGCGTGCCACGGGGCCTTCCCGGTGACCTCGACGTCGAGCTCCGGCACGCCGACCGCGGCCCGGATGTGCCGCACGCAGCGCTCGTCGGTGAACGCCTCCAGCGGCTCGCCGTGCTCGGGGTGCCAGGGCGCGTGGAACACCCACTCCTCGTGGTTGTCCACCGGCAGCAGCGCGCCGTCCGCCTCCGGAGCGGTCAGGTAGCAGGCGATGAAGTGCCGGTCGCCCACCACCTCGGCCAGCCGCTTCGCCCGGAAGGTGATGCTCACGTTGTGGAACAGCTCGCCCTTGCCGCTCTGGCCGATGCCCAGGGCCTCCCGGACCGGGCTGCGCGGGCCGTCCGCCGCGACCAGGTAGTCGGCCCGCACCCGCCGCTCCTCGCCGGTCTCCCGGCTGCGCAGCAGCGCCGTCACGCCCTCGGCGTCCTGCTCGAAGGAGATCAGCTCGGTCGAGAACCGGATGTCCGCACCCAGCTCGCGGGCGGAGCGCAGCAGCACCGGCTCCAGGTCGTTCTGGCTGCACAGGCACCAGGCGCTCGGGCTGAAGCGGGCCAGCCGCCCGCCCGGGTCGATCTCGCGGAACAGCCACTCCTGCTCCTCCCCGGTCAGCGACGGGGCCTGCAGGATGCCGTGGTTCGGTGCCAGCACCGAGGCCGCCTCGCGGATCGCCGGCTCGATCCCGGCCACCCGGTACAGCTCCATCGTGCGGACGTTGTTGCCTCGGCCACGCGGGTGATGCGAGGTGTCGGCGTGCTTCTCGACCAGGAGGTGTCTGACACCCAGTCGGCCCAGGAAGAGCGAGGCCGACAGCCCGACCAGCGAGCCGCCGACGATCAGGACCGGCACCCGGTCGTCAACCTTCGGATTCATCAATTGCTCCAGCCTGTACGGGGGTTCGGGGCCCTGATGCGGGCTCGGAGCCGCCCTCGACGGGGCTCTCGGACACAGCGGCCCCGTTCTTCCATCCCCCGCGCCGGGGGCGTTCTGCCGCCGCTTCGCTCGGATGGCCCGCATATCTCGCGCCACCCGTTCCCGCCGCGCACGATCGACCTCAGGCCTGGCGCCGACCCCGACCGGCCGACCGCCACCGCACCGCCCTCCCCCGCCGGAGGCCACCCGGCCCCTCCGGCCCGGAGCCGCCGCACGCGGCCCCCGACGCGTACGGCCCAGAAGCAGAAAGTGGATCATGACGACTCTGTCCGAACCGCCCGCGCGGCAGCACTCCGAATCCGAGACCCGCCTGCGGGTGGTGCTGATGCTGGAGATCCAGGACGGCGCCCAGCAGCGCTTCATGGACGTGTACGAGCAGCTCCGCCACCAGGTGGCCGGCGTCCCCGGCCACGTCAGCGACCAGCTCTGCCAGTCCATCAACGACCCCCGGCAGTGGCTCATCACCAGCGAGTGGGAGGACCAGGAGACCTTCCTGGAGTGGGTGGACAGCCCGGCCCACCGGGAGATGGTCAAGCCGATGCACGGCTGCGTCAGCGACACCTTCCGGTCGCTGCGCTACACCATCCTCCGCGAGACCTCGGCCGCCGGCGCCACCGGCACCCGGGCCCCGCAGGAGGTCCCGGAGGGCCTGCCGCGGACCGCCCCCGTCGGACAGGCCGGCCCGCCCAAGGCCGACCCCGGCCCCGACGGCGTCGTCCGGCACGCCCTGACCTTCACCGTCAAGCCCGGCAGCGAGCCGGAGGTCGCCCGGATCCTGTCCGGCTACACCTCGCCCCGCGCCGAGGTCGACGACACCACCCGGCTGCGCCGCACCTCGCTGTTCATGCACGGCAACCGGGTGGTCCGGGCGGTCGAGGTGATCGGCAGCCTCGGCGACGCGCTGCGGCACGTCGCCATGCAGCCCGAGGTGCGGGCCGTCGAGGAGGCGATCAACCCGTACCTGGAGGAGGCCCGTCAGCTGGGCGATCCGCAGGCGGCGCGCGCCTTCTTCGCCCGGGCCGCGCTGCCGGCCGAGCACCAGGCGATCGCCGGCTCCCCCGCCTCCGGGCGGCTGCACCGGCACGCCGTCCTCTACCCGGTCAAGCCCGGCAACGGCCAGGCCGTGGCCGACCTGCTCGCCGACTACGACAACCTCGCCACCGTCGACCCGACCGGCCCGGTGGTGACCAGCACCGTCTTCCACCGGGACGACGTCGTGGTCCGCCTGGTGGACCTGCGGGTCCCCGCCGAGGCGGACCCGGCGGCGGCGCTCGGCGTCGCCGGCGAGCGCGAGGCCGCCGTCCTCGGCCGGCTGCTCGACCTCGGCTCCGAGGGTGACCTTCGGACCGTCGCCGGACTCAGCGCCTTCCTCGCCGCGCGCGCCATGAACCCGGTCACCGACCGCACCTCCCAGCCGGTCTGACGGAGCGTCAGTACTCGTCGAAACCCGTCGGTGCCCGTCGACACCCGTCGACACCCCGTCGGCTCCGCCGGCTCCCAGGTTCGACCCCGATCACCGATCCCGACATCCGTAAGGAAGAAACCATGTCCACGCAGTACCCACGGATCGTGCACGTCTCCGAGGCGCCGGAGAACCGCCGGCGCGGCGGCGACCTGCGCGCCATGCTCACCCCGGCCACCTGCGGCGCCACCAGCGGGTTCATGGGGCTGGCCATCGTGCAGCCCGGTGAGCGGATCGGCGAGCACTACCACCCGTACTCCGAGGAGTTCGTCTTCGTCGTCTCCGGCGACCTGGAGGTGGACCTGGACGGCGAGACCCGGGTGCTCAAGCCCGAACAGGGCCTGATGATCCCGATCGACATGCGCCACCGGTTCCGCAACGTCGGCGACACCGAGGCCCGGATGGTCTTCCACCTCGGCCCGCTGGCGCCCCGCCCCGAGCTCGGCCACGTCGACACCGAGGAGACCGAGCCGGTCGGCACCTCCGCCCCGCCGGAACACGCCAAGGTGGCCTCGTGAACCGGCGACGGGTCGCCGTCACCGGAATCGGCGTGGTCGCGCCCGGCGGAGTCGGCGTCCCGGCGTTCTGGGACCTGCTCACCTCCGGGCGGACGGCGACCCGGGGCATCACGCTCTTCGACCCCACCGGGTTCCGCTCCCGGATCGCCGCCGAGTGCGACTTCGACCCGGGCGCCCACGGGCTCGGCCCGGACGAAGTCCAACGGGCCGACCGCTACGTCCAGTTCGCCATGGTGGCGACGGACGAGGCGGTCGCCGACTCCGGGATCGACCTGGCCGCCGAGGACCCGTGGCGGATCGCCGTCTCGCTCGGCACCGCCGTCGGCGGCACCACCCGGCTGGAGCACGACTACGCGCTGGTCAGCGCCGGCGGCGCCCGCTGGGACGTCGACCACCGGCACGCCGAGCCGCAGCTGCACCGGGCCTTCGCGCCCTCCACGCTCGCCTCGGCGGTCGCCGAGCGGACCGGCGCCCGCGGCCCGGTGCAGACCGTCTCCACCGGCTGCACCTCCGGCCTCGACGCCATCGGGTACGCCTTCCAGACCGTCGAGGAGGGGCGCGCCGACATCTGCATCGCCGGCGCCTCCGACTCGCCGATCTCGCCGATCACCGTCGCCTGCTTCGACGCCATCAAGGCCACCAGCGAACGCAACGACGACCCGGCGCACGCCTCCCGGCCGTTCGACGCCCACCGCGACGGCTTCGTGCTCGGCGAGGGCGGCGCCGTACTCGTCCTGGAGGAGCTGGAGCACGCCCGTCGGCGCGGCGCCCGGATCTACGGCGAGATCGGCGGCTTCGCCACCTTCGGCAACGCCTACCACATGACCGGCCTCACCCAGGAGGGGCTGGAGATGTCCCGGTCGATCGACCACGCACTCGCCCACGCCCGGGTCGAGCGCACCGACGTCGACTACGTCAACGCGCACGGCTCGGGCACCAAGCAGAACGACCGGCACGAGACGGCGGCCGTCAAGCGCTCGCTCGGCGAGCACGCCTACCGGACGCCGATGAGTTCGATCAAGTCCATGGTCGGGCACTCGCTCGGCGCGATCGGCGCGATCGAGGTGGTCGCCTGCACCCTCGCGCTCGACCGCGGGGTGGTTCCGCCCACCGCCAACTACGAGACACCCGACCCGGAGTGCGACCTCGACTACGTACCGCGCACCGCGCGGGAGATGCCGCTGCGCCACATCCTCTCGGTCGGCAGCGGGTTCGGCGGATTCCAGTCCGCCGTCGTGCTCACAAGAACGGGGTGAGATCCATGACGTCACGTCAGCAGAACCGCCGGGCGGTGATCACCGGCCTCGGCGTGGTGGCGCCGAACGGCGTGGGGGCCGACGCCTTCTGGAAGGCCACCAGGCAGGGCGTGAGCGTCCTCGACCGGATATCCCGCGAGGGCTGCGGGGACCTCCCCCTGCGCGTCGCCGGCCAGGTGCGGGACTTCGACCCGGCGGCCGCCATCGACAGCCGCTACCTGGTGCAGACCGACCGCTTCACGCACTACGCGATGGCCGCCGCCGACCAGGCGGTGGCGGACGCCGGGTACGTCCCCGATCCGGAAGACCCGTACGCGGTCGGCGTGGTGACCGCGGCCGGCTCCGGCGGCGGCGAGTTCGGCCAGGGCGAGCTCCAGCAACTCTGGGGCAAGGGACCGCAGTTCGTCGGCCCCTACCAGTCGATCGCCTGGTTCTACGCCGCCAGCACCGGCCAGGTTTCCATCCGCGGCGGCTACAAGGGCCCGTGCGGGGTGGTCGCCAGCGACGAGGCCGGCGGCCTGGACGCCCTGGCCCACGCCGCCCGGGCCATCGAACGCGGCACCGACGCGGTGGTGGCCGGCGCCGCCGAGGCCCCGCTCGCCCCGTACTCGATGGTGTGCCAGCTCGGCTACCCCGAGCTGAGCCTCTCCGACCGGCCCGACCGGGCCTACCTGCCGTTCTCCCCCGCGGCCAACGGCTTCGCGCCCGCCGAGGGCGGCGCGATGCTGCTGCTGGAGGACGAGCGGACGGCCCGCCGGCGCGGGGCCGCCGTCCGGGCGTACATCGCCGGACACGGCGCCACCTTCACCGGGGCCTCCCGCTGGGAGGCCTCCCGGGAGGGCCTGGCCGCGGCGATCCGGATCGCCCTCGAAGAGGCCAGGATCTCGCCGGAGGAGGTCGACGTGGTCTTCGCCGACGCCCTCGGCGTCCCCGCCGCCGACCGCGCCGAGGCGCTCGCCCTGGCCGACGCGCTCGGCCCGTACGCCGAACGCGTCCCGGTCACCGCACCCAAGTCCGGTACCGGCCGGGCCTACTGCGGCGCACCGCTGCTGGACACGGCCGCCGCCGTACTCGCCATGGAGGACGGTGTCCTGCCGCCCACCCCCAACGTCACCGAGGTCGGACACGACCTGGCCCTGGTGACCGGGCGCGCCCGGCCGGCCGAACTGCGCACCGCGCTGGTGCTCAGCCGCGGGCTGATGGGCTCCAACTCCGCGCTGCTGCTGCGGCGCGGCGAACCGGAGGCCTGACCCGCGCGCGCCGCCTCTCCGGTTGTCCGAAAAGCTCCACCGCTCCACGGCTCTACCGCTGCACCGGTCACACGGCCGTCCGTCCGTCCGTCGGTTCAACCGCTCGACTGCTCAACCGCAACTCGCTCGCTATGAAAGGGACATCCCGTGAGCAACCCCCTCAGCTATCCCGAACTCGCGACGCTCATCCAGGCCCGGGCCGGCGTCGCCGTCGACCCGCTCGACCTGGAGCGCCCCGGCGCCAGCTTCGACGACTTCGGCGTGGACTCCCTCGGCCTGCTCGGCGTGGTCGGCGAGTTGGAGAACCGGCACGGAGTGAAGGTCACCAACGGCGCGGAGTCGGCGAAGACCCCTTCCGAGTTCCTGGAGCTGGTCAACTCCGTCGTCACCGCGAAGGCGGGTGCCTGAGATGGCCGGACACACCGACAACGAGATCGTCATCGACGCACCGCTCGACCTGGTCTGGGAGATCACCAACGACCTGGAGAACTGGCCGCAGCTGTTCAGCGAGTACGCCTCGGTCGAGGTGCTGGAGCGGGACGGCGACCGGGTCACCTTCCGGCTGACCATGCACCCCGACGACGACGGGAAGGTGTGGAGCTGGGTCTCCGAGCGCACCACCGACCGGTCCTCGCTCGCGGTCCGCGCCCGGCGGGTCGAGCCCGGCCCGTTCGAGTTCATGGACATCCGCTGGGAGTACGCGGAGGTCCCGTCCGGCACCAAGATGCGCTGGGTGCAGGACTTCTCGATGAAGCCGACCGCGCCGGTCGACGACGACGGCATGGTCAACCACATCAACCGCAACTCCCGGATCCAGATGCAGCTGATCCGCGAGAAGGTCGAGAAGAGGGCCGCGGAGCTGTGAGCACGACGCCTCCCCTCACCACGCAGACGCACCGCGCGCTGATCGTCGCCCGGATGAAGCCGGACGCGGCCCGGGGCATCGCCGAGGTGTTCGCCGAGTCCGACCGGGGCGAGCTGCCCCACCTGATCGGCGTCACCGGGCGGAGCCTGTTCCAGTTCGGCGACGTGTACCTCCACCTGATCGAGGCGGACCGGCCACCCGGCCCGGCCGTCGCCCAGGTGGTCGGCCACCCGGAGTTCCGGGCGGTCAGCGACGCGCTCACCGCGTACGTCCAGGCGTACGACCCGGCCACCTGGCGCGGGCCGAAGGACGCGATGGCGCGTGAGTTCTACCGCTGGGAGCGCACCGGCTGAGCTTCCGGTGGTGGCAGTCGAGCGGACACCCCGTCGGCCGGAGGCCTGCGGGGTGTCCGCTCGCGCGGGGTGGGGCGGGGTCGGGCGTGGTCGGGCGGGGTGGGGCGTGCCGGGAGGGAAGGTGGGGTGTGCGGCGGGGTGTGCGGGGACGGCGGTCGGGCGGTCAGCCGGTCGGCGCGGTCGGTCCGGTCGGCCCGGTCATGGCGGCGAGTACGGCGCGCCAGTCCTCGCCGGGCTCGGGGCCGAGCAGGTCGGCCAGCGCGTCGGCGCGGTAGCGCCAGGGGCGGCGCAGCTCGGGGTCCGCGTCCCCGGACTCGACGACGGCAGCGGACGAGCCGAGCAGGCGGACCAGTTCGGCGGTGAAGTCCGCCCAGGAGACGTGCCCGCTCACCGCGTTGACCACCCGGCCGGGTGCCCGGGTGGTGCAGCCCGTGACGGCCCGGGCGAGGGCCGCCGAGTGCACCCAGCTCGCGCCGTACCAGTCGTGGCCGCTCTCCGCTGCCGGCGGTGGCAGGGTGATCGGCCGGCCCGCCAGGGCGTCCTGGTAGAGCGCGCCGGTGGCTCCCCAGCGGAGCTGGTCGCGCAGCCGCCGGTGCGGGCCCCAGACCAGCGGCGATCGGACCACCGTCCCGGGCCCGCGGCCGTCGGCGGACTCCAGGAGGATCCGCTCGCACTCCAGCTTGGCCCGCCCGTAGGGGCTGACCGGTTCGACGGACGGCCCGGCCTCGGGGACCTCGCCCGGCGCGGGGCGCCCGTACGCGTCGATGCTGCTGACGAAGACGAAGCCGCCCTCGCCGCGCCGGCCGTCGACCAGGGCGCGCATCGCGGCGATGTCGACGTCGTGCTCGGTGAAGGTGCAGGCGGAGTGGATGACCGCGTCCACGCCGTCGACGGCCCGGCGCAGGCTGTCCGGGTCGGCGAGGTCGCCCTCCGCGATCTCGACCCCGCTGCGGGCGACCAGGTGCGCGGACTCCGGGCGGACCAGCGCGCGGACCGGGCGGCCCTGGGCGAGCAGCTCCTGGAGGACGGCCGCGCCGACGCCGCCGGTGGCTCCCGTGAGCAGCACGGTGCCGGCCCGGACGGCCGTGCTGCGGCCACCCGTGCTCCGGGTGGCGGAGGCGGTGGAGCGGCGGTCATCCGCGCGGGCGGCGAGGAGGGTGGCCAGGGCCTGCGGCGTGCGCTGTTCGAGGACGTCCAGGCCGGTCAGCGGCAGTCCGGTGGCGGTGCGCAGCCGCTCCGCGAGCTGGACCGCCACCAGTGAGTGGCCGCCGAGCCGGAAGAAGTCCCCGTCCGCCGGCGGGCGCCCGCCCAGCAGCTCCCCGAACGCCGCCAGCACTGCGTCCAGATGGGCCGCGCCCGCGGCGCCGGTGCCGGTGTCTGCGCCTGTTCCCGCGGAGGTGGGCGGCGCGCCGGGGAGGCGGGTGGCGTCGACGGTGCCGTCGGGGCGGCGGGGCAGGGTGTCCAGGAGGGTGACGGCGGCGGGGATCCGGTCGGGCGGCAGGTGTCGGCGGAGGGCGGCGCGCAGTTCGCTGCCGCCGGGTGCGGACGGGCCCCGGACGACGGCGTAGGCGAGGGCCGGCCCGTGGTCGGGGGTGAGTACGGCCGCGTCGGCGACCCGGGGATCGGCGAGCAGGGCGGCGACGGCCGGGTGTTCCGGCCCGCCGGGAGCGGCCGGGGCGGCGGGTGCCGGGGTGTTGAGGCGGGTGCCGGGGAGCTCGGACAGCGGGCGGTCGGCGCCGGTGGCGACGGCCGTGAGCAGGTCGGCGAAGGCGGCGTGCAGACGGCGGGCGGTGGGCTCGTCGAGGGCGGCCGGGTCGTGCTGGAGCAGGCAGCGCGGGTGCGGCCCCTCCTCGACCAGCAGGGTGAGGCCGAACTTGGCGAGCCCGAGGTCGATGTCGACGGCCTCGGCGGAGAGGCCGGGCAGGGCGAGCGGCTCCGGCGGACCGGCCAGGTCGCAGCTGACGGAGAGCAGCGCGGTGCCGTCCTCGCTGCGGGCGGCGGCGCCGAGCCGCTCGACGACCAGGTCGAACGGGACGTCGTGGTGCACCTGTGCGTCGAGCAGCGCCGTCCGGACGGTGGCCAGGACCTCGGCGAAGGTCGGGTCGCCGCCGGGGAGTTCGGCGCGGACGGGCAGGGTGTTGACCTGGAGTCCGACCAGCCGGCGCAGCTCGGGCCGGGCCCGGTGGCCGCCCGCGCAGCCGAGGACGAGATCGGGCTCGCCGGTGGCGGTGCGCAGGGCGGCGAAGGCCGCGGCCAGGACGACGGCGAAGAGGGTGGCGCCGTGCCGGGCACCGAACCGGCGCAGGCCTTCGAGGGTGTCGGCGGTGAGCGGGGCGCTGTGCAGGGCGGCCGACCGCTCCGGCGTGCCGGGCGGTACCGGGCGCAGCAGGGACAGCGGCCGGGCGCCGGCGAGCCGGGCGGCCCGGTCGGCGGCCGCGGCGGCGAGCTCGCCGTCGCGGCCGCGCTCCCAGCGGGCGTAGTCGGCGTACGGGAGTCCGGGGTCGGGGAGGCCGTCCGGGCGGTGCTCCGTGGCCGCCGCGTAGAGGGCTGCGAGGTCGGCGGCGAGGATCGGCAGGGAGCCGCCGTCGACGGCGATGTGGTGGAGCGTGAGGAGGAGGGTGTGGTCCTCGGGGGCGTGCCGGAGGACGAGTGCGCGGAGCACGGGGCCGTCGGCGAGGTCGAAGGGGCGGGCCGCCTCGGCGTGCAGCAGTGCGGCCGCGGTTCCGGGGGTGCTTTCGGCCGCGCCGGTCTCGGCACCGGTGTCCGGGGCGGCTCCGGCGGGCGCGGTTCCGGCGGGCGCGGCTCCGTCCGGGGCGGCCGGCAGTACGGGGAGCGGAACCGGGACGACCGGCCCGGTCTCCTGGTGGGGCCGGTCGTCGCGATGGCCGTAGCGGGTGCGCAGCACGGCGTGGCGGGCGGTCAGCCCGGTGAGGGCGGTGGCGAGCGCGTCGAGGTCCAGCGGGCCGCGCAGGCGGGTGGCGAGCGGCACGTGGTAGCGGGCGCCGCCCTGGCCGAGCCGCTCCATCAGCCACATGCGCTGCTGGGCGTGGGAGAGCGGGGCCGGGCCGGTGGCGTTCGTGCGCGGCACCGGCCCGGTTCCGCGGCCGCCGGCGCCGGCGGTCCGGACGGGCTCGGTGGTGGTGGCGGGGTCGGCGGAGCCGGTGCTGTCGGCGGGGACGGCGGGTGCCCGGTCCGCGGAGGCGTCCGCCACCCGGAGGCGGGCGCGGCGGAGCAGTGCGGCCTGGTCGACGGGAGAGGCCGGTCCGGTCCGGTCGGCGGGGGCGGTCATCGGGTGGACTCCTGGGGGTGGGCGGCGGGCGCGGCGACGGCGCCGTCCGCGGTCTCGGCGGTCTCGGCGGGGGTGGCGGGGGTGGCCGACGCGGCGGACCCGCCGGCGTCACCGGACACGCCGGACACGCCGGGCTCGTCGGGCTCACCGGACGCGCCCGACTCGGCCGCGAGGAGGGCGCTTTCGATCAGGGCGGCCTGGCCGGCCACGGTCGGGTGGTCGAGGAAGTCACCGAGCGGCAGCTCGACGCCGAGGTCCTCGCGGAGGTCGTCGACCACCCACATGGCGAGCAGGGAGTGGCCGCCCTCGGCGAAGAAGTCCGCGTCGGGCTCGGTCACCCGGTGCTCCAGGGCCCGCGACCAGGCGGCGGCCACGACCTGCTGGATCGGGGTGAGCACGGCTCCGGTGCCGGGCCCGGCGGCCGCGCCGGACGCGGGCCGGTCGTCGGCCGCCAGGGCCCGGCGGTCGACCTTCCCGCTGCCGGTGAGCGGCAGGGCGTCCAGCACGGTCCAGGCGGTGGGCACCAGGTGGGCCGGGAGCCGCTCGGCGAGCTGCCGGCGGAGCGCCTCGGGCACCGGACGGGTGCCCTCGGCGGGCACCACGTAGGCGGTCAGCGCGGCGTCCTCAGAGCCGGCCCGGCGGACCACCACCGCGGTCTCGGCGACCTCGGGCAGGCTGCGCAGCGCGTGCTCGACCTCGCCGGGCTCGATCCGGAAGCCGCGGACCTTCACCTGGTCGTCCAGCCGCCCGTGGAACTCCAGAGTGCCGTCGGGGCGCCGGGCGGCGCCGTCACCGGTGCGGTACGCCCGGCCGAGGCCGGGGAGTTCCGCGAACCGCTCGGCGGTCAGCTCGGGACGGCCGAGGTAGCCGAGCGCCAACCGGGCGCCGGCGATCCACAGTTCGCCGCGGGTGCCGTCGGGGACGGGCCGCCGGTCCGCGTCGAGGACGTGGGTGCGGGCGCCGCCGAAGGGCAGGCCGATCGGGACCGGGCCCGTGCAGTCGGCCGGCCGGATGCGGTGCAGGGTGGTGAAGGTGGTGGCCTCGGTGGGCCCGTAGGCGTTGACGAGATCGAGCCATGGGAAGGCGCGCAGCACCGCGTCCGCGTGCTCGGCGGAAAGCGCCTCGCCGCCGACGATCAGCGTGCGCAGGACCCCGAAGATCCGCGAGCGGCGGGCCGCCAGCTGGTGGAAGAGTGCGGTGGTGATGAAGGCGGTGGTGACGCCGAACCGCTCGATGTCGCGGGCGAGTTCCTCGGGGGTGGGGCGCTCGGCGGGCGAGACGGCGACGGCGGCGCCGCGGGCCAGCGGGGCCCACAGTTCGAAGGTGGCGGCGTCGAAGGCGGCGGGCGAGTGGAGCAGGACGCGGTCGCCGGGGCCGAGCGCGATCCCGTCGGGGGCGGTGACCAGGTCGGCGACGGCGCTGTGCGGCACCTGGACGCCCTTGGGCTGCCCGGTGGAGCCGGAGGTGAAGTAGACGAGGGCGACCGCGGCCGGGGCGGGGCCGGCGGGCGTGGTGACTTCGGCGCCTTCGGCGGCTTCGACGGTGCCGGACTCGGCGCGACCGGACTCGGTGAGCGCCAGCGAGCGGTCCGCGGCGAGACCGGCGTCGGCGAGCAGCGTCTTGTCCCCGACGGTCAGCCGGACGCCTGCGTCGTCGAGCATGGCGGTGAGGCGCGGACGCGGGTAGGCGGGATCGAGCGGCACCACGTGGCCGCCGGCCCACCAGACGGCGAGCTGGGCGACGGCCTGGCGGGTCGCGCGGGCGCAGAGCAGGCCGACGGCGGTGCCGGGGCCGACCCCGCGGGCGGCCAGCTCGGCGGCCAACCTGCTTGCCTTGGTGACGAGTTCCCGGTAGGTCAGCGCGGTGGAGCCGTCGGTCACGGCGAGCGCCCGGGGGCTCAGCTCGGCCTGCCGGACGATCAACTCCGGGACGGTGGCGCCGTCGGTGCGCACACCGGCGGGCGCGGTGGCGGCGGATGCGGTGGAGGAGGAGGCGGATGCGGCGGCGGAGGCGAGCGCGGCGGCGGAGGAGGCGGATGCGGCGGCGGAGGTCATGGGGTGGTCCCTTCCGGGCACCCCGGCTGCTGGCCGGGGTGCCCTGCGGCGGCGGTCGGGAGGTGCGGCGGCCCGTCAGCCGGCGGCGACGGCGCCCGGGAGCCGGTCGTCGATCAGCCGGGCGATGGCCCGCAGGTCGGGCTGGCGCAGCAGCAGCGGGGCACGCAGCCGCACCCCGTACTCGTCCTCCAGCGCGGCGAGCAGCCTGGCGGCGGCGACCGAATTCCCGCCCACGTCCAGGAAGTTGTCCGCCGGTTCGAGGTCCGCGCGGCCGAGCAGCCCGCGGCAGAGCCGGAGCACCGTCCGCTCGGTGGGGGTGGCGGCCTCCTCGGGCCCCGGTCCGGCCTGCTGGGCGGCCTCCTCGGCCTTGAGCAGCGCGGCCCGGTCGATCTTGCCGTTGGCGTCGAGCGGGAAGGTGTCGACCAGCCGGACGGTGCCCGGCACGGCCTGCTCGGGCAGCCACGGCCGGACGGCGTCCAGCAGTTCGGCGCCCGTGGGTGCGGGGCCCTCCGGGGCGGGCTGGACGAAGGCGAGCAGCTGGGCCCCGCCGGCCGGGCCGGGGCGGGCGGCGACGGCGGCGCGGCGGACCCGGGGGTCGCGTTCGAATGCGGCCTCGACCTCGGCCGGTTCGATCCGCACCCCGCTGACCTTGACCTGGTCGTCGAGGCGTCCGAGGAACTCGACCACGCCGTCGGCACGCATCAGGACGCGGTCGCCGCTGCGGTAGACCCGGTCGGTGCCCTCGACCTCGTCGGGCGCCGAGACGAAGCGTCGGGCGGTGAGGTCGGCGTCGAGGTAGCCGATGGCCAGGCCCCGCCCGCCGATCCGCAGTTCGCCCGCGTGGCCGCGCGGCACCGGGCGGCCGTCCTCGTCGGTGACCAGGACGACGGCGCCGGGGATCGGGCGGCCGATCGGCGGCGCGTCGGTGCCGTGGTCGGCGCCGGGCGGCATGCTGTGCACGGTGGTGACGACGGTCGCCTCGGCCGGGCCGTAGGCGTTGTGGACGGTGGCGGTGACGTCCGCCCCGGGGGCGCGGCGCAGCCGGTCGCCGCCGACGCAGAGGTGGCGCAGGGCGAGTCCGGCAGGCCAGGGGCGGTCGAGGACGGGTTCGGCGAGCGGGGTGGGCAGCACGCCGACGGTGATGCCGGCCGTGTGCCACCAGTCGGTGAGCGCGGCCGGGTCCCAACGGACGGCGTCGGGGGCGACGCTGAGCGCGGCGCCGGCGGTGAGGGCGGCCCAGAGCTCCATCAGGTGCGGGTCGAAGGCGACGCCGATGAGCAGGCTGTGCCGGTCGCCGGGGCCGAGGCCGGTCAGCTCGCGGTACCACTGCAGCAGCGCGCCGAGCGCGGACTCGGTGACCGCGACGGCCTTCGGGGTGCCGGTGGAGCCGGAGGTGAGCACGGTGTACAGGGTCCCGGCGGGGGCGCGGACGCCCGCGGTGCGGTCGGCGGCGAAGGCCGCGACGGCGCCGGGCGCGCCGGGCGCGTCCAGCGGCCGGTGGAGCCCGTCCCGGTGGGCGGGCGGCAGCAGGGCCGGGTCGCCGATCAGGCAGGCGGGGCGCAGCTGTTCGGCGACGGCCTGGAGCCGGCGCTCGCCCGGGCGCGGCCCGAGCGGCAGGTGGACGGCCCCGAGTCTGGCGACGGCGAGGGTGGCCGCGACCAGGGCCGCGGAGTGGTCCAGGCAGAGGCCGACCAGGTCACCGGGGCGGACGTGCTCGGCCAGGGTGTCGGCGAACTTCTCTGCGAGAGATTCGAGTTCGGCGTAGCTCAGGGTCTGCTCGCCGTCGATCAGCGCCGGGGCGTGCGGGGTGCGGCGGGCCCAGCTGGTGAAGAGGTCGAGCACCGCGCCGTCCTGGTGCGGACGGCCGTAGGCGATACTGACGCCGGACTGCTGCTGCTCGGACTGACGGATCGTCATTGCTGTTCCTCCGTAGGTCGATCGGGCGGTCATCGCGGTCTCACCCCAGGCCCATGGCCTTGGCGACGATCACCTTCTGGACCTCGGAGGTCCCCTCGATGATGGTCGTCATCCGGACGTAGCGGTAGAGGAACTCCAGCGGATGTCCGCGCACCCAGCCGGTGGCGCCGTGCACCTGGAGCGAGCGGTCGACCGCCCGGACGGCGGTCTCGGAGGCGGTGAGCTTGGCGAGCGCGGCGTTCTCGGGGGCCTCGGTGCCGTCGTCCACCAGCCGGGCGCAGGCCAGGGTGAGCAGCTTGGAGGCCTCGACCTCGGCCCGGGTGCTCACCAGGTGCTCCTGGATGTGCTGGTAGTCGCCGATCCGCTGCCCGAAGGCCTGCCGCTCGCGGGCGTACTCGACGCCGAGCCGCAGCGCGTACTCGGCGATGCCGTTGCACATCGCGGCGACCACCAGCCGGCCCCGGGAGAGGCTGTCCATGGCGAGCGCGGTGGCGGCGCCGACCCCGTCCTCGCCGCCGATCACCGACGCCATGGGGGCGTGCAGCCGGTCGAGCGTCAGCTCGAACAGCGGCTCGCCGGACATGCCCTCGTACCGCTGGCCGATCCGCAGGCCCGGGTGGTCCATCGGAAGGACGAACGCGGTGGCGCCGGCGGTGGGCCCGGCGCCGTCGCCGAGGTCGGTGGCGGTGACCACCAGGGCGAGGTCGGCCCGGTCGGCGTTGCTGACGAAGGTCTTGCGGCCGTTCAGCAGCCAGCCGTCACCCTGCCGGACGGCGGTCGTGGTGAGCCGGAACGCGTCGGAGCCCGCCTGCGGTTCGGTGAGTGCCAGGCAGCGGGTCCGCTCGCCGCGGACCAGCGGGACGAGGTGGCGTTCGATCTGTTCGGGCGTGCCGTGCCGCAGCAGCGGGCTGGGCCCGTCGGAGCCGGCCAGCGCGTACGGGGCGAGCGCGCAGCCGCTGCGCCCGGCGGCGTGGTGGAGCAGCACGACGGCGGTGAACGGCATGTCCGCGCCGCCGAGTTCCTCCGGGTAGTCGCCGGCGTAGAAGCCGAGCGCGGCGGAGCGCTTGCGCACGTAGGTCCGCAGGTCGGCCGGCGGCTGCTCGGCGGACTCGCCCAACTCGGCGGCCAGCGGTTCGAGTTCACGCCGGACGAAGCTCTCGAAGGCGTCGACGAGCTCGCGGTGGCCGGCTTCGAGGACGGCGGACGGGGCGGAGAGGCTCACTGGTCGGCTCCGGTCAGGGCGCGGGCCTGGTCGGCCAGGACGGGGTGCTGGAAGAGCGTGCGCAGCGGCGGGCGGGTGCCCAGGCGCGGCTCCAGCCAGGCGGCGAGCCGGGCGGCGAGCAGCGAGTGCCCGCCGACCTCGAAGAAGTGCGAGTCGGCGGTGAACCGGTCGTGGCCGAGCACCTCGCGCCAGGCCTCGGCGACCAGGGCCTGGCCGGGGCCGGTGAAGGCCTGCGGTTCGGCCGCGGCCGCCGCGAGGCCGTCGGGCGCCTCGGCGGCGATCCGGGCCAGGGCGGCGCGGTCGGGCTTGCCGCCAGGCAGCAGCGGCATGGCGGCCAGCGCCGTCCAGGCCGCGGGGACCAGGCCGGCCGGGAGCCGGCGGGCCAGGGCGGCGTGCAGCGCGGTCTGGTCGGGCTGCTCGTCCCCCTCCAGGAAGCCGAGCAGGCGCGGGCCGGCGGTCTCGTCCTGGTGCAGCACGACGGCGCAGGAGCGGCCGCCCAGCTCGGCGGAGGCGGCGGCTTCGATCTCCTCCAGCTCGATCCGGAAGCCGCGCAGCTTCACCTGGTTGTCGCGGCGGCCGAGGAAGCGGAGCCGTCCGTCGAGGCCCCGGAAGCCGCGGTCGCCGGTGCGGTAGACCCGCTCCCCGCCGAGTGCGGGGACGGTGACGAACCGGGCCGCGGTGACCTCCGGCAGGCCGAGGTAGCCGTCGGCCAGCGCGTCGCCCCCTACGGCGAGTTCGCCGACCGCGCCGGGCGGCAGCGGGTGCAGGCCCTCGTCCAGGACGTGCACGCGCACGCCGGGCAGTTCGGTGCCGAGCGGGATCTCGGCGGCGTCGGCGTCGGGGGCGGTCGCGGTCGGGTCGGTGGTGGTCGAACCGGAGGTGGTCGGGTCGGTCGCGGTCGGGTCGGTGGTGGTCGGGCTGCTCCCGGTCGGGTCGCTCCCGGTCGGGCCGGTGCCCGCGAGGTCGGCGGCCGTGACCTCGTGCACGGTGGAGGTGACGGTCGCCTCGGTGACGCCGTAGGCGTTCAGCACGGTCACGGCGGTACCCTCGGCCAGCCCGCGCAGGGCCCGCGCGGGCAGCCGCTCCCCGCCGAGGACGAGCAGGCGCGGGGACCAGCGGCCGTCCGCCAGTGCCTCGCGCAGGTCCTCGCGGACCGCCAGGGCGTAACTGGTCGGCAGGTTGGCGACGGTGACGCCGCGGGCCGCCAGCACCGCGACCAGCTCCGGCCCGGTCGGCACCTCGCGCTGCGGCAGCACCAGGGCGGCGCCCGCGGCCAGCGAGGGCAGCGCCTCCTCCAGTGCCACGTCGAAGGAGGGGCGGGCGAAGAGCAGCACCCGGTCCGCGGGCCCGAGGCCGTAGCGGGCCGCGATCGCGGCGGTGTAGCGGGCCAGCGCGGCGCGGCCGACCAGGACCGGCTTGGGCACGCCGGTCGAGCCGGAGGTGTGGATCACGTACGCGGCGCCGTCGAGCACCGCGGCGGGCTCGGCCTTCGGGAACGCCGGACCGTCCAGCAGGGCCGGGGCGACGGCGCCGGGCAGCGCGAGTGCGCTCTGCCTGGTCGCGAGGACCAGCGCCGGGGCGAGCCGCTCCAGCAGCAGGGCGAGCCGGGCCTGCGGGTCCTCGGAGGAGAGCGGGGCGTACACCGCGCCGTACCGGAGGCAGGCGAGCAGCGCGACCACGCTGTCCACGCCGCGCGGCAGCACGGTGGCGACCGGCTGGCCCGGCGTCACGCCGGCGGCGCGCAGGCGCTCGACGAGGGCGGCGACGCGGCGGTCGAGGTCGCCGTAGCCGATCCGTTCGGCGCCGGCGAGCAGGGCGAGGGCGCCCGGGTCGTGGGCGGCGGCCGGGTCGAGGACGGACAGGTCGGGAGCGGCCGGGTCGACGGACGGGTCCAGGGCGGTCTGGTCCGGGGCGGTCTGGTCCAGGGCGGGCGAGTCCAGGGCGGGCTGCTCCGGGCCGGCGGGGGCGGGCGCGGCCGGCGCGAGGTCGGCGAGCACGGCGTCCGGACGGTCGAGGTAGTCGCGGAGCAGTTCCAGCAGCCGCTCGGCGAGCAGGCCGGCCGTCTCCTCGGCGAACAGGTCGGCGTCGTAGTCCCAGACCAGGGTCATCCCGGGCGCGCCGAGCTTCTCGCCGACCACCCGGCGGTCGTCGGGCAGCAGCACCAGGTCGAGGTCGAAGCGGGTGGTGCCGGTGTTGAACCCCTCGTACAGCGACACCTCCAGCCCGGGCGCCTGGACGTCGGGCAGCGGCGCGTCGTGTGCGCTGAACATCACGCTGAACAGCGGGTTGTCCGCGCCGGTGGTGTGCCGGCCCAGCTCGCGGGTCAACTCCTGGACGGGCACGTCCTGGTGGGGCAGCGCGCGGAAGAGGACGTCGGTCACCTCGTCCACCGTCTCGGTCCCGGGCGCCGCCGGGTCGAGCCGCAGGCGCAGCGGGACGGTGTTGACGAACATGCCGACGGTGCCCTCGAAGCCGGGCGGGCGGTTGCCGACGGCGGTGCCGACCATGAGCTCGCGGTGGCCGCTTTGCCGGCGCAGGAGTTCGGCGAAGAGCGTGAGCAGCGTGGAGAACGGGGTGTGCCCGTCGCGCCGGCCGCGCTCGCGCAGCCGCTCGGCGAGGTCGGCGCCGATCGACTGGCGCAGCTGGCCGCCGCGGTGCCGGCGCACCGCTCCCGGACGGGCCAGCCCGGGTAGCGTCAGGTCCACCGGGGCATCGGCCAACTCGCGCTTCCAGTAGGCGAGTCCACGCTCCCTGGCGGCGTCCTGCGCGGGTCCGGCGGCGCGCACGTGGTCTTCGTAGGAAGGGGCCGCGGGCAGTTCGGCCGTCCCGCCGAGGACGTGCGCCCGGTAGACGGTGAAGAGGTCACGGAGCAGGATCGCGAACGAGTGACCGTCGTGGATGAGGTGGTGCTCGACGTGGATCAGCCGGTGGTGGTCGTCGGCGAGGCGGACGAGGTGCCAGCGCAGCAGCGGTGCCTGCGTGGTGTCCAGCGGCTCCTCGGCCTCGGCGGCGAGCAGGGTCCGGAACGTCGCCTCGGGGTCGGGTTCGGCGGAGAAGTCGCTGGTGCGCAGGCGCGGTTCGGTCCGGGTGCCGACCCGCTGGAGCGGCAGCCCCTCCGACCGGGCCACCAGTTCGAGCCGGAGGCCCGGGTGGTGGGCGATCACGGCGGCCAGACCGGCCCGGAGCGCGTCGGTGTCGAGCGGCCCCCAGAGGTCGAGGGCGGCGGTGAAGTTGTACGCGCGACTGCCGGGCAGCATCTGCTCGTGCAGCCAGACGATCTCCTGCGACGAGGAGAGTGCGAACATGGGCAACTCCCTTACGGTGGCGGGTTGGTATGCGGTTCGACGGGGCGGGCGGGCACGGTTGGCCCGCCGCTGCCGGGCGGGCCGGGGGTGGTGGCGCGCGCGGCGGGTCGTTCGGGTTCGGGGGGCGGGCTCGGGCTCGGGCTCGGATCAGGACGGGCGGGCCCGGGTGCGCGCGCCGGGCAAGGCGGGCCGGTGGGCTGGTGGGTCGGTGGGCTGGCGGGCAGGCGGGCGGGCAGGCAGGTTCGGACGGAAGGAGTCGGCCGGGCTCAGCCGGCCGGGCCGAGGTGGCGGCGGAGCGTCGCCAGCAGTTCCCCGAACGCGGCCTCGGCGTCCGCGTCCCGGTAGCGGTCGCGGTCCCAGGCCAGCCGGACCAGCAGGTCCTCGCCGTGCGAGGCGGAGACCGCCAGCGGCGCGGCGAGCGGGCGACCGCCCAGGTGGGTCTCCCGGCCGGCGGTGCCGCCGAGCACCAGCGGCGGGCGGCGGTTCAGGTCCTCGAAGGTCAGCAGGCCGTCCAGGGCTCCGGACCAGCGCGCACCGGCCGAGCGGGCGGCGCGCACCACCTCGTCGTACGGGGTGTCCGCGTGGTCGAGGTCGTCCCACCACTCGGCGCCGAGCTCGTCGAGGCCCCGCTCCGGCCCGGGCGGCGCCGGGTGGACGAGGGTGTTCAGGAAGCAGCCGAGGACGGGCTCCGCACCGGGCGGGCGGCCGCCCCACGGGTAGCCGAGCGCGAGCACCCGCTCCCCCGCGGTGAGCCGGCGGGCGGCCGCGCCGACCGCGTCCAGCAGGGCCGGGAAGACCCCGCCCCGGGCGGCCCCGGAGGCGGCCGGCAGCCGGTGGGTCACCATGCCGGTGGACCAGGCGACGCCTCCGGTGGCGGCCCCTCCGGTGGCGACCCCGCCCCGGGGCGCTTCGTCCAGGGCACCGAGCCGGGCCGCCCAGTGAACCTGCGCGGCCTCGGTCGCCGCGGCCGCCTCGGCGGCCAACTGTCCCTCCACCGCGGCGCGGTAGGCCTCGACGCCGTCCTGCCCGTCCGCCGCTCCCGCCGCCTGCACAGCCTCCGCGGCCTCCGCGGCCTCCGGCTCGCTCTGCCGGTCCGGCGTGCCCTGTCCGTACGCCGCGGTGAGGTCCGCCGTGACCAGGCCGAGCGACTGCTCGTCGCAGGCGGCGTGGTCCAGCGCGACGGCCAGCAGCTCCTCCTCGTCGTCCGGCGCGGCCGCCAGCAGCAGGCGCAGCACCGGGCCGTCGACCGGCCAGTCCAGCAGCGCACGGCGCAGCGCCGCCGCCGCGGCCCCGTCCGGGACGTCCGGGCTGTCCGGGCCGTCCGCACCGACCACCACCCGGGCCACCTCGACCGACGGCGCGCCGAGCCGCAGGACGGGCGTGCCGCGGACCGTCGTGAACGCGCCCCGCAGCGCGGGGTGTCGGGCGGCCAGCCGGACGGCGGCGCGGCGCAGGCGCGGCAGGTCCACGGTGCCGCGCGGAAAGGCGAAGAACAGCGGCACGATGTCGGCCCGGCCGCGCAGTTCGCGGCGGCGGGTGATCAGGAACCGCCGCTGGGCGCCGGTGAGCGGCAGCAGCTCCGAGGGGGCGGGGGCGGCGTCGAGGACGGACCGGTAGCGGGCAAGGTAGGCGGCCGTGATGCTGGAGGACACGGAAGGGTCTCCGCTTTCGGTTCAGGGCGTTCGGAGGTCCGGGGCTGGTGCGGGTGTCTGCGGGCGTCGGTCCGGTGCGGCCCGGCAACCGGGCAGCCGGCCGGCCGCGGTGTGCGTTCGCACGGGGCACGAGGATGCGGGCGGGACAGGACGGGGCAGGGCGTACGTGGCAGGGCGTACGTGGCGGGGCGGGCCGGTTCAGCGCACCGGTCTGACGGCGTCGGCACCCTCCGGATCGGCGCGGTCGTGGTCCGGCCCCGGCACGGGACACGGCTCTGACAGGGGGTCCGGCTCCACGTCCGGGTCCGGGTCCGGCGCCGCGGACCCAGGCCCGGACGCGGCCCCGGGCTCCGGGGCGGAGGGCAGGTCCCGCATGCCGCGCAGCGGTGAGAGCAGCAGCGGCACGGGCACCACCAGGATGCCGACGGCGCAGACCCAGAGCGCGGCGCGCGGCCCGGCCGCGTCGGCGATGGTGCCGCCGAGCAGGGCGCCCAGCGGCAGGGTGCCCCAGACCAGGAAGCGCATGGTGGCGTTCATCCGGCCGAGCAGCTCGGGCGGGCAGAGGCTCTGCCGGAAGCTCACCTGGGCGACGTTGTAGACCACCGCGCCGAACAGGACCACCACACCGCCGACGGCGAACAGCACCGCGCCCGCGCCCCCGTCCGCGAGCGGCCAGAGCAGCGCGAACGGCCCGGTCACCAGCGGGGCGAGCCAGATCAGCCGGCCCTGGCCGATCCACCGGGCCAGCGGGCCCGCGCAGAGCGCCCCGGCCAGGCCGCCCACCGCCGAGACGGACAGCAGCACTCCGATGGCCGCCGGCGAAAGGTCCAGGACCCTGACCCAGAAGACGGTCTGAACGGCCATCAGTACGGCGTTGAAGAGGTTGGCGGTGGCCGTGGTGGCCGCGATCACCCGGAGCAGCGGATGCCCCGTCACGAACCGGACGCCCTCGGCGACGTCCGCGCGCAGCGAGCGGCCGGGCTCGGTCCGGGGCCGCGGTTCCTCGGCACGGATCCGGGAGAGCAGTGCCGCCGAGACCAGGTAGCCGACCGCGTCGGCGACGATCGCCAGTGGCGCGCCGAGCAGTTGGACCAGCCCGCCGCCCAGCCCCGGCCCGGCGATCTGCGCGGAGGAGCGGACCGTCTCGATCGCACCGTTGCCGGCGACCAGTTGCTCGCGCGGCAGCAGCACCGGCAGGTAGGACTGGTGGGCGACGTCGAAGAAGACCGTCGCCACCCCGGTGACCAGGGCCACCAGGTAGAGCTGGACCAGGGTGAGCGCGTCGAGCGCGGCGGCCGCCGGGATCGAGCCGACGGCGAGGCAGCGCAGCACGTCTGCGCGGATCAGGACGGGGAGCTTGCGCATCCGGTCCAGCCAGGCACCGGCGGGCAGGCCGACCAGGAGGAAGGCGGCGGTCTCGGCGGCCGTCAGCAGGCCGACCTGGAAGGGCGAGGCGTCGAGTTCCACCACCGCGACCAGGGGCAGCGCGACCAGGGTCACCTGAGTGCCCGCCTGGGCCGCGACGGCTCCCGAGAGCAGGAGTCTGAAGTCGCGTCGGGCCGAGGGGCGGGTGCGGGGCGGACGGGGCTTGTCGTTCATCAGTACGACTCTCGGTTACCGATTCGCTACCGGGCAACCGTCTGGCTCGATTCCGGCCCCCTCCCCGAACGACCGGATCCCGCCGGTCACGCAGGCTTCCCTTAGCCGCCCCTTATGTCACGACCCCCGGTCCGCGACCCGGTTTCGCAGGCGGGACCAGCGGCATCGCTCCCGCATCGCAGCCGGGGCCGTCCGTCCACCGTGGCGTCCGCTATTCGGACTGATACTTTCCGGCCAGCGGACGGCCGCCCTCAACTTGGCTGGAACCTGTGAAGTGCTGACGTTCCGTCACCTGGCCGTGGCTCCACCGTGGTATCCGCACGACGCGGCCCCCGGACCGCAGTGGGTCCGGGGGCCGGGTCCGGGGGCCGGGTCCGGGGCGCAGGGTTCGGGGCGCAGGGTTCGGGGCGCAGGGCGGCCGATGCCGGCTCCGTGGTCGTCGGCAGGGTCTGCCGGGTCTGCTGGTTCGGCCGGATCGGCCGGTGGCGGTCAGGCCGGGTCGAGGACGGCGTCCGGGGTCCGGCCAGCCTGGGCCTGCTCGATGCGCTTGACCAGCATCGCGGCGAGCCGCCGGGCGGCGGCCGGGTCGACCGGGCCGCCCTCGGTGGTGACGCTGGCGACCACCGTGCCGGACCTCAGGACGATGCTCACGCCGTCCCGGCCGGCCAACTGCCCCTGGAACGCGCGGCTCTCGGTCCCCAGCAAGGCGAGGTCGAGCGTGCTGTACCCGCCGACGCCGTAGGCCGCGTACGCCTCCTTCAGCCGCTCCTTGGCCGCCGCCTTCCCGGCCAGGGTGTCGACGGCGAAGCGCGCCGTCACGTCGCCGGAGGCGAAACGGGCCGTGCCGCTCAGCGGCTTGCCGGTGCAGGGCGCGGCGGCGGTGCAGGTGGTGGCATGGTCGCCGGTGTCCACCTTCCGCCGCTCCTCCTCCCAGCCGGCCATCGCCTTCTGGTCGGGCAGGACCTGGAGGACGAGCTTGTCGTCGAGCAGCAGGGTGTCGGAGTCCGGCCCGGCGGGCGGCTGCGCACCGCCGCCGGTGGTGCCGGAGGCGGTACCGGCCGTGGTTCCGGCGGACGCGCCACCGGACGCGCCGCCTCCGACCGCACCGCCCGTCGTAGCACCGCCCGTCGTAGCACCCGCCGTAGCGCCGCCCGTCGTCGCGCCGGTCGCACCGCCCGCCGTGGCACCGGCGGACGCGGTGGCGCCGTCCGCCGCCGGGGTGCCGCCCGTCGCGGCACCGCCCGTCGCACCGGTGGCCGCGTTCCCGGTCGGGGCCGAGGACGCGGTGCCGGAGGCGGCTGCCGCCGAGCCCTCGGTGCCGCCCGGGCTCGCCGAGGCGGCCGCCGTGCTCCCGGCCGCGCTCCGGGAGGTCTCCGACCCCCCGGACCCGCACGCCGCCAGTGCCCCCAGCAGCACACCCGCCGCCGCAGCGGCGGCCACCTTCCGACCGGCCGTCCCCATGTTCCGCCCCTCTCGTGTCCGTGGCCCCTCAAGATAGACGCGGGCCGGGCCGATCGGTTCCCCGGGGCGCCCGGCCCCCCGGACGACCGCTCCCGGGCGGGCCGGCGCCGGGGCCCTCCCGGAGCGAACGGTCACGGCCGGGGTGGGACGACGGCCGGGGTGGGACGACGGCCGAGGCGGGACGGGTCAGGCCGAGGCGGCCGGCCCGCTGCCGGGCGCGCCCGGCGGCAAGGGCTCGACCCCGGACACCCGGCTGACCCGGGTGGGCTCGACCAGCACGACCACCCGCCGCTCGCCGGGGATCCGCCAGCCGTACTCCTCCACGCCGAGGTACGTCCGGGCCAGCCGGTCCATGTTCCGGTCGGCCTCCTCCCCTTCGACGAACCGCACCACCCGTCCCCGGATCTGCACCCGGTCGTACGGGTCGGCCGGGTCGGCCAGCGACAGGCAGACCCGGGGGTCGCGCCGCAGGTTCCGCTCCTTGACCCGGCCGACCGAGGTGTTGAACAGCAGCAGGTCCCCCTCCATCCCCACCCACATCGGGCTCACATGCGGCGACCCGTCGGCGTTGACCGTGCCGACGTACCAGATGTGTCCCGCCTCGATCCGCTCGCGGACGTCCTTCGAGATCTCAGCCATGCGCCGAGTCTCCCCACCCGTGCCCCGGCTCACCCGTGCCCGGCCCACCGCACGACCAGCCGACCGCACGACCAGCCGACCGCACGAGCAGACGTCCGTAGGGTCGCCGACCGGCGACCGGAGAACCGTCGGATACCCCGGTGGGGCAGGTTCACCCGGATCGCCCAGGGCACCCGGGTGAACACGCCGAGGAGTCCACCCGAAGGGCGCACCTACCCGGCCGTCGCTGCCGCCCTCCGGTGGCAGCGGCGGCCACCGTGGATGACGGTGGATCAGGCGCCCACCCGCGATTCCCCTGGCCGACGACGTGTCGGCTATCGCGGCCCCGCGCCGGAAGGATCATCATCATGCGTTCTGCACGCACGCTGCTCGCCGGAGCGGCCGTCGCCGCCGTCCTCGCCGCCGGTGCCCCGCTCGCCTACGCGGACGGAGCCTCCGACCAGGGCAAGAACCTGACCTGGCAGGAGAAGCAGGACAAGGCCGCCAGCGCCGAGGGCCAGAAGAGCTGGGAGGAGAAGCAGAAGGGCTCCTCCGGCGAGGAGCACAAGGCCGAGGAGTCCAAGGGCGGCGAGTACAAGGGCAGCGAGTCCAAGGGCGGCGAGTACAAGGCCGACGAGAGGACCCCGCACGGTGGCGTGCACACCGGCGGTGGCGGCCTGGCGCTCTCCGGCGGCGGCCTCGCCTCCGGTGCCGTCCTGCTGCTCGGCGGCCTCGGTGCGGGCGCGATCGCCCTGCGCCGCGGTCGTCGCACCGCCGACGCAGCCATCTGATCCCGCGCCGTTTCCCGCCGCTCCCCCGCCGTGGCCGGTGCCCAGTGCGCCGGTCGCGGCGGGGGCACGCGGGGCGGCGCTTCGCCGTGTCGGGCCCGCGGTACGGGCCCGAGGAGAGGAGCCGGCGCGATGGCCGGTCTGGTCCCTGGTACGTCCCGGCTGCTGCGCGCGGGGATGGGCGCGGCGGCGGTCGGTCTGCTGCTGATCTACAACTCGGTGGACACGGTGCCGTCCGACGAGTCGGCGCCGGGGCAGGCCGCTCCGGCGGCGGCCACCGCACCCGCCACGCCCGGCGGCGCGCCCGCCGGCTCCCCGGCCGCTGCGCCCGCCACGGCGTCACCGGCCGGACCCGCCAAGGCCTCCGCGCCCGCGGCGCCCGCGCTGAAGCGGTCCAAGCCCACCCGGCTGAGGATCCCCCAGATCGGCGTGGACGCCCCCTTCACCGAACTCACCCTGGACCCGGCCGGCCAGCTCGGCGCCCCACCGCCGGAGGACAAGAACCTGGTCGGCTGGTACCGGGACGGCGCCTCCCCCGGTGAACGCGGCGCCTCGGTGGTCGCCGGGCACGTCGACACCACCAAGGGGCCGGCCGTCTTCCTGCTGCTCAGCCTGCTGATGCCGGGCCACAAGGTGGAGGTCCAGCGGGCCGACGGCACGGTCGCCGTCTTCTCGGTGGACGCGGTCGAGACCTTCGCCAAGGACGCCTTCCCCGACCAGAAGGTGTACGGGAAGACGCCGGACGCCCAGCTGCGGCTGATCACCTGCGGCGGCGTCTACGACAAGAAGCGCCGGGACTACCTGGACAACGTGGTGGTCTTCGCGCACCTGGAGTCCTCGCGCAAGGCCTGAGCCGGCCACCGGGACGACGGAGACCGCCGGTCCCCCCTCTGCTGAGGGGGACCGGCGGTCTCCGTCGTCCCGGCCCGGTCGCGGTGTCCGGGCCGGGGCTCCGGTCAGCCGCGGACGGTGGCCTCGAAGGCGTGCAGGTACGGGTTGACCGGGCGGACCTCCGCCACGGACAGGCCGGCCTCCTCCATCAGCCGGACCAGGCTCGCCTCGGAGTGCTTGGCCCCGCCGACGTTGAGCATCAGCATGAGGTCCATGGCAGTGGTGAACCGCATCGACGGGCTGTCGTCGACCAGGTTCTCGACCACCACGACGCGGGCGCCGGGCCGCGCCACGGCAACGACGTTGGCCAGCGTGCGGCGGGTGCTCTCGTCGTCCCACTCCAGGATGTTCTTGATGATGTAGAGGTCGGCGTGGACCGGGATGTCCTCCCGGCAGTCGCCCGGCACCAGCCGGGCGCGCGCGGCGAACGCTCCGCCGTCCCGCAGCCGGGGGTCGGCGCCGGCGACCACCTTGGGCAGGTCCAGCAGGGTTCCGTGCAGCGCCGGGTGCTTCTCCAGCAGGCTGGCCAGGACGTGGCCCTGGCCGCCGCCGATGTCGACCACCGACTCGATTCCGGTGAGGTCGAGGTAGGCGGCGAAGTCGGCGGCGGACTGCCGGCTGGAGGTGGTCATCGCCTTGTCGAAGACCTTGGCCGAGTCCCCGGCGTCGCTGTGCAGGTAGTCGAAGAACTCCTTGCCGAACAGCTCGGGGAAGACGTTGCGGCCGGAGCGCACCGCCTCGTCCAGCTTCGGCCAGGCCTCCCAGGTCCACGGCTCGGTGCACCAGAGGGAGATGTAGCGGAGGCTGTTCGGGGCGTCCTCGCGCAGCAGGCGGGACATCTCGGTGTGCTCGAAGCGGTCGCCGCCCGTCTCCTCGAAGATGCCGTAGCAGGTGAGGGCGCGCAGCAGACGGCGCAGCTGCCCGGGTTCGGTGCCCAGCTCGGCGGCGAGGTCGGTGACGGTGGTGGGGGTGTCGCCCAGCGCGTCGGCGACGCCGAGCCGGGCGGCCGCGCGGACGGCGGCGGCGCAGGCGGCGCCGAAGACGAGTTCCCGCAGGCGCATGGCGGCCTGCGGGGTGGTGGCGGGTGCGGTGGTCATGTGCCGTCTCTCTGCTTTCTGCAGGGTTCTGCGGGTTGCTGCGGTCTGTGGTGGGGGCCGGGGTGTGCGGGGTGCCCGCGCCGTCCGGGCGGTCCGCCGGGCCGGGGGGCCGGCGGACGGGACGGGGCGACGGATTGCGGGGCGGGGAGGGGCGGGGAGGGGAGGTGCGGCGGTGGGCCCGGGCTACCGGATCGGCCGGATCCACCGGGTTGGCCGGATCAGCAGCGGCCGGCCGGCTCGGAGACCGCGCAGTGGTTGCGGGCGAAGGAGTTGTCCGTACCGGTGTCGCGGTCGGCGATGTCCGCCGGTCCGTTGCCGACGACGTGGTTGTCGGCGACGGTGTTGCGGGCGTTGGCCACGCCGACCACGCTGTGGACGAGCACGATGCCGCCGGAGAACGGCGAGGCCCCGACGTTGTCGCGGACCTGGTTCTCCGTCACCGTGGTCTCCTCGGCGCCGGTCAGCACGATCCCGGCCCCCTGGATGTGGTCCAGCCGGGGGTTGGGCGGGCAGTAGCGGTTGTTGGCGAGGACCCGGTTGCGGGTGACGGTGAGCGCGCCCGCCCGGGGCACGCCCTCGTCGCCGACGATGAAGACGCCGCCGCAGTTGCCGTGGATCTCGTTCTGCTCGATGGTCAGGTCGCGCAGCCTGCGGACGGTGACGCCGATCCGGTTGTCGGCGAGCTGGTTGCCGCTCACCACCGTGCCGGCGGCGGAGAGCGCACCGCCCTCGCTGTCCACGGTGTTGGCGAGGAAGACGCCGGACTGGCCGTTGCGGGTCGACTCGTTGGCGGTGATCACGCCCCGGGTGGACTTCTCCTGGCTGATGCCCTGCTGGCCGTTGTCGTGGACGTGGGTGGCGCGGACGGTCATGCCGTCGGTGCCGGTGGCGTTGATCCCGTTCTTGCGGAAGCCGGTGACGGCGAGCGCCTCGACGGTGATGCCGGTGAGCGGCCGGTCGTCGGTGCCGACCACGCAGAGGCCGTGTCCGGCGGCCGCGCACGCGGCGGCGGTGTCGGAGGCGGAGGCCCCTGCCCGGGCGGTGCTGTCGGCGGGGAGGATCACGGAGGTCGGCCCGGCGCCGCGCAGGGTGAGGCCGGGGGTGGTGATCCGGACACTGCCCCGGTACTCGCCGGGGAGCAGTTGGACGGTGTCGCCGGGGAGGGCCGCGTCGACGGCCTGCTGAATCGATTCTCCGGGCTGGACCAGGTGCAGCCCGCCGATGGCGTGGGCCGGGGCTGCACCGAGGGCGGTGAGGACGGTGGTCAGGGCGGTCGTGGCGGCGGCGGTGGCCGCGGCGAGGTGATGGACCCGTCGCGTGGGCATGAGTGGTGACCTGCTTTCTGGCGCGCTCTCGGGGGACGCCGGCGCGGTGACGCGGTGTGTGCGGGAGATGACGGCCGGTGGGTGTCGGCCGAACCGACGCTAGGTGCGCGCCGGTGCCCCCGCCACCAGGGTTGGGCTGCCGGACTGACGGAGCGTCGGGCCGGCGTCATCCCCGGACCGGGGCCGGCCCGCGCGGGCCGGGCGGGCGCACCGGCGTGGCCAGGGGGCCGAACGGCGGACGCGGGAGGGGCGGCGGCCCCGGGAGACCGCCCCGGGAACGACGGCGCGCCCGACCGCGGGGAGCGGTCGGGCGCGCAGGAGGGGCGGCGACGGTGGGCGGGCGGCGGAGCGTCAGCGGGCGGGGCGCCATCCGGCGGGGGACGTCAGCCGGTGGGGGACGTCAGCCGGCAGGAGGAGCGTCAGTCCGCAGGCGCAGTACCGGTCGGCGGGCGGAGCGTCAGTCGGCGGGCGTGCCCAGGCGGACGGGCAGGGCCGACAGGTGCCAGGCGACCGGGTTGGGGCCCCGTTCGACCGCCTCGGGGGCGACGGCGAGGGCCAGCTCCGGGTACATCCGCAGCAGGGCGCCGAACGCGGCCGCCGCCTCCTCGTGCGCGAGGACCGCACCGATGCAGCGGTGGGCGCCGTAGCCGAAGCCGAGGTGGGCGTCGTGGTGCGGCACGGCCGCCGCACGGCACAGGTCGAGCCGCTCGGGTTCGCCGAAGACCCGGGGGTCGTGGTTGGCCCCGGCGAGGATCGGCATCACCGCCTCGCCCTTGCGGACGAGCGTGCCGGCCAGCCGGACGTCCTCGGTGGCGTACCGCGGCAGCGCGCCGAGGGTCGGGCCGCACCAGCGCATCAGCTCGTCGACGGCGGCCGGCAGTCCGGAGAGGTCGGCGCGGAGCCCGGCGAGCTGCTCGGGGTGGGCGAGGAGCGCGGCCGTCCCGTTGCCGATCAGCGTCGCGGTGGTCTCGTGGCCGGCCACGATCAGGTTGAGGAGCAGCGACACCGTCTCCACCGGGTCGAGGCCGGTACCCTCGGCGGTGGCCAGCCGGGAGACCAGGTCGTCGCCGGGGTCGGCGCGGCGGCGGTCGATCAGCTCCCGGGCGGCGGCGGCCATCGCGCGCAGCGCGTCGTCCAGCCCCTCCCCCGCGCCGCGGCCGAGGTAGGAGCTCCAGGTGCGCCACTGCGGCCGGTCCGGCTCGGGGATGCCGAGCAGGTCGCAGATGACGGTGACCGGCAGCGGGTAGGCGAAGTGGGCGACGAGGTCGACCGTGCCGTCGGCGTCCGTTCGCTCGCGCAGGCCGCGGGCGTGCTCCTCGGCGAGCTGCTCGATCCGGGGGCGGAACCGCCCGACGGTGCCGGCGGTGAAGGAGGGGTGCACGAGGCCGCGCAGCCGTCGGTGCTCGGCGCCGTCGGCGTCGAACACCCCGGCGCGCAGGTACTTCTCGCAGTCCGGCGGCAGGCCGCGCGCCCGCCAGACCTGCTCGGTGCGGTGCGCGGGCGCGGCACCGGGGACGTTGGCGGCGTCGTTGACGAAGCGCGGGTCGCCGAGGACGGTGCGGACGTCCTCGTAGCGGGTGGCGATCCAGACCGGGACGGTGCCGCGGGCGAGCGGGGCCCGTTCACGGATCCGGGAGAAGGCCTCGAACGGGTTGCGCACCAGCTCGGCGCCGCGCAGGTCGACCGTCTCGAAGGTGTCGGCGGGCGCGGCGGGCTCGACGGCGGTCACGGGTGCCTCCCTGGGGCGTGGGACTCCACTGCTCCCCGCATGGTGGCGGGCCCCGGCCCGCCGTGTCCGGCGCCGGGCGCCCGATTCACTCGATCGGGCAAGGAGGAGTCCGGCTCCGGGCGTGTCGTACACGTACGGCCAGGGCCGGGGCGCGCCACCGGTCCGGTGGTGGACCGCGCAGTGCCCGCCGGGGGGGGACCGCCGAGGGACCGCCGGCCGGCTGCGGAGGGCCCGTCGACAACCGCCGCCGGACGTCGGCCGGGCTCCGCCCCCCCGGACCGTCGACGGGCCACCGACGGGCCACCGACGGGCCGGCAACAGGGCACCGACGGGCCGCGTGACATCCTCGGGGCCATGAGTACCGCCACCACATCCGCCACCACGCCCGCCGCTCCGCCCGCAACCGCGCCCGGCCCGACCGCGGCCGCACCGTTCGCCGCCGGCCGCAACCCGGTCGGCGCCCACGTGCCGGTGGCCGCCCGCGGGCTGGCCGGAACGGGCCTGGCCTACGCCCGGCGGGTGGGCGCGGAGACGGTGCAGGTGTTCGTGGCCAACCCGCGCGGCTGGGCCACTCCCCCGGGCAACCCGGCGCAGGACGCCGAGTTCCGGACCGCCTGCGCCGAGCAGGGGATCCCGGCGTACGTGCACGCGCCGTACCTGATCAACTTCGGCTCGGACAACCCGGCGACCAGGGAGCACTCCGCCGCCTCGCTGCGCCACTCGCTGCTGCGCGGACACGCGATCGGCGCCCTGGGCGTGGTCCTGCACACGGGCTCGGCGGTCGGCTCGGCGCCGGGCGGCGGCTCGCGCCGCGACGAGGCGATGGCACAGGTCCGGGAGGACGTCCGGCCGCTGCTGGAGGAACTGGACGCGCTCGGCGAGGACGCGCCCTGGCTGCTGCTGGAGCCGACGGCGGGCCAGGGCAGCTCGCTCTGCTCGCGGATGGAGGACCTCGCGGCGTACGTGGAGGCGCTGGACGGCCACCCCCGGGTCGGGGTCTGCCTGGACACCTGTCACGCCTTCGCGGCCGGTCACGACCTGTCGGTGCCGGGCGGGGTCCGGGAGACGCTGGACGCGCTGGTCGCGGCCGCCGGGCCGGGGCGGCTGCGGCTCATCCACGCCAACGACTCGGAGGACGTGGTCGGCGCGCGCAAGGACCGGCACGCCAACATCGGGGCGGGCCTGATCGGCGCCGAGCCGTTCCGGGAGCTGTTCGAGCACCCCGCGACGGCCGGCGTCCCGCTGGTGGTGGAGACCCCGGACCGCAAGCACGGCGGTGACGGCACCGGCCACGCGCTGGACATCACCGCGCTGAAGGAGCTGCGCGCCCGGGCGGCCGTCCCGGCTCCCTGACACTCACCCGGAGGCGACACCCGCCCGGAGGCCCGCGGCGCAGGCGGAACCCGTGCGCGACGGCGGGAACCGGCCGCGGCCGTGAGCGGTCGTCATCGGTGTGAACGCAAACGAACGACAGCTCGACCCGGCGCAGCGGCGCCTCAGCCGCCGGCGTCTCCTGCTCGGCGCCGCCGGAGGCGCCGCGGCGCTCTCCGCCGTCGGAGGCGCCACCTGGTGGGTGCGCCGGGACCCCGACACCAGCCACCGGCTGTGGAGCCGGACGCAGACCGGCGGCCGGATCGCCCTGCCCGCGTCCCCGGGCTCCGAGCTGTACGTCGCGGGACTCGACGGGACGGTCGAGGCCCTCGACCTGCGGACCGGCGCCGCGCGCTGGAGCACCGCGGTCGGCTCCCGCGAGCCCGCCAACCCCTCGTCCGGCTGGCCGATCGCCGCCGGCGACGGGCTGGTCTGCGTGGCCACCGACTCCCACGTGCAGGCCCTGGACGCCGCCTCCGGCGCCCTCCGGTGGGCCGCGAAGGCACCGGAGGCCCTGGTCCCCGACCTGCCCGGGGGCCTGGCGGTGAGCGGTGGCGCCGTCCTCGCGACCTACGGGGACCAGCTCCAGGCGTACGCCGCGGCCACCGGCGACCACCGCTGGACCGCCGCGATGGCGGGCGCGCACGCCCCCGCCGTCGCCGACGACACGGTGTACCTCGCCGGCTTCGAGGAGGGGATCGTCGCACTGGACGCGAGCAGCGGTGAACGCCGCTGGGAGCAGCGGGCCTTCGGCGGGCTCACCGGAACGCCGGTGGTCCGGCAGGGCCTCGTCCACGTGACCACGGCCGACGCCGGGGCCCCGTCCGTCCTCGCACTGGACGCCGCGACCGGCCGGGTCCGCTGGCAGCGCTCGAACCTCGGCTTCGCCCTGCTCTCGCCCCGCTCGCTCGCCGACGGGATGCTCTGCCTGGACCAGGGCAACCGGGTCACCGCGCTGGACTCCGCCACCGGGGAGACCAGGTGGAGCGCGGCGGTGCCGCCCGGGCTCGGCGCCGGGATGAGCACCACGACCGCTGCCGACGGGATGGTCTACGTCGCGCTGAACGACGACCGGCTCCACGCGCTCGACCTCGCCACCGGACGGCTCCGGTGGCGCGACGAGCCGTCCGCCCTCGGCACCGAGTACTCCGGCCTGTCGCTCGCCGCCCACGGCGGAGTCGTCTACCGCGGCAGCCGCACCGGCGTCTACGCGGCGGCCGACTCACCCGTCTGACCGGCGCGCGGACCGGCGGCACCACCGGGCCCGGCCGGCACGCGGACCGTGTCGGGCCCGCGGCCGACGCACCGGCCCGCCCCGCCCGCGCGGTTCGGCGCAACCCGGGCTGCCGAGCGGCGGGGGCGGTGGCAGGCTGGAGCGAGTGACGCCTCACAGGCTGGGGATTTCCCGATGAGCCCGACCCGGAGACTGGCCACGCTGCCCTGCGGACGCCGCAGCAAGTGGGTGGTGCTCGCCCTCTGGCTGGTCCTGCTGGTGGTCGCGGGCCCGTTGGCGGGCAAGCTCACCGACGCCGAGGACAACCAGGCCTCCAGCTGGCTGCCCGGCAACGCCGAGTCGACCCAGGTGCTCGCCGAGCAGCGCGCGTTCCAGCCGGTCGACACCGCCCAGGCCGTGGTGGTGTACGAGCGCGACGGCGGGATCACCCCCGCCGACAAGGTCGAGGCGGCCCGCGACGCGGCGGAGTTCGCCGCCGCCCCGCACGTGCTCGGCCAGGTTGTCGGGCCCGTGGAGTCGGCCGACGGCCAGGCGATGCAGACCATCGTGCCGATCGACATCGGCACCGGCGGCTGGCAGGACCTGCGCCCGGCGGTGGACAGCCTGCGCGCCACCGCCGCCGACAACAGCCTCGGCATGACCACGCACGTCACCGGCCCGGCCGGGATCGGAGCGGACCAGGCCGAGGCCTTCGCCGGCATCGACAGCACGCTGCTCGCCGCCACCGTCAGCGTGGTGATCATCCTTCTGCTGCTCACCTACCGCAGCCCGGTCCTCTGGATGCTGCCGCTGTTCTCGGCGGCCGGGGCGCTGGTGGTCGCCCAGGCGGTGATCTACCTCCTGGCCGAGCACAGCGGACTGACCGTCAACGCGCAGAGCGCCGGCATCCTGATCGTGCTGGTGCTCGGCGCCGGCACGGACTACGCGCTGCTGCTCACCGCCCGCTACCGGGAGGAGCTGCGGCGGCACCAGGACCGGCACGAGGCGATGGCGTTCGCCCTGCACCGGGCCGGGCCCGCGATCCTGGCGTCCTCGGCCACCGTGGTCGCGTCGATGCTCTGCCTGCTGGTCGCCGAGATGAACTCCACCAGCGGGCTCGGCCCGGTCTGCGCGATCGGCGTGCTGGTGGCGCTGGTCGCGATGCTGACCCTGCTCCCGGCGCTGCTGGTGATCGTCGGTCGCTGGGTGTTCTGGCCGGTCAAGCCCGCGTTCGGGACCCCGGAGCCGACCCGCACCGGGCGCTGGGCGCACGTCGGGGCGTGGATCGGGCGGCGTCCGCGCAAGGTCTGGATCGGCACCGCGATGGCGCTGGCGGCCTGCTGCATCGGCCTGGTCTCGCTGAACGCCACGGGCCTGAGCACGGCCGGCACCTTCACCGACAAGCCGGACTCGGTGTACGGCCAGGAGGTGCTGGAGCAGCACTTCCCCGGCGGGACGGGCGCGCCGCTGACCGTCATCAGCACGGCGGCCGAGGCCGACACCGTGCGCGCGGTGACGCTGGCGACCCCCGGGGTGGCGTCCGCCTCGGTGCCGGTGACGCACGAGGGGGAGGCGCTGTTCCAGGCCACCCTGGCCGACCCGCCGGACAGCCAGGCGGCCAAGGACACCGTGGACCGGGTGCGGGACGCCGTCCACGCCGTGCCGGGCGCCGACGCCAAGGTGGGCGGTTCGACGGCGGTCGTCCTGGACGCCGGGCGGGCCGCGGCGGAGGACAACCGGACGATCATCCCGCTGGTGCTGGGCGTGGTGCTGGTGATCCTGGCGCTGCTGCTGCGGGCGGTGACGGCGCCGCTGGTGCTGATCGCCACGGTGGTGCTCTCGTACGCGGCGGCGCTCGGGATCAGTGCGTTCTTCTTCGAGCACGTCTTCCACTTCGAGGGGCAGGACCAGGCGTTCCCGCTGTTCGTCTTCGTGTTCCTGGTCGCGCTGGGCATCGACTACAACATCTTCCTGATGACCCGGGTGCGGGAGGAGTCCGCGCAGCACGGCACGCGGGAGGGCGCGGTAGCCGGGCTGGCGGCGACCGGCGGGGTGATCACCTCGGCCGGGCTGATCCTGGCGAGCACCTTCGCGGTGCTCGGCACGCTGCCGATCGTCGGGTTCGCCGAGATCGGGTTCGCGGTGGCGCTCGGGGTGCTGCTGGACACCCTGGTGGTGCGCTCGGTCCTGGTGACCGCGCTGACGATGGACCTGGACCGGCACATGTGGTGGCCGAGCAAGTTGGCCAGGCAAGTTCCTCCGCCCAAGGAGGAGTTGGCCAGACAGCTTTAAGTTACCAATGAGTTCATATGGTTATCGTTCACTGTCTTGCCGGACGTGACCCACCCCGCATTGACTGCGGGCATGCCAACTCCCTCCACGCGCCGCCCGGCCGCGCGCCTCGCCGCGGCCTGCACGGCCGCCGCCGCCCTGCTCGCCCCGCTCGCCGCCGCGCCGAGCGCCGTCGCGGCCACCACGGCCCCGGCCGCCGCGCCCCAGGCCGCCACCCCCCAGGCTGCCGGTGGCGCCGGGGCCGCCGCACTGCCCAGCGTCCCCGCGCTCAAGGTGCTGACGTACAACGTCTTCCTGATGAGCAAGAGCCTCTACCCCAACTGGGGCCAGGACCACCGGGCCAAGGCCATCCCCGCCGCCGGCTTCTTCCAGGGCCAGGACGTGGTCGTGCTCCAGGAGGCCTTCGACAACGCCGCCTCCGACCAGCTCGTCGCCCAGGCCTCGGCCGCCTACCCGTACCACACCCCGGTCGTCGGCCGCTCCACCAGCGGCTGGGACGCCACCTCCGGCAACTACAGCTCCACCACCCCGGAGGACGGCGGCGTCACGCTGCTCAGCAAGTGGCCCATCCTCCGCAAGGAGCAGTACGTCTTCAAGGACGCCTGCGGGGCCGACTGGTGGTCGAACAAGGGCTTCGTCTACGCCGTGCTCGACGTCAACGGCCTGCGCACGCACGTGATCGGCACCCACCTCCAGTCCACCGACACCGGCTGCTCCGCCGGGGAGCCGGCCGCCGTCCGGGCCTCCCAGCTCAAGGCGATGAAGGCGTTCGTCGACGCCAAGAACATCCCGGCCGCCGAGCCGGTCGTCCTCGCCGGGGACCTCAACATCGACTCGCACGGCACCGAGTACCCCTCGCTGCTCGCCAACGCGGGCGTCGCGCCGGCCGACACCCGCACGGGCTGGGCCGACTCCTTCGACACCGCCGACAACTCGATCGCCGCCTACCGCTACCCCGGCGAGCCCAAGGAGGACCTCGACTACGTCCTCTACCGGGCCGACCACGCGCGCCCGGCGACCTACGGCAACACGGTGGTCCGCTTCCACAGCTCTCCCTGGACGGTGAGCAGTTGGGGCAAGAGCTACACCTACACCGACCTCTCCGACCACTACCCGGTGACGGCCGGCTAGGCCCGGCGGACCGCGGTTCACCGGGGCCGGAGGGGACCGGCCGGGCGCGTGCCCGGACATGTGGTCGGGCAGGCGCCCTGGCAGGCGCCCTGGCATGTGGTCGGGCATGTGGTCGGGCATGTGGTGGGGCAGGCGCCCCGGGCGGGGCGCGTACTCGGGCGCGCCCGGCCGGACCCGTGCTCAGCCGTTCCCGGTGAACCGCCGGTAGGCGGCCGCGAGGGCGGCGTCCAGCGGGCGGCCGCCCAGCGTGATCCCGGACGGGCCCGACTCGTCCAGGGCGGTGGGGGTTCCGGCGTCGTCGTCGACGACGGTCGGCACCCTCCCCTCCCAGAAGGTGTCGAGGCGGTCGGCGAGCGGCTGCTCCCCCGGCGCGGGTCCGGACACGGTACGGATCACTCCCCGATCACATCGGCGGACAGGGTGAGCAGCTCGCGCAGCCGCTCGGTGGGCAGTTCCGCGAGCCACTGCTCGCCGTCGCCGACCACGGCGTCGGCCAAGGTGCGCTTGGCCGCGATCAGTTCGTCGATCCGCTCCTCGACGGTGCCCACGCAGAGCAGCCGCCGGACCTGCACCTCGCGGCGCTGCCCGATCCGGTGCGCGCGGTCGGTGGCCTGGTCCTCGACGGCCGGGTTCCACCAGCGGTCCAGGTGGACCACCTGGTTGGCGGCGGTCAGGTTCAGCCCGGTGCCGCCGGCCTTCAACGAGAGCAGGAACACCCGCGGCCCGTCCGGCGCCTGGAACCGCTCGACCAGCTCGTCCCGCCTCCCGCGCGGCACCCCGCCGTGCAGGTACAGCACCTCCTCGCCCAACCGCTGCCGCAGGTAGGGCCGGAGCATCGTGCCGAACTCCGCGTACTGGGTGAAGACCAGTGCCCGGTCCCCCTCCGCCAGCGCCTCCTCCAGCACCTCCACCAGCCGCTCCACCTTGCCCGACCGGCCGTCCAGCGCCGTCCCGTCGTGCAGCAGCTGGGCCGGATGGTTGCAGACCTGCTTGAGCCGGCCGATCGCCGCCAGCACCGCGCCCTTGCGCTCCACCCCGCGCAGCCCGCCCAGACGCTCCAGCAGGTCGGCGACCACCGCCCGGTAGAGGCCGGCCTGTTCGGCGGTCAGCGTGCAGCGGACGGTGAACTCCTGCTTGGCCGGGAGGTCCCGGACGATCAGCGGATCGCTCTTCCGCCGGCGCAGCAGGAACGGCCCGGCGACCCGCCGCAGGCGCGCCGCGGCGTCGGCGCTGCCGGCCTGCTCCACCGGGATCGCGAACCGCTCCTTGAACCCCTCCGCGGTGCCGAACAGCCCCGGGTTGGCGAAGTCCAGCACGGCGTGCAGGTCGGCCAGCCGGTTCTCCACCGGTGTGCCGGTCAGCGCGATCCGCGGGCCCGAAGGCAGCGAACGCAGCGCCCTGGACTGCCGCGCGGACCGGTTCTTGATGTGCTGCGCCTCGTCCGCGACGATCCGCCGCCAGTGGATCCGGCGCAGCTCGGCGGCGTCCCGCTGGACCACCCCGTACGTGGTGATCACCAGATCGGCGGCGCCGGCGGAGTCCGCGGAGCCGGCGGCCGCCGGGTCGGGCACGACGCGGTCCGCGCCGTGGTGGACGTGCACCCGCAGGCCCGGGGTGAAACGGGCGGCCTCCCGCTGCCAGTTGCCGACCACCGACATCGGACAGACCAGCAGCACCGGCCCGGTCGCCCCGCGCTCCTTCTCCAGGGCGAGCAGCGCCAGCGTCTGCACCGTCTTGCCGAGGCCCATGTCGTCGGCCAGCACGGCGCCGAGGCCGAGCCGGCCCAGCGCGTCCAGCCAGGCCAACCCCCGCCGCTGGTAGGGGCGGAGCGCCCCCGCGAACCCGGCCGGCACCCCCGGGACCCGGTCGGCCGGCCCGGGCCGGCCGGCCAGCAGGTCGCCGATCGGCCCGGTGGCGTGCACGGCCGTCACCGGCAGGCCGTCCACCACGGCGCCGTCGTCCACGGCCAGCCGCAGCAGCTCGACCGCCGCCATGGTGCCGCTGCCCCGCTCGGCCAGGAACCTCACGGCGGCGGCGAGTTGGGCCTGGTCCACTTCGACCCAGCGGCCGCGCAGCCGGACCAGCCCCTGCTGGGCGGCCGCCAGTTCCGCCAACTCCTGATCGGTGAGGGCGAGTTCACCGATGGCGAGCTGCCACTGGAAGGCCAGCACGGCGTCCCGGTCGACCTGGGCCGTCCGCTTGACCGCACCCGGGCCGTCGCCGGGACCGCCCGCCGTGAGGACCAGCCCCAGCCGGGGCCGCCGCTGCCACCAGGCCGGCAGCAGAACGCCGAACCCGGCCCGGGTCAGCGCGGGGGCACCGTCGCGCAGGAAGCGCAGCGCGCCCTCCCGGTCGAGGTCCGTCCCGGCGGGCAGCGGACCCGACAGCGTGGCGCGCAACGGCGGATGGACCCGGGCGGCCCGTTCCAGCTCGGCCAGGAACGCCTCGGCCGGGTCCGGGACCAGCCGGGCGAGCGCCTCGTACGCGGGGTCCGGAAAGCCCGGCCGCAGGGCGGCGGCCGGTACCACCAGCGACGGCCGCTCCACCGCCTGGACCATCAGGTCGAGCCGCCAGGTGTCGGTGACCGCCCCGCCGTCGGGATCGTCCGGATCGGGGCCGAGCGGTTCGGCGAGACGGAAGCCCAGCCGCACCGGCCCGTCCGCCGGCCGGGCCGCCCGCCAGGTGCTCAGCCGGTCCGGCAGCCCGGCGGGCGGCGCCCCGCCGAGGCGGCCGTCGGGCGAGTGGAGCGCGGCGAGGAACGGTTCGGCGGGCGGGTCGACCTCCGCGAGAGCCGCCCGGGCCTCCTGGTCGACGAGGGTGCCGAGCACCTCGGCGAGCAGGGCGGCGGCGGTCGGCGCGGGGGCGGCGGTCGGCGCGGGGGCCGGGGCGGGGGCCGGCGCCGGGGACGCAGCGTGGGCAGCGGTCACCGGGGCGGACGCGGCGGCCGGGTGGGACTCCGCGCGGCAGACCGGCGGACACCCGGCGGCCAGCGACACCACCTCGCGACGGGCCGAGGCGTCCGGAGCCGGCTGCCAGCGCGCGTACCACTCCCCCGCCTCCCGCGTCAGCGCGGGCAGCAGCCGCCCCCGCCCGACCAGCCGCCAGGCGAGGTCGTGGACGGCCGACAGCCAGCGCACCGACGCGCCGTACGACAGCTCGGCCGACGTCCCGTCCGGGAGCCGGACGGTCGCCCCCGGCCAGTGCGGATCGTGCAGCGCGCCGAGCAGCTGGGCGGCCTGCGCCGGATCGAACAGCAGCGTCGGCACCCGCCACGGCACCAGGCCCACGCCGCGCGGCGCGGCGCCGACCGGCAGGTCCGGCGACGGCACCGGCCGGCCGCCGAGCGACGGCAGCAGCAGCCCGGTCCAGCGTTCCGCCGCCTGCTCCGCCAGCCACCCCACACCCGGCCCGACCGTACCCAGCAGCCGCACCACCTCACCCGCCGCACACGCGAACGGATGCCCGCCCCGGCCGCGCTCCGCCGCGCCGCCCCCGCCCAGGTACGCCGCCGCGTCCTCCACCCAGACGGCGAGCCGGCCGTCGGCCCGCCAGAGTGCGTGCAGGGCGTACATCGGCGGGTGGGGCCTCTCGGGAGGGGACGGCGGCGGTGCCGGCCGTACAGGAACGACGGGCTTCCCACCCTAGCCCGCCCCACCGACACCGCCCCCGGGCAGCGGAGGGGCGCCGGTCGGGTGCCGTCGGGTGCCGTTGGGTGCCGGGCGGCTGCCTTCCACGTGCCGGTCGGGTCCTTCCACGTGCCGGCCGGGTGCCGGCCGGAGCGCGACCGGGGAACAGCGGGGAGCGGCCGGGCACGGCCGGGCCCGGCCCCGACGGAACGCGCGAAGTGCCGTCCGGAAACGACCCACCGGCGCCGCATCTGCGCAAGGATGCCGTCGTGCACAACGCGTCGAGCCGGTCGGACAGCCCCGAACCGGGCCCCGAACCGGACCGGATTCCTCTACGGCATCGAGTACCCGGCCGCTGAAGCGTCCTCGATCACTCATGCCCGATCACCCGAGAGAGCTACGCTCACGTGACTGCTCCTGGCAACACCCGCATCGCCGGCACGCCGCCGGCCGGCCCCACCCCCTCGGACCCCGTCAAGGAGGAGGCCGCCGCCTACGCCCGCCGCTTCCTCGCCCGCGGGCCGGAAAGACTGCTCGCCGAGGACCGGACGGAGCGCCGGTTCCGCCGCGCCGTCCGGCGGCACTGGGGCCCGGCGCTGGACGCCTACCGACTCGTCGTCGCCGCGGTCCTCGACCTGCGGCGCGACCTCCACGAGACGTGCGCCGCCGACGCCGCCGCCGGGCAGGACGCCAACTTCGAGGCGCTCTCACGACTGCAGGCCCGCGCCGTCCAGGTGGCGAAGGACGTGCACAACGACCTCGACGGCGGATTCGTCGACACGGCGTTCGCCCGCTGGCGGAGCCTGCACGAGGTGTCCGTGATCGCCCAGGTCCTGGCCGAGTTCGGGCGGGTCCCGGCCTTCACCGACCTCGCCGAGCGGTTCCTCCTGCACGACATCGTCCACAACGCCGGCGACGCGCGGCTCCACCAGGCGCACTACGAGAAGCTCGGGTGGGAGTCGCTCTCCGCCGACACCATCGCCGGGATCGAAGCGGCCCGCGACGACCTCGTGCACCAGTTCGGCGAGCGCTACACGGCTCCCTACGGCTGGGCGATCGGCCTGCCGGGCATGGAGGGGCACGCCGACCAGAACGCGCTGTTCCGGCTCGCCGGGATCCGGCACCCGCACCCCCTGCAGCGCTGGGCCGGACGCTTCGCGCACGCCGACGCGCGGAGCGCCGCGTCCACCGTGGTCGAGCTGGCCGAGGGCGTGCGCCCGACCGCCAGGGCCACCACCACCGGACTGGACGGACCGGCCTGCTGGGCCATGGACTCCCTGTTCCGGTGCACCGCGGTGTTCGCCCTCTACGCCCCGCCGGTGCCCTCACCGGACATGCTCTGGGTGGGCAGCACCGGGCGGCTGGACGGGATCGGGGTCCTCATCGATCACGCGGCGCAGCTGTTCGACGCCGCCGACGTCGCCGAACGGCGCGCCGGGGCCCGGAACCTGTCGAAGCAGCGGGCGAGACCGCACGAGTCGGCCGACGCGCACGGGTAGGGGCCCGGCGGGGCCGGCCGGGGTGGCCGGCTCCGCCGGAACGGGGGGGTCGGGGAGCGGGGGTCGGGGAGCGGGGGTCGGGGAGCGGGGGCTGGGTCGGGGGGCTGCGTCGGGGGGCTGGGCGTGGCGGCCGGGGGGCCGCCTGCGGTCAGGACGTGGCGGCGGGGCGCTGGGCGGGGATGGTGCGGTCGCGCTGGAGGTCGAGGAGTTCGCGGAACGGTCGGCCCGCCAGGCGAGCGAGAGGCCCCGGCGGACGAGGTGGGGCAGGCGGCGCATCATGGCGACGGTGGAGATCGACGCGGCGGCCTTCATCCGGTTGTCACCGTAGAAGCGGGCGCGGAACTCCTCGGTGTGCTCCTGCTGTTGCTCGTCAGGCCGCTCCGGTTCCCGGTCGCTCCGGGCCTGTTCGGGACGGGGCTGTTCGGGGTGGTCCTGTTCGGGGTGGTCGTCTTCGGGGTGGTCGTGCTCGGGGTGGTCGTGCTCGGGGTGGTCGTGCTCGGGGTGCTCCTGATCCGCGTGGGGCTGGGTCACGTTGCTCCCTGGGTCGTCTTCCGGTCGGCGGTCACGGCACGGGCGGCCCCGTCCCCGGCCGCCGACGGGCGTGCTCGGGCGGCAGCGGAGCCGGGCGGCTCACTGCGGAGAGGTGGGGGTTCGCCGGTGCGGTCCCCGATCCTGGCAGCGCTTCACCGGGTGTCTCGGCGTGTCCCGAAGCCTCTCACTCGATCCGGCGAAGTCCGTGTCCGCGTCGGCGAGTTGGTGGCGATCAACGTCGGGCGCAGCTCCGCCGCGGCGGGCCCGGACGGCAGGCGGGCACGGCACCGGGCATCCGGTCCGACCGTCCCCGGCGACCCGGGGGAAGACCGGCTCACGGCCGGTCCGGACACTGGGCCTCCGTCCGGGTCGCCGCCCGAGTCGCCGCCCGAGTCGCCGTCAGGTCACGGCACGTCACTGATGGTCCCGGTCGGCCCTCCCGAGGGCGCGTCGAGGTCGAGGTACTGCACCCACGGCCTCCCCCAGCCGTCCCGCGCCCACCCGACTGTGCTGCGGGCTGCGGGAATCGTCACCCGGCGCGACGCCGCTCCGCCGCTCCTTTTCGCGTCACGCGGTCCTCCCCGCCGCGCCGGGGGCCGCGAAGGTGCGGCGGAGGTGGGCGGCCGGGCCGCCCGGGTCGCCGGCGGGCAGGCGGGCGGCCAGGTAACCGTCCGGACGGATCACGAAGGCCGCCCCGTCGTCGGCCGCGTACGCCGCCCGGAACGCCCCGGCGGCATCCCGGACGTACGGGAGCCGCAGGCCGTCCGGCCTGGCGTCCGCCTCCGGGGCGAGGACGACGTGGACGTCCAGGAGGCCGTGGGCCGCCGAACGCGCGGCGGCCGCAGTGCCGTGGAGGTGTTCCGCCGGTGTCCCGGCGTCGGCGTACAGCAGCAGGGCGTGACGGGGGCTGCGCAGCAGGTCGAACAGGCGCTGCGGGAAGGCGGTCAGCGGCCGTTCCAGTCCGCCGCAGTCGGGCGCCCGGTCCCCTGCGGCGGGACCGTGGTCGCCTCCGACGCCGTCACCGTCGCCGTCGCCGCCTCGGCCTTCACCGCGCCCGCGCCCGGGTGCGGGTGCGGGTGCGGGTGCGGTCAGCGGCCCGCCGCGGTAGCCGACCAGGAGCTGTGCCTCGCGGAGCAGCACGGTGGTCAGGTCGTCGTGGTCGGCGTCGAGGCCCGCGCGGGCGTGCCGCACGGTGCGCCCGACGACCTCCTCGCCCACCGGGTGGCGTTCCGCCTGGTAGCTGTCGAGCAGCCCGTCGGCGGCGACACCGCGCACCGCCAGGGCCAGCTTCCAGGCCAGGTTGTACGCGTCCTGGATCCCGGTGTTCATGCCCTGGGCTCCGGTCGGCGGATGGATGTGGGCCGCGTCCCCGGCGAGGAACGCCCGGCCCTCCCGGTAGCGGTCCGCCAGTCGGTGGCTGATCCGGAAGACCGACGACCAGCGCAGCGCGGTGGCCGTGGTCGGCTGCGGTGACAGGCGGTCGAGCACGGCCTGGATGTGCCGCAGCTCCGGGGCGTGGCCGTGTTCGAGACCGTGCGCCACCCCGCCCGCCGGGGCGGAGGCCAGCTCGGGCGGGACGAGCATCGACATCCGGTACCGCCGACGGCCCGGCAACGGGATGCAGACCAGCAGGTCGTCGACGGCGCCGTCGGCGTTCCGGTGGGAGGCGCGCACGCCGAAGCCCTCGGGGAGGTCCCAGTCGACCTCGACGTCCCCCAGCATGTACTGCTCCGGGAAGGCGTCGCCCGCGAAGGCGATCCCGGCCGCGCGGCGCACCCGGCTGTGCGCGCCGTCGCAGCCGACCACGTACCGCGCGGCCACCTCCTGCGGCCCGCCCGGCGTGGCCAGCGAGACGCGGACGTGGTCGTCGCGCTGCTCCAGGTCCAGCACCTCGGTGCCGCGTTCGACGGCCGTCCCGTAGCCGGCGAGGTGCTCGGTGAGCAGCCGTTCGGTGGTGTACTGCGGGAGCGCGGCGAAGCGGTACGGCACGTCGGCGGGCAGGTCGAGGTCGATCCGCGGCCCGGGCTCGCCGTTCACGAAGAGCAGTTGGCCCAGCATCGGCACGGCCTCGTCGAGGACCTCGCGGACCAGCCCCATGGCGTCCCACACCTCCAGGGTGCGCGGCTGGATGCCGACCGCCTTGGCGTACGGCTGCGGGGCCGGCAGCCGGTCGACGATCCGGCAGTCGACACCCCGGCGGCGGAGCTCCGCCGCGGCCGTCAGCCCGACCGGCCCCGCCCCCACGACCAGTACCTCGGTGTCGCCCATGACCACTCCTCGGTGCCGGGAACACGCACACCCGCCCTCCCCAGCCTCCCCCGCCCGCGCACCGGGCCGCCACTCGTACGGGCCGCCACCGTCTCCGGCCGGAGCCGGCCGGAGACGGCGCCCCGGGAGCCGCCTCCCACCCCGCGGGCTCCGGCGGCAGCACCGACAACCCGCGGGACGAGCAGGGGACTCACGAACGAGTCGCCCCGCCCGGGCACCACCGCAGCGCGAACCGACCGGCGCGAGCCCCACCCGCCGGCCCGCGAGGCCCCGGCCCGGCGACGGACACCCGCGGCAGGGTTCAGGTGCCCGCCGCGGCGAGCCGGTACGGGCCGAGGTAGTAGGAGAGCGCGGCGTGGGACGGCCCGTCGGCGACCTCGCCGCCGGTCAGGAGCTTGACCACGTCGGCTTCCGGCAACCACTCCACCCGGGCCGCCTCGGAGATGTCCTCCGGTTCGCCGATCCGGGTGCAGCCGGTGACGTGGTACACGTGGAAGCGGGCGTCCGAGATGCCTGCCATGGCGTCGTACTCGGTCATCGGCTCGACCTTTCCGGGACGCCAACCGGTCTCCTCCTCGACCTCGCGTGCGATCGCGGCGGCCGGGTCCTCGCCCGGGTCGGCCCAACCCGCCGGGACCTCCCAGCCCCAGCGGCCGGTGATGAAGCGGTGCCGGTAGATCATCAGCAGCTCGCCGCGGTCGTTGGTGACGACGGAGCTGGTGCAGGCGCGGGGCATCCGGACGACGTGGTGGTCGGTCCGGCCGACGCCGGGGATGTCGACGTCGTCGAGCCACAGTTCGACCCACGGCGACCCGTAGACCTTCCGCCGACCGTGGACCTGCCACTCCGACCCCGGCACCTGGTCCTCCTCCTGCGCGTGCGAGCTGGTGCCCCGACCCTCTCACGCGCGGCCCGGCGTCCCGAGCCGGTCGCCCGCCCCGCGGAGCGGACCTCCGCCGGAACCGGGGGCGCGGAGGACGAGGAGCCGGACGACCCGAATGCTCCGTCCGGCAAGCAGCGGCGCGGATCCGGGCCTACGTTGCCGTTCGAGGGGGCTAGCCAGACGAGAGGTGAACACTGCCATGGCAGGAAAGTTCGAGCTGTACACCGACGAGAGCGGCATGCACCGGTTCCGGCTCAAGGCGAGCAACGGTTCCGTCGTGGTGACGGGCGACCCGCAGGAGAGCCGGGACGACTGCATCAAGAGCATCGAGTCGATCCGGAAGCTCGCGCCGTACGCGGAGCTGAAGGAGGCGGCCGCCGGGGCGGTCTGAACACCCCGGTAGCCCCTCGGCGGGCGGATACGCGGGTCGGCGGCACAAATCGCCGACCCGCGTTCGTTTGTACGACAGATCCCTTTGGCCACGTGCACGCCGGACCCGGACAGAACTCAGGCATGCGTGTCGTCATCGTCACCGAGTCCTTCCCTCCCGAGGTCAACGGCGTCGCCCACAGCGTGCTGCGGACCGCCGAGCACCTGCTCCGCCGGGGGCACCAGCCGCTCGTCGTCACCCCGGCGCCCGCGCGCGGCGCGCACAGCCCGTCGCACACCTTCGGCGCCGGCCCGGCCATGGCCGACCTGCCGGTGGTGCGGGTCCCCTCCGTCCCGCTGCCGGGATACCCCCAGGTCCGGATCGCGCTGCCCAGCCGGCAGCTGGCCGCCGCGATCCGGGGGCACCGGCCCGACCTGGTGCACCTGGCCAGCCCGTTCGTGCTCGGCGCGCGCGGCGCGCAGGTGGCCGCGCGGCTCGGCCTGCCGGTCGTCGCCGTCTACCAGACCGACCTCGCCGGGTACGCGCACGCCTACCGGGCCGGGCGCGGGCTGGGCGAGGCCGCCGCCTGGCACCGGATCCGCACCGTCCACGGCCTCGCCGCCCGGACGCTCGCACCGTCCACCCCCGCCGCGCAGGACCTCACGGCGCACGGCGTCGCCCGGGTCCAGCTCTGGCCGCGCGGCGTCGACTCGGTCCGCTTCCACCCGCGCCACCGTGACGAGGCGCTGCACCGGGCGCTCGCACCCGGCGGCGAGGTGCTGGTCGGGTACGTCGGACGGCTCGCGCCGGAGAAGCGGGTCGACCTGCTCGCCCAGGCCTCGGCACTGCCGGGGGTCCGGGTGGTGGTCGTCGGCGACGGGCCGTCCGGGCCGGGGCTGAAGGCCGCCATGCCCGGCGCGGTCTTCCTCGGCAGGCGCACCGGGGAGGAACTGGCCCGCTGCTTCGCGACGCTCGACGTGTTCGTGCACACCGGGCCGCTGGAGACGTTCTGCCAGACCATCCAGGAGGCGATGGCCAGCGGGGTCCCGGTGGTCGGCCCGGCCGCCGGCGGACCGCTGGACCTGGTCGCGCACCGCCGCACCGGCCTGCTGGTCCCGCCCCGGGACGGAGCGGCGGTCGCCCGCGCGGTGGCCGCCCTCGCCGAGGACGCCGAGCTGCGGGCCGCGTACGGCCGGGCGGGGCGGTCGGAGGTGACGGCCCGTACCTGGGAGGCGGTCGGGGACCTGCTGCTGAGGCACTACTCGGAGGTGCTGGCGGAGCACCACGGGGTGGCCGCGGCCCCCGAGCCCGCGTCCACGCCCGCGGCCGCCTCCGCGCCCGTATCGGCGACCGCGCCCGCCCCCGCCCCCGTACCGGCGGCGGCCCCGGCCGGTGCTCCCGCCGCAGGCACCGCAGGCACCGCAGACGTCGCAGCCGCTGCCGCTGCCGCAGCCGCCGACGGCCCGGACCGCCGGCGGAGGTTCCGGACACCGCCGAGGCCACCGGCCGGAACACCGCTCGGGATGCCGCGGGCGCCCCGGTGACGGAGGAGCTGACGGCATGACCGCCGGACCGCTGCGGATCGTCCGGGTGGCGAACTTCGTCACCCCCGTCTCCGGCGGACTGCGGACGGCGCTGCGCCACCTCGGCGCGGGCTACCGGGCCGCCGGGCACACTCCGGTGCTGGTCGTGCCCGGCGAACGGCGTGCCGTGGAGGAGGGCGAACAGGGGCTGGTCGTCACCCTCCCCGGTCCGGTCCTGCCCGGCAGCGGCGGCTACCGGCTGCTCACCGACCGGCGCGCGGTCGCCGCCGAACTGGAGCGGCTCGCACCGGACCGGCTGGAGGTCTCCGACCGGACCACCCTGCGCTGGACCGGCGCCTGGGCCCGGCGGCACGGCGTCCGTTCGGCGATGGTCTCGCACGAGAGCGCCGCCGGGCTGCTGCGCACCTGGGGCCTGCCCGGCCCGGTCGCCGGCGCGGCGGCCGACCGGCTCAACGGCCGCACCGCCCGGTCCTACGACACGGTGATCTGCACGACGGAGTGGGCGGCCGCCGAGTTCCGCCGCCTCGGTGTCCGGAACGTGGCACGCGCACCGCTCGGCGTCGACCTCGCCGCCCTGCGCCCGCCGTCCCCCGACGAACGCGCGGAGGAACGGGCCCGGTACGCGGCACCGGACGAGGTGCTGCTGGTGCTCTGCTCCCGGCTCTCCACCGAGAAGCGCCCCGGGCACGCGCTCGACGCCCTCGCCGAGCTGCGCGCGCGTGGCCGGCCCGCCGTTCTCGCGGTGGCCGGCACCGGGCCGCTCCGGTCGAGGCTGGCGGCCCGCGCGGCCCGGCAGCGGCTGCCCGTCCACTTCCTCGGCCACCTGGCCGGGCGCGGCGCCCTCGCCCGCCTGCTCGGCTGCGCGGACGTGGTGCTCGCCCCCGGGCCGGTGGAGACCTTCGGGCTGGCGGCGATGGAGGCGCTGGCCTGCGGCACCCCGGTGGCGGTCAACCGCTGCTCCGCCCTGCCGGAACTGGTCGGCCCGGCCGGCGTGGCTGCCGAACCCACCGGCGCGGGGTTCGCGGACGCGGTGCACGACCTCCTCGCGCGCCCCGAACCGGCCCGGCGCGCCGCCGCCCGCGCGCAGGCCGAACGATACGGCTGGCCCTCCGCCGTGACCGCCTTCCTCGCCGCCCACGGCGCGGAATAGCGGCAGGCGGGGGACGGGGCGCGAGGCGCGGGACGCAGGACGGAACGGCCGGGCCGCAGGGCCCGGGAAAGTGTGGGAGGTGCGATGAACACGATCGCGGCGGTCGACGAGGGAGGCGGCACCCGGTCGGGCGCCGCGCACGGGGCAGCACGGGCGAGTGGACGGCGGACCGGCGAACCGGTGCGGTTCGTGGCGCTCGGGGACTCGCTCACCGAAGGCATCGGCGACCCGCTCGCCGACGGATGGCGCGGCTGGGCGGCACTGCTCGCCCGGTCGCTGGCCCCGTCCCGGACGGGGGTCGAGTTCACCAACCTCGCACGGAGCGGAGCACTCACCACCGACCTGACGGCCGAGCAGCTGCCGGCGGCCCTCGCGCTGCGCCCGCAGCTCGCGGCCGTGGTCGCCGGCGGCAACGACACCCTGCGGTCCGGCTTCGACGTCGCACGGACCGCGCGGGCCCTCGACACCGTCCTGAGCCGCCTCACCGACGGCGGTGCACTGGTACTCACCGCCTGCCTGCCCGACCCGGGCACGCTGCTGCGGCTGCCGGCTCCGCTCGCCCGGCCGCTGGCGCGGCGGATGCGCGCGGTGAACACGGTGGTGCACACGCTCTCCGCCCGCCACGGGACCGTCCACCTGCACATCGCCGACCTGCCCTGGACCGCCGAGCGGCAGCTGCTCAGCGTCGACCGCCTGCACCCCAGTGCCGAGGGCCACCACCTGATCGCCCGCGCCTTCCACGGACTGCTCACCGAGGCCGGGCGCCCGCTCGGCCCGGCGCCCGCCCCGGAACCGGTGGAACCGCCGCCGGGCACCCTGGCCGACCTCTGGTGGATGGCCACCCGGGGCACCCGCTGGGTCGTCGACCGCAGTACGGACCTGCTTCCCGGCCTGCTCGCGCTGGCCGCCGTCGAGGGCTGCGCGCGCCTGCGCGGCGGGACGTTCCGGCAGGACGAGCGGATGGCCCGCGCCACCACCGCCGCCCTGGCCGCCCTCGCCGTCCTCACCGTCCCGGGGCCGACCGCCCGGCCCGGGGAGGACGGCGAGGGCCGGACCCCGTCCGGCGGTTGACGCACCGGGGTGTGACCGGCCGGGTCCGCGCCGGCCGGTCATCGACGGGCTGCCCCCGAAGCGCTGTCACCGAAGGGCCGGCTCCGGCCGCTGCTCCAGGTTCTCCTCCAGCTGCCGGATCCGGGCCAGCTCCGGGTAGAGCCTGCGCGCCCTCGCGAGGGCGGCGCGGGCCTGGTCGCGGCGGCCGAGTCCACCCAGCGCGGAGGCCAGCGAGCAGCAGGAGTCCGCCCTCCAGAACGGGGAGGAGCCGGCCCTGGCCCACCGTCGGGCGTACCGCACGGCGACCTCCGGCCGGTGGCTGAGCAGTGCGGCGTCCGCGGCCTGCGGGACGAGGCGCAGCAGGGCCCGCTCGCTGCCGGCCTGCAGGGCGTCGAGCGCGAAGTCGACCCGGGCCCGCACCTGCTCCCGTGACAGTTCGCCCGTCTCGCCCGCGGCGACGGCCGCGCGGGCCAGGCCCATGTAGGCGACCCCGTGGCAGCACGCGTCCCGGGTCCGGAGGATCTCCCGGGCCTCCTCCTCGGCCTCCGCGTAGCGGCCCTCGGCGAGCAGGACGCCGAGGTCGGTGGGGCTCGCCCCGGCATCCGCGGGGAGCTTCTCCAGCGCCTGTCGCGCCTCCCGGACACGGCCCCGGGTGAGCAGGACCTCGGCGCGCAGGCGGTCGGGGTACCAGAGGAGTCCCGTGATCAAGGCGGGGCGGAACGGCAGGAACAACACGGCCCGGAACGAGGCGACCGGGGACGCCGGGGAGCCGAGGATCCAGCCGGCGGTCTGCGCCAGCAGCGCCGTCCCCATCCCACGGGCCAGGCCGGGAGGCGCGGACACCAGCCAAGCCCCGAGCGCCACCTGCACCGCCAGCAGGCCGACCGAGGACAGCCAGAGCCGCAGTCGCAGGGCCCGGGCGGGGACGAGCGCCCAGGTCACCAGGGGCTCCACGGTGGGCAGCCACGCGATCTCGACCAGAACGCCCCGCACGTTCCCGCTGAGCACGACGCGCCCCGCGCCGTAGCGGACCGTCATGAGCCGGACCCCGCTGGGGGCGGCGAACAGCAGCACCCACAGGTCCGGAAGGATCCCGCCGAGCAGGAGCCCCGCCACCGTTCCCGCCCAGCTGCCGGGCGCGTTCGTGGGCACGAAGAACCGGACGAGCTGGAGGAGGACGACGACGAGGAGGAATCGGGCGAGCTTCGGCCGGGATCGGAACATCACGCCGCGTAGCCTCGTGCACCGCGCGGTCCGGGCGGAAGGAGCGTCATGCACTTGTGATCATCTTCGGCGCCGGGGCACCGGAGCGCCGGAGGATCGCGGGTGGTGGGCAGGTGGCCGGCTGCTGGGAACCGCGGGGGTGGCGGGCGGAGTCGGGGTGGGTAGGCGTTCCCGGGGTGGGGACGGGACTGGGGAGCGGGAATGGCGATGGTGACGGAGCGTTCGGAGCGTTCGGAGCGTTCGGGGCGTGAGCTGCTGGCGGCCGGCGGGGTGTTGTTCCCGGACGAGCAGGGGCGGGTCCTGGTGGTCCGGCTGCCGTACGACCGGGAGCACCCGGTGGCCGTGCCGGGCGGGGGCTGGGAGCCGCAGGACCTGTCACCGCGCCGGACCGCCGTCCGGGAGATCGCCGAGGAGCTGGGGTTCACGCCCCGGCTCGGGCCGCTGGCCTGCCTCGACTGGACTCTCGGCCACCTCCGCCCGCCGATCGCCGCCCACCTGTACTGGGCCGATCCGCTGACACCGGCGCAGGCGGCCGCGATCACGCCGGACCGGGCCGAGGTAGGCGGCTGGGCGTGGCTGACCCCCGAGGAGGCGGGGCACGCGCTGCCGCCGCGGCTCTCCCGGCGGGTGACGGCGTGTCTGCGGGCACCGCGGTCGGCCGGGCCGCTGGAGCTGGAGGGCAGCCTGCCGGCGGGGCACACCCTCGACCATCTGACCGCCGGGCCGCCGCCCGCCTACACCGGGCTGGCGGGCGTTCGGCTGGAGGGGCTGCCGCCGGCGGGCGATCCGTCCCTGGCCGGCACGGCCGCCGCTCCCCCGGCGGACCGGGAGTCCTTCATCGCCGGCCGTCCGCGGATCAGGGCCAAGGCGCGGACGGTGTTCACGGACCCGGCGGGCCGGGTGCTGCTGGTGCGGCTGCGACCGTGGGACGGTCCGGGCGGAGCGGTGCCGTACTGGGTGCTGCCGGGCGGCGGCGTCGAGGCGGACCGGGAGATGCCCCGGGCGGCGGCCCGCCGGGAGGTCCGCGAGGAGCTGGGGTGGGAGTGCGAGCCGGGCCGGCTGCTGGCCGTGGACTGGCTGCCCGGCCGGGACGCGGACCCGGCGGGCACCCGGGACACGGCCGTGCTGGTGTACGTGTTCGACGGCGGCACGGTGACGGAGGAGCGGCTCGCCTCGATCGCGATGGCCGAGGACGAGCTGGTCGAGTGGCGGCTCTGCGGGCCGGCCGAGGCGCGGGCCCTGCTGTCGTCCTCGTCCTGGGCCCGGACCTCGGCCGCGCTGGCCGCCCGCGGGCGGCCGGGTGGGCCGGCCGAGCTGGTCGGCGGCCGGCCCGCGCACTGAGCGCGCGGCCGGCCTGGACGAACGTGGCCGGGCAGGCCGGCCGTAGGACCGGCGGCAGGTGACCGATGACGGGTGACGGGTGACGGGTGACCGGACAGATGACGGGACAGGCTGCGGGCCGCCGGTCCACACTGGTCGCATGCAGAACGGGATCGGAGTACAGCAGGCGATCGAGGACGTGCTGGCCGGCCGCCGGGTGGCGTCGGTCAGCGGCGGAGGCAGGCTCGACCTCACCCTCGACGGCCCGGTGACCGTCCGGGTCGCGCACGAGTTCCGCTTCGCCGTGCCGTCGGAGGTGGAGCACTTCTACCCCGAGCTCACCTTCCGCCCGACCGGCGCACTGCTCGGGCTGGTGGGCCGGACCGTCGACGCGGCCCGGGTGACCATGGCCGGCGGGCTGGAGCTGGCCTTCGACGGGGGCGGCACGCTGTCCGTCCCGCCGCATGCCCGGCTCGCGCCGTGGAGCGTGTCCACACCCGGCGGCGCGGTCTGCACCGGCCTGCCCGGCGGCGAGGTGGTGTGGTCGGAGGCCGACGCCGGCTGAGCCCGCCGGATGCCCGCTCCTCGCCCCGAGCCCGGGGACGGGGACGGGGACGGGCGGCCTGAGGCGACGGGCAGCCCGGGGCTGTCGGACCGTCAGTCCTCGGCCGCGGCCGGGTCCATCCACATCACCTCCCACAGGTGCCCGTCGAGGTCGGCGAAGGTGCGCCCGTACATGAAGCCGCCCTGCTCGATGGCCTCGCGCGGCTCGACGGCGCCGGCGGCGACCGCCTTGTCCACCAGCGAGTCGACCTCGGCGCGGCTCTCGACGCCGAGCGCCAGGATCGTCTGGGCGCTGGCCGCCGTGTCCGGGATCTCCTTGTCGGTGAAGGACTTGAAGAACGGCTCGGTCAGCAGCATGGCGAAGATCGAGTCGCTGATGACCAGACAGCCCGCGTTCTCGTCGGTGAACTTCGGGTTGAAGGCGTACCCGAGCGCGTTGAAGAACCCGATGGACCTGGCGAGGTCCTTCACGGGGAGGTTGACGAAGATCTTGGTCGGCACGGCGGGGCCCCTCTCGTGCGGGCCGTCTCGACGGCCGCCCTGGTGAACGGACGTCAGCCTTGCAGACGGCACCGACAGTCGGCCGGGACCCCGCGCCGCGCGTCGCGGGGTCCGTCGCCCGTGCAGGGGCCCGGGCGGTCAGACCTCCAGGTCCGCCTCTATCTTCGTCAGCTGGTGGCGGGCCATCGCCAGATTGGCCCGGCCCTTGTCCAGGGCCAGGTACAGGAAGAGGCCGTTCCCGCTGCGGCTGGTGAGCGGGCGGATCAGGTGGTACTGGCTGCTGAGCGTGATGAGGATGTCCTCGATCCCGTCCTTCAGCCCCAGCATGTCCATGGTGCGCATCTTGGCCCGGACCACGTCCGTGTTCCCGGCGGCGGCGACGTTGAGGTCGAGGGAGCCGCCCCCGTCGAGGGTGGCCAGGGCCATCCCGCTGTTGTAGTCGACGAGGGCGGCGCCGATGGCGCCCTCGATCACGGTGAGGGCCTGCTTGAGCGCGCCTGCTGCGTCCGTCATGTCGGTTCTCCGGTTCGGTCGTGGGTTGTCAGGTCGGGAAGGTCGGTCAAGTCGGGAAGGTCGGGCGGATGAAGGAGGTCGGGCGGGTGAACGCGGCCGGGGAGGCCGGGCCGGTGGGGCGCGGTGCCGGTCAGAACGCCTCCCTGGGCTCCCGCACGTCCTTGGGCGCGAGGGTGTCGTTGAGGAGGGTGGCGATGCGCTGGGCGGAGCGGCGGGCCTCCAGGTGCAGCCGGCCCACGTTCACGTCCGGATGGGCGAGGAGGGTGAGGACGCAGCTGCCGCCGGCCGCGTAGGTGGCGACGTAGCCGTGTTCGCCGCGGACCAGCGACTCCCGGAAGTCGCCCTGCCCGGTGCTGTCGGCGAGCCGTTGGGCCAGGCCCAGCGAGGCGGCGGTCATCGCCGCCAGGCCCGAGGGCTCGGTCCCGTGGGTGTCGTGCGCGACCAGCAGGCCGTCCACGCCGGCCACCAGGCCGCCCGCGAGGTGGGGTATCCGGTGTCTGAGGGCGCGGAGTTCGGCGAGCAGCTCGGTCTCCAAGGCGATCAGTTGTCTCCTTCCGACACGCTGCTTGAGCGCCCGCCTCATGGCCGTGAGGGCGGGGTCGCGGGCGGAGAGTGGTTCAAAGTCGGGCCTCCAGAAGGGTTCGGACCCGGATCAGCAGCGCGATGTCCGGATCGGGGGCGGTCAACGGGTGGGCCACCGCCGGGGTCGGTGCCCGGGCGGATCCGGCGGCGGGCGCATCGGCAGAGGTGTCGGCATCGGCAGTGACATCGGCAGTGGCGGAGACGGCGGACGCCGCGGACGCCGCGAAGGCGGCCGGGGCCAGCGCGGCCAACGCCGCACCGGGGACGCGCCGGTGGAGCCCCCCGGGTGCGGGCGGCACCCCGGCCCCAGCCCCGGTCCCGGTCCCGGGACCGGCTCCGGACACGTCCGTCGGCCCGCGCCCGGGAACCGCCCCCGCCTGCGGCCCGGATCCGGGCTCGGAGCCGGAGCCTTGGCCGGAGCGGGCCCCGGGGCCGGGGCCGGGGCCGAGCAACAGTCCGGCGGCGGCCAGCCGGCGGACGTCCACCGTGGTGGCGAACGCCGACCGCCCGAGCAGACGGGCCAGCTCCGCCGGGGTTCTTCGGCCGTCCGCGTGGTCGAGCAGGTCGCGTTGGTACCGGCTCGGCGGGCGGATCCGGCGCGCGTGGCGGCCGGGGACGGCGGCACGCTGCGCGGCCGGGCGGACCGGCGCGGTGTCGAGCTGGGGCCATGGCCAGATCCGGTCCAGCAGGAGCCGCCGGCGCTCTGCCTCCCGGCGGAGCCGGGGGACGCCGACCGCCGCGACCGGGCCGAGCCAGTGCCGGACGCCCGGCGCGAAGGTCCAGAAGGCGAGGGGGTCCGGAGCGTCGAGGAGGAAGCAGGCCGCGTCGTAGAGGGCCCCGAGGTGGCACAGCTCCAGCTCGCCGCGGGTGAGCCGGCCGTGTTCCACCAGGGCCTCCCCGACCCGCGCGTACGGGCCGGACCTGCGGACCTCCTCCTGCCAGGCCGCGGGGGTGATCCGGCCCGAGGCGGTGAGCAGGGTGGCCAGGTCGGGCGTCCGGTCGGACTCGGCGTGGGCGATCAGGCCGTCGACGAGGTAGACCGTGCCCGCGGGCCCGCGCAGGGCGCCGGTGGCGTGTTCCGCGGCCAGCCGTTCGACGGCCGCACCGGGCGTCCACCCGGGGTGGACGGGCACGGGGGCGGAGCCGGGACCGGGAGCCGGACCGGACGCCGAACCGGCTGCCGGGCCGGGGGCCGGGACGGGACCGGGGTTGTGAGGAGGAGTCAGGCCGGGACCGGGGCCGGGAGGCGGCGTCGGGCCGGGGACGGCGCCCGCGTCGGGAGCGGTGCGAGCGGCCGGCACGGTTCCGAACCCGGCGCCGTGGGTCGAGCCGGGGGCGGCCGCCGGGGGTGGCACCGTCGGCCGCCCTTCCGGTGGCCGAAAGCCGACGACGGCCCGGGCCGCCACCCCCGCGCCGCTCGCTGAGGGGTTCGTCATCCGAGCACCAGTTCCTCGGCGAGCGACTGGAGGCGGTAGCGGGCGCCGGCGAGGTTGCCCTCGCTCCGGTCCAACCAGAGGTGCAGGACGAGCCGGCTGTCGAAGACGGTATCGATGAAGCAAAGGAGGTGGTAACTGCGCCCCGCAGTCACGATGATGTCCTGGAGCGGCGCCTGCAGGTCCTCCGACCCGGTGAAGGTCGGGCTCTCAACGGCCGCTCGCACCAGGTCGGTTGCCTCCGCGGCCGACGTATCGTGGTCGCCGGTGGGGCTGACTCCGACGCTGCCCAGTGCGAGTCCGCTGCTCCAGTCGATGAGGCTGGCGGCGCGGGCTCCGGCGATCGCCATCGCCTGGGACAGGCATTCGTCGATACCCGGCACTCGGGCTCCTTCGGAGGGTTCGGGAAGGCTTCGGGACGGCTCTGCTGAAGTGACTTCGGGGGACTGGAAGGCTTCGGGGAGGGTTCCGGACAGCCGGGCGCACGCGCCTCCAGGCCGCGCGGCACCGGCCGGACCGCCACGACCAGTGGCGGGTTCGACACGGAAGGCTACTGCCGGATTCCATACGACGAACATTCCAATGGCATATTCACACCATTGGGGTCTGATTTCAGCCATCCTTCGACGGCCCATCAGGCCACGGGGACCCGCAAAGCCGCAGACCGGGAGAGTGGGTGCCCGAAGGGCGTCCGACCCACCTGGAGCGCGACCTTGGCGGGTTGTCGCCGACGCCGATGGGTTTCGGCCGGATCCTGCGATAGGACCGAGCCGCACAACGACGAAGCGGCCGCTCCCCCCTGAGGGGGAACGACCGCTTCGGATGGAGCGCCAGGCCCGGGTCGAACGGACTCTCCCTACTGAAAGTAGGACGTGCTCCGGTAGCACCACTGACGCCTGCTCGGGAGGCCGTTCCTCGCTTCGCGAAGATCGTTTCCTCTCGACGGGAAGAACAGTAGCAGGCCATCACGCCTGGTCAGAAATCGAACGCTGGGCGAACGGCAGCCACCGCACAGACGCCGCGCACGAGCGAACGGCGCCCACCGGCGAACGGTACCTACCGACGAACCGCACCCACGAGCGAACGGCGCCCACCGACGAACGGTGCGGACTAGCGGGCAGGCAGCAGCGCGCGGTAGCCGGCGATCAGCGCCGCGAGCCCGATCCCGAAGGCCTGGTCGGCGCGGTGCCGCCCGGCCGGCACCGCCGCCAGCGCGTCGGCGAGCCGCGGAGTCGCGGCCCGGTCGACGGCGTCGACCATCACGGCCGGGGCGACCAGGTCCAGCGCGGAGCCGAGGACGAAGCTCTCCAGGGCGGTGATCACGCCCATCACGTCCTGCGGCTCGAAGCCGGCGCCCTCCAGGGTGGCCACCGCGCGCTCGTACAGCTCGTGCATGAACGGTTCGGCGAGCGGGGCGGTGGCCAGCAGCCGGATGATGCCGGGATGCTCGGCGAAGGCGTCGCGGTAGGCGTGCGCCCAGGTGCGCAGCGCGTCGTCCCACGGCTGGTCCCACAGCGACTGCTCGCCGATGGTGCGGACGAGCTCGGCGCGCATCAGGGCGACGATCTCGGCCCGGCCGGCGACGTGGTGGTACAGCGCGGAGGGGCTGACGCCGAGTGCACCGGCGAGCGCGGGGATCGTGAGGTCGCCCGCGTCGTCGACCAGTCGCAGCGCGGCGTCCACGATCCGTTGCCGGTCCAGCAGTGGTGTGCGCGGCCTGGCCATGCGGGTTTCCGTCCTTCGCTTCCGGTGCTCACGGCGGGCCCGGCGGCCCTGCCGCTCGACGGGGGCGGGGTGGCCGGACCCGACCGAGCAGGTTCCTACGATCATCGCTCAAGATCATCGTTATGGAAACGTAACTGAATGACTTTCAATAAAACTCTTCCGTCGCCCTCGGCGGCGCGCCTACGGTAACCGAACCCCGTTCAGTTATGCAGGCCGCACCAGACCACACCGGGAGAGGACGCACCCGCATGCGCGCCGACACGATCTTCACCGGAGGCCGGATCCACACCGGCGACCCCGCCACCCCCGTCACCGACGCCCTCGCCGTGACCGCCGGACGGATCACCGCGCTCGGCGCGGCCGCCCACGCCCTGCGCGACGAGCGGACCGAGACCGTCGACCTGGCCGGCGGCGCCCTGCTGCCGTCCTGGGGCGACGGCCACGTCCACCCGCTGCTCGGCGGGCTCGGCCTGCGCGGCGTGCCCGTCCGGGACTGCACCAGCCTGGCCGAGGTCGTCGAAGCCGTCCGGCTCTGGGCCGGACAGCACCCCGAGGCCGAGTGGATCACCGGCGACGCCTTCGACCCCTGGCTCGCCGAAGGCGGCCTCTTCGACGCCGCGCTGCTCGACGCCGTCGTCCCCGACCGGCCCGTCCTGCTGCGCACCATGGACCACCACACCGGCTGGGCCAACAGCGAGGCGCTGCGCCGGGCCGGCTTCACCGCCGACACCCCCGAACCCGCCGGCGGCGAGATCGTCCGCCGCCCCGACGGCAGCCCGCTCGGCACCCTGCGCGAGTTCGGCGCGCTCAACCCCGTCCTCGCCCTCGTCCCGCTGCCGAGCCTCGCCGAGCAGGTCGCCGTCCTGCGCGAGACCACCGACGTGCTCGCCTCCGCCGGACTCACCTGGGTCCAGGACGCCTGGGTCGAGCCCGCCCAGGTGGACACCTGGATCGCCGCCGTCGCCGACGGCCACGAGCTGGCGGTCCGGGCCGGCCTCGCACTGCTGCTGGAGCCCGACGGCTGGCGCGCCCGGCTGCCGCGACTGGCCGCCGACCGGGACCGGGTCGAGACCGCCGGGCGGGGCCGGCTCACCGCCCGCGCGGTCAAGTTCTTCGCCGACGGCGTCGTCGAGTCCGGCACCGCGGCGCTGCTGGCCCCCTACAGCGACTGCCCGCACTCGCACGGGGTGGCCAACTGGTCCGGCGAGGAGCTGGCCGAGGCCGTCACCGCCGTCGACGCGCTCGGCTTCCAGCCGCACATCCACGCCATCGGCGACCGCGGCGTACGGATCGCCCTCGACGCCGTCGAGGCCGCCGCCCGCCGCAACGGCCCGCGCGAACGCCGCCCGGTGATCGCCCACGTCCAGCTCGTCGACCCGGCCGACCTGCCGCGGTTCGCCGAACTCGGCGTGATCGCCAACTTCGAACCGCTCTGGGCGCAGCCCGACCCGCTGATGACCGAGCTGACCCTCCCCCGGCTCGGGCCCGAACGCGGCGCCCGGCAGTACCAGATCGCGGCCCTGCTGCGCGGCGGCGCCCGGGTCTCGTTCGGCAGCGACTGGCCGGTCACCCGGTACGAGCCGCTCGCCGGGCTGGCGACCGCCGTCACCCGGCAGACCCCCGAGGGCGTGCCGGCCGGGGGCTGGCTGCCCGAGCAGCGGATCGGGCTGGCGGAGGCGCTGGCCGCGTACTCGGCGGGCGTCGCGCACCAGGCGTTCGAGGAGGACGCGTGGGGCGTGCTGAAGCCCGGGCTGCGGGCCGACCTGGTCCACCTCGCCGCCGACCCGTACGCGGTACCGGCCGGCGAGCTGGCCGGGGTCGCGGTGCTCGGCACCTGGCTGGGCGGGCGCCGCACGCACTGACCGCGCCCCGCCCGCCGACCGCGGCGGCCGACCGCCGGGCCGACCTCAGGGACACCACCCGTCCACAGGCCTCCCCCCGCCCTCGTCCGTACGACCCCAGGAGAGCTCCCCCATGCACCTGCCCTCCGACGCGGCTTCCTCCCCCGCCGCCACCCGATCCGCCCGGTCCGGCCCGTCCGGCCCGTCCGTCGTACCCGCCCCCGCCGCGGCCCCGGGCGGTGACGGAGCCGCCCCCGGGCCGCCCGGGAGGCTCGAACGCGGCGTCCTCGGCACCGGCGACATCGTCTTCTTCGTGGTCGCCGCCGCCGCGCCGCTCACCGTGATGGCCGGGGTCGCGCCCTTCGCCATCTCCTTCGGCGGCATCGGCGCACCCGCCGCCTACCTGGCCACCGGCGTCGTCCTGGCCCTGTTCGCGGTCGGCTTCACCACCATGGCCGCGCACGTGAAGAACGCCGGCGCGTTCTACGCGTACGTCACCAAGGGCCTCGGCAGACCGGCCGGGCTCGGAGCAGCGCTGCTCGCGGTGCTCTCCTACAACGCGATCCAGATCGGCATGTTCGGCGCCTTCGGGTACTTCGCCGGGACCACCGCCGACGACCTGTTCGGCCTGGACCTGCCCTGGCCGCTCTGGGCGCTGCTCGGGGTCGCGGCGGTCTGGCTCCTCGGCTTCCGCTCGATAGACCTCGGCGCCAAGGTTCTCGGCGCCCTGCTGGTCGCCGAGACCGGCATCCTGCTGGTGCTGGCCGTCGCCGTGCTCGTCGAGGGCGGGGCGCACGGCCTCTCCCTGGCCCCGCTGGCGCCGCACAACGTGTTCACCGGCGGCATGGGCGGGGTGCTCGGCCTCTCCTTCGCCGCGTTCGTCGGCTTCGAGGCCACCGCGATCTACCGCGAGGAGGCGCGTGTACCCCACCGCACCGTGCCCCGGGCGACGTACGCCGCCATCGCCTTCCTCGGGCTCTTCTACACCTTCGTCACCTGGATGATCGTGCAGGCCTTCGGCGACTCCGCGGCGGTCGGCGCCGCCACCGCCGACCCGGCCGGGATGTTCTTCACCGCCATGACGGACTACGTCGGCGGCTGGGCGACGGACGTCCAGCGGGTGCTGATCGTCACCAGCCTGCTGGCCGCCCTGCTCGCCTTCCACAACACGATCACCCGGTACGGCTACGCGCTGGCCCGCGAGGGGGCCGCGCCCGCCGCGCTCGGACGGGTCCACCCGCGGCACGGCTCGCCGTGGATCGGCGGCATCGCCCAGAGCGTGCTCGCGGCCGTGGCGGTGGGCGTCGCGGCGCTGGTCGGCGCCGACCCGTACGACCAGTTCTTCCTCTGGGTGAACTCCCCCGGCGTGGTCGGCATCCTGCTGCTGCAGGCCCTGGCCGGGCTCGCCGTGTACGCCTTCTTCCGCCGCGACCGGGCCGCCGCCGCCCGTGCGGGCCGGTTCCGGACGGCGGTCGCCCCGCTGGCCTCGACGGTGCTGCTCTGCGGCGCGACCGGTCTGGTGGTCCGGCGGCTCGACCTCTTCACGGCCGCCGGGCCCGAGGTGAACTGGCCGCTGGTGTCTGTCGTGCCGGTGGTCTTCCTGGTCGGCGTCGGCCTGGCGCTGCGGCTGCGGGCCCGCCGGCCGGAGGTGTACGCCGGGCTCGGCGGCACCGAGGCGGACGCCGGGCTCGGCGGCACCGAGGCGGACGCGGCCTGATCCGGCCCGGCCGGCGGGGAGGGTGCGGGGGACGCACTGACGGGACGGATCCGCGCGGGATTCACCGGCGGGGTACTGCCGGTGCCGGAAGTACCGCCCTCCGCCTGTCCGTTGAGCCGCCGAGGCGGTGGGCACGGGCCGGCGGTGGGCGTACGATCGAAGTGCGATGACCACTCGGTGACCACCTCCGTGCGCGTCCAGGGAGGGTCCCCATGCTGCGCACTCCGCCTGGGACCACCGGCCCCGCGCCGGTGACGGCTCCCGGCGGTGGCTGCCCGGCCCGGACGGCCGGTCCACGGGACTGCTGCGCGCTCCCCGGCCTCCCCGGTCTCCCCGCGCCGGCCCCCTCGTCGCACCGGGTCGTCCACACCGTCCGCGCCGTCCGGACGGTCCCCGCCCGCACCGGGGCAGGCGGGGGCCCGCCGGCCGGGAGCCGCTGCTTAGCGGGCGCGCCCGGCCGCGCCGCGCACCGGAACCACCCGTCGCCGCAGCAGCCGCAACCACAGCCAGGGACCGTACCCGGCGCAGCGGTACACCGTCGGCGGGCCCCTGCGGGCGCCCGCCCGAACCGCGCGCGGCGCCCGAAAGCCCTGCCGGGGAGGGACACGCCCACGCGCTCCGGAGGCCGGCCGCTCCGACCGGCCCGGGAGCCTGCCCGCTCGAAGGGACCCCGCGGCGAGACCCGACGGCGCACCCGACAACGAAACGGACCGCGGGTCCGACAGCGGGCCCGACGACGGAGGAGCAGAGCATGTCAGTCTCCACCACCCCCACCACAGGGGCGCACGACGCCGACCAGCAGGCCTTCGAGACGATCCCCGTGGGCGAGACCCCGCACAGTGTGGCGGTGAGCCGGGACGGCAGCCGGGTCTACGTCACCAACTTCCTCGACGGGACGGTGACCGCCGTCGAAACCCCGGCGAACACCGTGTCCGCGACCTTCCCGGCCGCCGTCGGACCGTACGGCGTCGCCGTCGCGGCCGACGGTGCGCGCCTGTTCGTCGCCGAGAACAGCTCGACCTTCATCCACGTCTTCGAGGCCGCCACCGGCGACCAGGCCATCTCCACCGGCTTCGGCACCCGGCCCTACGGCCTGGCGATCACCGCCGACGGATCACGGCTGCTGATCGCCAACGCCATCGACGACCAGGTGCTGGTCTCCGACACGCTCACCAAGACCCGCGGCCACCTCACCGGGGTGGACTTCCCGGTCGCCCTCGCCGTGAGCCCGGACGGCCGGCTGCTCTACGCCAGCAACTACTTCCGGGACTCGGTCACCGTCATCGACGCCACCGGGATCCCGACGCTGGAGGAGACCAGGCCCGCCGACATCGTGGCGACCGTACCGGTCCGGCGGGGACCGTACGGGCTGGCGGTCAGCCCGGACGGCCGCCGGCTGTACGTCGCCCACTTCCCGTTCGACACGGTCTCGGTGGTCGACACGGCCGGCCGCACGGTCACCGGCACCATCACCGTCCCGGGAGGCCCGCGCGGCGCGGCGGTCAGCCCGGACGGGTCGAGGCTCTACGTCACCAACTACTTCGAGCGGACCCTGTCGGTGATCGCCCTCTGAACCACCGACCGGCACCCCTGCGGACCGGACCCGTGGCCCACTCGGCCGTCGGTGCAGCCGTGCTGTCGGTTGGTCAGGGTATGGTCCCCTCTCAAGATCCCGTACCGGAGATCCGGAACGTCGCAATCCTCAAGGGGGAGTTCTGCCATGGCCAGCACCGACAACAGCACGTACGAGGGGTTCACGGCCGAGGAGCGGGCCGCGATGAAGGCGCACGCTCAGGACCAGAAGAAGGCGGCGCGCCGGGGATCGGCCGCGGAGAAGGCGGCGGAGGCGGAGCGGGACGTCCTCGCGAAGATCGCCGAGATGCAGGAGTCGGACCGGGTCATGGCCGAGCGCGTCCACGCCGTCGTCACCGCCAACGCCCCGAGCCTCGCGCCGAAGCTCTGGTACGGGATGCCCGCCTACGCACTGGACGGCAAGGTCGTCTGTTTCTTCCAGAGCGCCGAGAAGTTCAAGGCACGGTACGCGACGCTCGGGTTCAGCGACCTGGCGAAGCTGGACGAGGGCGCGATGTGGCCGGCCGCCTTCGCCCTGACCGAGGTGACGGCCGAGGTGGAGGCGCAGATCGCCGACCTCGTGAAGCGGGCGGTGAGCTGAGGTCCCGACGGTTCACCGGGTCAGCGCGGTTCACCGGGCGGGCGGCCGCCCCGGGCCGGGGTGGCCCTGGTGGATGAACGCCGCCCAGGCCGGGAGGCTTCCGAGCCCCGGGCGCCGCATCTCCCGGAGCAGTTCACCGGTCAGCGAGCCCGGGTTCTCGCGGTCCGGGTCGAGCATCCACAGCTGCGCCGCCCTGAGCGCGTCCGCCGGGCTGTGGCCCTCGACCGCCAGGTAGTGGTGGAAGACCGTCATCATCAGGGCCGACGCCCCGTCCTGGGTCGTCCACCGCGAGCCCACCACGTCGCGCGCTCCGCCGGAGACGAACGCCGTCGTCAGCGTCAGCGCCTCGTCGTGGTCGCGGGTGCTCAGGTCGGTCTCGCAGGCGCTCAGGACGACCAACGGCCCGTCCGCGGCCTGCCGTTCACCCGTCGGCCGGTCGAGCAGCCGGGCCACGGTCAGCATCCCCAGGTCCGGCGCGGCGCCCGGTCCGCCCTCCTCCACCGGCAGGCCGTCGGTGCCGTCGGGGAAGCCGAGGTGGAGGGCCGACACCGTCGGGCGCACCCCGGCGGAACCGTGGGACGCCACGTGGACGAGCGAGGGGGATTCGTCGAGGACCGCGAGGAGTTCGCCGGGCGTGCCGACCGACTCCGGTTCGACGGGCGGGTCGTAGAACTCCCCGAGCAGTCGCGCCCGCGGGTAGAACGACTCGTACAGCGCCGTGGCCTCCAGCTCGGCGCGGGTCAGGTCCTGGCGCGGATCGGCCACCAGGACGGGGGCCGCGGCGGGTTCGCGACGCGCACGCCGCACGGTGCGCAGGAACTGGCTGCCGGACGCGGCGTAGCTGATGGCCGCGATCTGGCAGGCGTAGTCGTGGGGCGCCGCCTCCGGCAGGCGTGCGGCGTGCCAGGGGACGACGCCCAGGCGGCCGCAGGGGACGAGGACGATCCTGGGCGGGCCCGATCGGCCCGCGCGGCGTCCGCCGTCGGCGGCGATCCGCTCCCCGACCGCGGTGAGCAGGGTGTCGAGCGCCGCGGGGTACGCCCAGTCGCACAGCGCGGACAGGGCTTCCTCCCAGGCCCGTTCGGCCTCGGGGTCGCCGGGGTTCCGGGACCGTGCGGCGGCCGCGTCGAGGTAGCTCTCCAGGGGGCCGCTCCCGGCCGCCGACAGCGACGGAAGGCCGCCCACCCCGACGCTGTGGTCCGCCGCCACGACGATCCCCACACCGGGCTCCTCCCCCGCGCCGGGGAGCAGGTAGACCAGGGCGTCCGCTCCGCTCGCGACGACCCCGTCCACCAGCTCGTGGAGCGTGGGCGTGGTGAACAGGCCGTGCTGCCGGTAGCCGAGGGCCTCCAGGGCCCGGCGGCGCAGGGCGCTGGGCAGCTCGCCGGGGAGCCCGCCGGTCTCCGGGGCTGCCGCCGCGTCGAAGGCCCGCCACGCGTCGGCGAGCTCCTGGTGCCCGCCCGCTTCGAGGAGTTCGGGCACGGCACGCGAGGCGGACGTCGCGTGCAGCACCAGGGCACGGCCCAGTTCGAGGGCTGCCACCGCCTCCTCCGCACGGTTGCGCCCGGCGGCCCAGACGGCCGCCCTGACGGCCCGGTCGGCGCCGGACCGCGCCACCGACAGGCCGTGCTCGGAGCCCAGTTGGAGGATGACGTCGGCCGCGAGGGCGTTCAGGGCCTCCAGCGAGGTGTCCAGGGCGGGATCGACGTGGGCCGGGTCATGGCTGTGGTGCCAGCGCGCCCGGTACGCCACGGCGAGCTCCCACAGGGCTTCGGCCGCGAGCCGGGGTGCCCTGCCGTCGCGGAGGCCGTCGCGGATCTGCTCCAGTTCCGCGATGGCCGGCCTGAGGTCCGCCGGGTCATGGGTGACCCCGTACCGGGCCCTCAGGGCCAGCGCGGAGCCCCATCGGTCGTTCATCGACGTCCCGGGGGGCGCGGGAGCGCGGTTCGGGATCAGCGTCGGGTCGGCGGTGTGGCGGGCTCGCAGGGCGTTGACGTCGGTGAAGACCGAGGAGGTGTACCCGCCGACGGGGCCGGGTGCGTACTGCTCGAACGCCTCGGCCTCCCCGAGGTCGGCGAGGCCGAGCGTCACCAGTTCGTCGTCGTCGACGAGGAAGCCGAGCGCCGTACGGGCGTAGCCGAGGCCGAGCAGGACGAGGAGCCGGTCCGCGTGGCGGTCCTGCGGCGTCTCCGCCGCGAGGACGCCGAACTCGGCCACCAGGGCTCGCAGGGCCGCCGGGTCCTCCTCCGCCTCGGCCGCGCGGACCTGTCGGATCAGTGCGAACACCCGTAGCGGGACCGTCGCCCCGATCGCCGGCACCCCGGCCGCGGGCGGGGCGAGCCGGTCGGCCGCGCTCGTGTACACGCGGCCGACCGACTCGTCCTGGAGGTTCCCGCCGACGACCGGCGCCGCCTCCATCAGGAAGCCGGCCAGGGCCTCGATGTCGGCGAGGCTCCCATGGCCCGGGGGCATCCGGTCGTACGCGGCCCGCAGCGCCCCGATCGCCCGGTCGAGGCCCTCCGGCTCACGGCTCCGGGCGGCTTCGTCGAAATCCGCCCCCGCTCGGGACATCGCGTTCAGGGCGATCGCCTGGGCGAGCAGCCCGGTGGCGGCGTCGGCCGGGGGCGGGGTGCCGGTCCGGGCCCGGTCCCGGCCGGACGGCTCAGGAGGAACGGCCGGCCCCGAGCCCGGCCCGGAGTCCGGCCCGGAGTCCGGACCCGACCCCGGCACCACTCCCGCTCCCGCTCCCGCTCCCGGAGAGGCTTCCGTGGGCGCGGCGGGCTCCGGAGCCGGACGCCGCGCAGGACCGGCGAGGCCCGTGACCAGGTCCGTCAGCCGCCGCAACTCGTCCACGGACGGGAAGCCGGACGGCAGGAAGCCTTCCGGTATCGAGTCGAAGACCTCCTGCATGGCGGCCACCGGCGAGTCGGCCCCGGTGAAGACGGCCAGCACGGCGGCCATCTGCTCCAGGCTCGCGAGCACCTCGGGCGGCAACGGCAGCTCGCGCACCTCCACCAGGAGCGCCCGCATCTCCGCCGTGGCGGCCGCCGTCCCGCCGGGACCCAGCTGCGCCTGCCAGGCGAGGAGGGCCGAGAAGTCGGGCGGCCCACCGGTCGGGGCGTCCATCCGCGGCATCACCAGCGCCAGCAGGAACAGTGCGGCCCACCGCCGGTCGTCCGGGTCCGCCACCCGGCCGATCACCGTCGCCGGGTCGCGAGCCTCCCGCAGCAGCCGCCGGGCCTGCTCCCGGTCGGCGGGCGTGCCGCCCCCGGCCAGGTGGCGCAGCGTCAGCACCGAGCCGAGCTGCACGACGACGGCGGCCCGCAGTTCCGGGTCGTGGTCCAACAGGCCTGCCAGCTGGCCGAGTTCGGTGACCGACCGGTCGAAGTCGCCCGGCGCTCCCCGCGTGCCGGCCGCGAAGAACGTGTGCGGGTTCAGCCGGAGGGCACGCTTCACCGCGGCCATCGCCCAGCTGCGCAGGCTCCGGACGCCCCCGCTCTCCGCGAACTCCTGGTCGTCCACCGGGCCCCCTCACCCGCCTGCCCGCCGCCGCCCCTCGGCAAGCGGCCGCAAGCCACTCGGACCCATGATGCCGACCCCGGACGCCGTGGAACCCCGATTCCCGTCACCGCCCCGAGGCCGACCGGAGATCGACCGGAAGCCGTCCCGGGACCACCCGGGATGTGCCCGGGATGTGCCCGGGATCCACATGTCCAGGCCTCCGCCCTGTCGCACCGAAGGCTGAGCGACCTCACCCGGGGTCGGCGAGTGGCCTGCTCGCGGGGTCGGAGGGATCGCCGCACGCGCCACCTCCGCCCCCGCCCGTCCTCCGTCCTACGCGGAGGGCACCCCGACCAGCGACCACGCCCTGAGGACCGCCTGGATCTCCTCGCCTTCGCCGAACAGGCTTCGAGCAGTCGTGACAGTCAGCCGGGCGAAGTCCGCGAAGCCGGCGTCCTGGGCCAGCTCGCCGCCGGTCAGCGTGGCGTACCAGATCTTTCCGGCCCGCTCCCAGGCATAACCGCCGAGGGCGCCGGCCACGAGGTAGAAGGCGTGGTTGGGGATGCCGGAGTCGATGTGCACGCCGCCGTCGTCGCGACCGGTCCTGACGTAGTCGTCCATGGTGGCCGGCTGGGGGTCCTTGCCGAGCCGGGGGTCGTCGTAGGCGGTGCCCGGGGCCTTGAGGGAGCGCAGCGCGGATCCTCGGACGGCCGGGCCGAACAGTCCGGCGCCGATGAGCCAGTCGGCCTGGTCCGCGGTCTGGCCGAGCGCGTACTGCTTGACGAGCGAGCCGAAGACGTCCGAGATCGACTCGTTGAGCGCGCCCGCCTGCCCGTCGTAGTCCAGGTCGGCGGTGTACTGCACGACGCCGTGGGTGAGTTCGTGGCCGATGACCTCCGGCGACCGGGTGAAGTCGAGGAACACCTCCCCCATGCCGTCACCGAGGACCAACTGCTCACCGTTCCAGAACGCGTTCCCGTACTCGTTGCCGTAGTGGACGGTGGCGCCGAGCGGCAGCCCGCAGTCGTCGATCGAGTGCCGCCCGTACGCGTGGAGATAGAAGTCGAAGGCCGCCCCGAGCCCGGCGTGCGCCCGGTTGACCACCTGGTCCTCGGCAGGCCGGTCGCCCTCGGCGAGCACCTTCGTGCCGGGCACCGTGTCCTGCCGGCCGGCGTCGTAGATGGTGCGTTGCGCCTTGTCGGAAGGGGTGCCGGCCGGAGCGGACGCGCCGCGACCCGGGCTGGTCCTGCGCTGGGTTCGCCGCAGGGAGTCGAGTTCGAGAGTGCGCCGGGCGGGCGCGCTGACGGCGGGGTCCTCGGACTGGGCGAGCTTGTCGAGGATGTGTGGCGGGACGATCGTGCAGAAGGTAGCGGTGGTCTCCATGGGCAGAAATGTGACACAGGGTAGTCACTTTGTCGCTCGACGCGTCCGTGATGGCGGGATGGCTCAAGCCTCGGTGCGACGGGACGACCCCGCCCGACGCTCCGCAGCACCGCGCCGTCGAATTTACTTCGCTCACATGTTCGATATCGGCGTACGCTGGCCCCATGCACAGCCCGCTCCCCCTCCAGGCCTCCCTGTTCGACGACGCCGGCCGGGCCGGGATCTCCCTCGGGCCGCTGGCCGGCGTGCGGCGCACGGTGCTGGGCGCGGGGGCCTGGGTGGACCTGCTGCCGGGATGGCTGCACGGGGCGGACCAGCTGTTCGAACGGCTGGCCGCCGAGGTGCCGTGGCGGGCGGAGCAGCGCGAGATGTACGAGCGGACCGTCGACGTGCCCCGGCTGCTCGCCTCCTACGGTGAGGAGGACCAGCCGCCGCACCCGGTGCTCGGGGAGGCCCGGGCGGCGCTCAGCGCGCACTACGCGACCGAGCTGGGCGAGCCGTTCCGCACCCTGGGGCTCTGCTACTACCGGGACGGGCGGGACAGCGTGGCCTGGCACGGCGACCGGATCGGGCGCGGCGCGCGCGAGGACACCATGGTGGCGATCGTCTCGACCGGCGAACCGCGGGCACTGCTGCTGCGCCCCCGGGGCGGCGGCGGACCGGTCGTGCGGCACCCGGTCGGGCACGGGGACCTGCTGGTGATGGGCGGCTCGTGCCAGCGGACCTGGGAGCACGCCGTGCCGAAGACGGCCAGGCCGGTGGGGCCGCGGATCAGCATCCAGTTCCGGCCGCGCGGCGTGCTCTGAGGCGCGCGGGGTGCTCCGAGGCGCGCGGGGTGCTCCGAGGTGAGGGGCGCGGGTGTCCCGACGACGGCGCCCGGCGGCCCGGTCCGGTTGCCGGGCGCCGGACGGGAGCGGAGGCTGGCCACGGGGCCCGGCTGGTTCCGGCGGCGAGGAGGGCGGCATGCCGAAGGCGGGCAGGTACCGCGAGGGCGTCCCGTGCTGGGTGGAGCTGGCCGCACCGGACCTCCCCCGGGCCCGGCGGTTCTACGGCGGGCTGTTCGGGTGGGAGTACGTCGGGCTGCCCGGCTACACGGTGGCGACGCTGCGCGGGGCACAGGTCGCGGGACTGGTCGGACGGCCGGCGGACGAGGGCCGGGCGTGGACCACGTACCTCGCGGTGGCGGACGTCGAGCGGGTGGCCGAGCAGGTCCGGGCCGCCGGCGGGCGGATCGTCCGGGGACCGTTCGACGTGCCCGAGCAGGGGCGGGCGGCGGTCGCGGCCGACCCGACCGGGGCGGTGTTCGGGCTCCGGCAGGGACTGCTCTGGCAGGGCGCCGGCCTCGTCGACGAGCCGTCCGCGTTCAGCTGGAGCGAGCAGCTCTCGCCCGACCCGGACGCGGCCCGGGACTTCTACCGGCGGGTCTTCGGGTACGAGTACGCGACGGGTGCGGACGGCGGCACGGTGTTCCGGGTCGGCGGAGCCGTGGCCGGCGGGATCGACCGGGACCAGGAGGCCTCCCCGTCCGTCTGGAGCGTCCACTTCGGCGCGGCCGACACCGACCTCGCGGCCGGGCGGGTGCGCGAGCTGGGCGGCGTGGTGCTGGCCGGACCGCAGCCGACCCCGTTCGGGCGGCGGGCCGTGGTCCGGGACGACGGCGGGGCGGCGTTCACCCTGATCGGCGTCCCGCCGGCGGTGGCGCCCCTGGCGGCCTGAGCCGCCGAGCCCCCTCCCCCCGCGCCGCCGGGGGCCGGCCGAGCGCCGCCCGCAGCCGGGCGACGTCCTCGGCGTCCTTGGCCCGCCGGGGCCGGCGGGAGTCCCAGACCGGCATCATCAGCTTGATCTCGATCTGCGCCTCGGGGCCGACGACCGGGCACTCCACACCGGCGAGCCGCCCGACCGGGCCGTCCAGCAGCCCGTCCGGCCAGGCCGTCCCGGCCCAGGGGCCGCCGGCGGCCAGCGCCCGGCCGTCCGGCAGCGGCTCGACCAGCGCGAAGCCGGACTCCAGGCCGTCCTTGACGAAGTCGAGCTGCTGGTCCGGCGGTGGGCCGTCCAGCGGACGGTAGCCGAGCTCGCGCAGGCCGGCGGCGAGCGCGGGGGCGTCGGCGGCCGGGGCGAACCAGTCGATGTCCTCGTGGTCGCGGGTGAGCTCGCCGAGGAAGAAGTCCATCGCCCAGCCCCCGCGCAGCCAGACGCGAATGCCGAGACGGTGGGCAAGGCCCACCGTCTCGGCGATCTGGGCGAGTTGCCCGTCGGCACGTTCCCGGTTCATGGACCCCACCTCCATGATCGGGACGCTACACCCGCCCCGACTCCTCCGTCGCGGCATTACCCCCGGAGGGGGCGAGGATCCGGGGGCCGAAGCCCCCGGGGCCCGTCCGGCCCTAGGGCAGGACGCGCCTTAGTCCTTCACAGCGCCGGCCAGGCCGGAGACCAGCTTGCGCTGCACCGCGATGAAGAAGATCAGCACCGGCACGGTCATCAGCGTCGAGGCCGCCATGATGCCGCCCCAGTCGTTCTCGTCCGGTTTGAAGAAGACCAGCAGCGCGGAGGGGAGGGTCTGGTTCTCGGTCGCGCTGATGATGAAGGTCTTGGCGAAGACGAAGTCGTTCCAGGCCGCGATGAAGGAGAACACGCTGGTCGCGGCCAGGCCCGGGGCGACCAGCGGCAGCAGGATCCGCCAGAGGATCCGGGACCGGCTGGCGCCGTCGATCTGCGCGGCCTCCTCGATGGAGACCGGCACGGCGGCGACGAAGCCGCGCATCATCCAGATCCCGAAGGGCAGCGAGAACGCCAGCTGCACCAGGATCAGCGAGGCCAGGGTGTTGAGTCCGATGCCCGGCGCGAGCCGGCCCGCGTCGCGGAACATGAAGAACAGCGGGATGGTCAGCGCCTCGACCGGGATCATCTGGGCGATCAGGAACATCACCATGATGGTGGTGCGGAACCTGAACTTGAACCTGGTCACCGCGACCGCCGCGAGGAAGACCACCAGTGCCGACAGCACCACCACCGACAGCGCGATGACCAGGCTGTTGACGAAGTACCGGCCGAACCCGTCGACGCTGAGCACCTGGCGGAAGCTCTCCAGCGTCGGGTGGGCGGTCCACGGCCGTGGGTCGAGCGACTGGACCTCGCCCTTCGGCTTGAAGGCGGAGAGCACCATCCAGAAGATCGGGAACGCGGTGACCAGGGCCACCAGGAGGGCGATGGAGTTGGCGGCGAGCCGCCGGCGGCTACGGGTGTTCACAGTTCATTCCCCGTCCGTCGCAGCGAGCGGATGTAGAGGACCGTCGGGATCACCAGGACCAGCAGCATGATGACGCCGATGGCCGCGCCGAGTCCGTACTGGGAGGAGGCGAACGCCTTCTGGTAGGCGTACACGTTGAGGACGAGGTTCTGGCCGGCGATCCCGCCGCCCTCGGTCATCACGTAGATCTGGGTGAAGACCTTGAAGTCCCAGATGACCGACTGGATCACCACGATGGTCAGGATCGGCCGGAGCATCGGGGCGGTGATCCGGCGGAAGGTGCTCCAGGTGCCGGCGCCGTCCAGCGCCGCGGCCTCCAGGACCTCGGTAGGGATCGCCTTGATGCCCGCGTAGAGCGTCACCATGACGAACGGGAAGGAGTGCCAGACCACCACGGCGCCCACGATCAGGAACGCGGTCCACTTGTCGTAGAACCAGTTGAACTCGTGGAAGCCGTCGAGCCCGATGCTCACCAGGGTCTTGTTGACCAGGCCGAGGTTGGTGTCGAAGAGGAAGCTCCACACCGTCGAACCGGTCATCGCCGGGGCCGCCCAGGCCGCCATGGCGGCGGTGGTCAGCACCAGCCGGGAGACCCGGCCCACCCTGGTCAGCAGGACGGCGAGGGTGGCGCCGACCGCCAGGGTGGCGACCACGCAGAACGCGGCGAAGCCGAGCGTCTGCGTCAGCACCGACCAGAACTGCGCGTCGCCGAGGATCGTCCGGTAGTTGCCGAAGCCGACGAAGCTGGTCGGCACGCCGCCGGAGGCCTGGGCCTGTCCGAAGTCCAGCACCGACAGCAGGCCGAGCTGGTAGATCGGGTAGGCCACCAGCGGGATCATGATGATCGCGGCCGGCAGCAGGAGCAGCAGCGGGGGGCGGCGCCGGCCGCGCGGGGGCGCGGCCGGGCCGGTGCCCCGGCGCCGCCCGCTCGGGGAGGACGGCGCCGCCGGGGCGGTCGTGGTGGATGCGGACACGTGCGGGACCTTTTCTCTCGCGGGGCCGGCGATCAGTGGGCCGCGAAGGCCGAGGTGATCTGCGTGGCGGCGTCGCCCGAGGCCTTCGCCACGTCCGCCTTTCCGGTGACGATCTGCTGGAGCATCGTCGGGATGACGGCCTGCGCGTCGATCTGCGCCCATCCCTGGTCCAGCGGCACGAACTTGGTGCCGGCCGCGATGGTGTCGGTGAACGGCTTCAGGAAGGCGTCCTTGGCGGTGACCTTGCCGTTGACCGACTTCAGCGTCGGCAGGTTGCCCATCGCGTCGTACATCTGCTCCTGGTACGCGGGGCTCGCCAGCAGTTCGGCGAACTCGACGGCCAGGGTGCGGTGCTTGGCCGCCTTCATGACGCCGAGGTTGTTGCCGCCGGCGAACGCCGGGGCGATCGAGCCGACCTTCTCCCCGGGCAGCGGGACGACCCCGTACTTGCCCTTGACCGGGCCCGCGTCGACCTTGCTGCGGCTGGAGTTGGGCAGGATCGCCATCGCGGACTTGCCGGCCGCGAAGAGGTCGACGGTCTTGCCGCCGGTGAGGTCGGCGCACTGCTGGACCGGACAGCCGCTGTCACCGAAGAGGTCGGTGTAGCGCTTGATGCCGGCCTGCGAGGCGGCCGAGTCGATCGAGGGCTTGTACTTGTCGCCCTCCTTGGTGGCGATGTCGCCGCCCGCGTCCCAGACGAAGGGGAGCGCGCCGAAGGTGTACTTGCCGCCGACGGCGATGCCGAAGGTGTCCGGGTGGGCGGCGTGGATCTTCTGGGTGGCGGCGACCAGTTCGTCGTAGGAGGTGGGGGCCGCGAGGCCGGCCTCGGTGAACAGGTCGGTGCGGAAGTAGAGCGCCCGCACGGCGACCCACCAGGGGAGGCCGTAGGTCTTGCCGTCCAGCACCGCGGTCTTGGCGATCGCCGGGTCGAGGTCGCCCTTCTCCTTCCACTTGTCGAGGTCGGCGCCGATCTCGGCGAGGCCGCCGGCCGCGACGTAGCCCGGCAGGTCGGTGTTGCCGAACTCGACGAGGTCCGGGGCGCTGTTGGGGTCGTTGAACGCGCCCTTCATCTTGGCGGCGCGGGCGGAGGCGTCGGTGTCGATGTAGCTGACGTTGACGGTGACGCCCTGGTGGGAGGCCTGGAACTCGGCGACCGCCTTGCCGACCACCGCTTCCTTCGCGGCGTTGCCGGCCTCGTTGTACAGCCAGACCTGCAGGGTGCCGGTCTTGTCGTCGCCCGCCTTGTCGCCGGCCGGCAGCGCGGTACCGGGCGAGCAGGCGGCCGCCGCGAGACAGGTGGCGGCGAGGGCGGTGGCCGCGGCGGTCAGTCTGACGATTCGCATGGGTGGAGACCTCCCCTCCCGACAGTTGCCGCCGAGACGTGCGCCGCTGGGGACGGGCACGTCGAAGCAGGCCCTGACCGGGGCCGATGGTGGGTGCGTGAACGCATTGATGTGGGGGTACGGCAGAGCGACCGCTCGGGTGGGCTGCGTCGCCTGCTCGATGCCACGGACGTTAGGCGCGGGCGATCGCGGCCAACAAGAGGCCGTTCGGGAAGTTTTGCAATGCACAACGCTGTATCGAAAAAGCGGTAACCGAGGTGCAACGGGGTACGGTTCGACAACCGCCGCAGTCCGGTGGCGGAACGAGAGGGGAACGGACCGATGACGGAGAAGGCGGTCAGCGCGGCCGGCAGCGCGGGCCCGGTGGGCGGCCCGGCCGGCACCTCGGCGGGCCCGGCCGCGAGCGCCCCGAGCGCCCCCGCGGGCCCGGCCGCGAGCGCCCCGGCCGGCGGCTCCGAGAAGCCGCGGAAGACCGCCGGCGAGCGCAACCAGTCGTCGTCCCTGCGCCGCGCGCTGTCCGTCCTCGGCTACGTCCGCGACCACGGCGACGGCCGCGGCGTCCCGCTCGCCCAGCTCGCCGAGGCGCTCGACCTCAACAAGTCGACGGTCCTGCGGCTCACCGGACCGCTGCTCGACGAGCACCTGCTCGACCGCGACCGGGAGACCGGGTGGTTCCGGCTCGGCCACGGCTCGCTCCGGCTCGGCCAGGCCTACCTCTCCACCCTCGACCTGCGCAGCGTCGCCGCCGAACACCTGCGCCGGCTGCAGCGCGAGGCCGGCGAGACCGTCCACCTCACGGTCTGGCAGGCGCCCGGCATCGTCTACCTCGACAAGGTCGAGGACGAGACCAACGTCCGGATGGCCTCGCGGGTCGGCAGCCGCGCCCCCGCCTACTGCACCGCCACCGGAAAGGCGATCCTCGCCTGGCTGCCCGAGGAGGCGGTCGCCGAGGTGGTCGCCGCCGGTCTGCGCCCGGTCACCGCGTGGACCATCTCCGACGAGACCCACCTGCGCGCCGACCTCGCCCGGATCCGTGCCCGCGGCTACTCGATCGACGACCGCGAGAACGAGCCCGAGGTCCGCTGCGTCGCCGCCCCGATCTTCGACCACACCGGCGAGGTGACCGCCGCCCTCTCGGTCTCCGGCCTCACCTCGCGGATGACCGCCGCCCGCGTCCGCGCCCTCGGCCCGGTCGTCGCCCAGGTCGGCCTGCGCATCTCCCGCGAACTCGGCTCCGACCGCCCGGTGGTCTGACCGGGCGCCAGGCGGCGGCATCCGGCCCGCCCCCGGGCCGGCCCGACCCTGCCTCACCCGGCCCGGAAACGCGAACGGGGCCCGGTACCTTCTCAGGTACCGGGCCCCGCCCGACTCGGAGCGCCAGGCCCGGGTCGCACGGACTCTCCCTACTGAAAGTAGGACGTGCTCTGGTAGCACCACTGACGCCTGACGAGAGATCATCTCCCTCGCGACAGGAAGAACACTACCAGCCCGGAACACCCGTCCGAACCACGGGAGAACCCCGGACGACGGCCCACCGACCGGGCCCAACTACCCTCCAATCACAGCTCGGTAACGTCTCGTCAGCTCCCTGGTTGTGCCATTGCACATGTCACATGATGCTCCCCATGAGAAAACTCACCGCTCTGCTCTCGGCGGCCGCAGCCGTCGCCGCCCTCAGCGGAGCAACCGCCAACGCCGCACCGGACGACGCCGCCCCCGAGGACACCGGGCAGGGCAGGCTCGTCTGGAGCTCCTGCAACGACGCCGCCACCCCCGCGCTGCAGTGCGCACTGCTGGACGTACCGGTCGACTACGCCGACCCCCACGGCCGCAAGATCAAGATCATGCTGAACCGGCTCCCCGCCACCGCCCCCCGGAACAAGCAGCAGGGCCCGATCCTGCTCAACCCCGGCGGCCCCGGGAACTCCGGACTCTGGATGCCCGCCTACATCACCGAGCGGATCCCGCAGGACGTCGCCTCGACCTACGACTGGATCGGCTTCGACCCGCGCGGCACCAACGCCAGCGAACCCCACGTCACCTGCGACCCCCACTACTTCGACGCCCAGCGGCCCGACTACCAGGTCAGCCAGGGCACTTCGAAGGCCTGGCTGGCGAAGGCCGCCGGCTACGCCGCCGACTGCGCGGCCGACTGGTCCTGGCTGCTGCCGCACATGACCACGGTCGACAACGCCCGCGACCTGGACAGCATCCGGCGGGCCCTCGGCGCGCCCAGGATCAGCTTCTACGGCGGCTCCTGGGGCACCTCGCTGGGCTCCACCTACGGCCAGCTCTTCCCCTCGCGCGTCAAGCGGATGGTGCTGGACAGCATCGTCGGCCCGACCACCCCCTGGTACGACCACAACATCCTGCAGGACAAGGCGCACGAGCGCCGCTTCGACGCCTTCGCCGCCTGGACGGCCAAGGCCGACGCGGTCTACCACCTCGGCACCGACGCCGCCGCCGTCAAGAAGGCGTACTACCAGGTCGAGGCGGCGCTCCGGGCCGCACCGGTGGACGCCTCCCCGGCGCCCGGCAGGATCGGCCCCGCCGAACTCGCGGACACCTTCTACGGCGGCGGCTACAACTTCCTGCGCTGGCCCCGGATGGCCACCGTGCTCTCCGCCTACCTCACGCAGAACGACACCCGGCCGCTGAACATCGCCTACAACCGCTACGCGGCGCCCGGCGACGACGACGGCGCCTTCCCGGCGTACAACGCGGTGCAGTGCACCGAGAACGCCTGGCCGCGCGACTGGGAGTTCTGGAAGAAGGACCAGGCCAAGGTCGACGCCGTCGCGCCCTTCTACACCTATAACAACATGTGGTACAACGCCGCCTGCATGTTCTGGCCCTACCAGGGCAACCCGGCCGGCCGCCTGAAGATCACCGGCAAGGGCCTGCCGCCCGTCCTGCTCTTCCAGGCCACCGAGGACGGCGCCACCCCGTACGAGGGCGGCCTCGCCATGCGCGACGCACTGCCCGGCTCGAAGCTGGTCGTCCAGACTGGCGGCAGCTTCCACGAGGTCCTCTTCCACGGCAACGCCTGCCTGGACGACACCTTCACCGCCTACCTGCGCGACGGCAGCCTCCCCAAGGGCAACGGCCGCATCGCCAAGACCTGCGCCCCCGGCGCCGAACCCGACCCGGTCTACGTGACGCCGCCGCCGAGCCTCACCGGCAAGGCCGCACCCGAGGCCGCGCCACCGGCACCCACCGACCCGGAGGCCGTCCGCGGCGTCCTCCGCTAGCCGCCGCGGCCCACGGCCCGCCGCAACCGCACACCCCGGCGGCCCCGGAAACGCGAACGGGGCCCGGTACCTTCTCAGGTACCGGGCCCCGCCCGACTCGGAGCGCCAGGCCCGGGTCGCACGGACTCTCCCTACTGAAAGTAGGACGTGCTCTGGTAGCACCACTGACGCCTGACGAGAGATCATCTCCCTCGCGACAGGAAGAACACTACCAGGTCAGAGCAGGTGCCCGAACCACGAGGGGACGTCAGGTGACGGGCTCGCGCACGGGATCGGCCCCGGTCCCGGCTGCCTGGTCCGCGGCCGGCGACTCATAGGTGACGTCGGCGGACAGGGTGAGGCCGTAGGCCTTCAGTCGCTGTGCCACCTCGGCAGGACTGCGCTTCCGGTGGCTGGCTCCCAGGATGTGCGCCAGCGAGACCGGTCGACTGTGATCGAGCCACTCACCGCGGCTGGGACGGACCCGGTGCAGGTCGATGTCGTCGGCCTCCACCGGGTCCGGGAAGATCCACACCCCCGAGACCCTGAGGCCGAGCTCGACCACCCGCGCCTGCACCACTGCCGGTTCGCAACCCAGCCGCCGCGCGATGCCGAGTGCTCGTCCCAGCGGGACGACGTCCCCATGCCCCATCCGATGACTTTCGAGGTCGGCCCCGAGAATGGCCAGGTCCAGGGCCTCCACCGTCCTGGGCACCCGGACGCCCTCCGGCAGCCGGTGCCCGAACTCCGCCAACCGGGCCACCACCTCAGCCGGCTCACGACGCAATCGCTGGGCCGCGGCCAAGACGTGTCCCAGCCGTAGCGGATCCTCCGAGCGCAGCCACGGCTCCTTCAGATCGAGGCGATCGCTGAGCATGACCAGGTCGTCGGGGTCGACCGTCTCCGGGACGACCACTCCCTCCGGCAACCGGAAGCCCAGCTCCACCAACCGCGCCACCACCACCGACGACGCACAACCCAACCGGTCCGCGACCAGCAGGACATGACCCACCCGCACCGGCCCGGCGTAGCCCAGCCACGGCGCCACCCCGTCGCGGTCCCTGCTGAGCATGAGCAGGTCGTCGGAGTCGACCGTCTCCGGGACGGCCACTCCCTCCGGCGGCTCGTACCCGAACTCGGCCAATCGCGCCACCACAACCGGCGGCGCACAACCCAACCGGTCCGCGACCGAGAGGGCGTGTCCCAGCCACAACCGGCCCTCAGACCCGGCCCCCTGCCAGGGCATGTCGGACCTCGTGTCAAGAATGACCTCGTCGTCGGGCTCGATCGACCCGGGGGCGACCGGACCGTTCTCCGGTCGGAAGCCGAGCTCCACCAACCGCGTCGCCACCACCCCGGGCGCACACCCCAGTTGGTCCGCGACCCGCAGGACATGACCCACCCGCACCGGCTCGGAGTAGTCCAGCCACGGCGCCACCCCGTCGCGGTCCCTGCTGACCATGATCAGGTCGCCGTGGTCGACCGTCTCCGGGACGACCACTCCCTCCGGCAACCGGAAGCCCAGCTCCACCAACCGCGCCACCACCGCCGACGGCGCACGCCCCAACCGGTCGGCGGCGCGCAGGACATGCGCCGTGGAGACCGGTGCAGTGTGGCTCAACCACGGCCACCGCCCTTCGAGGTCCCGGCTCAGGAGGAGCAGGTCCTCGGGCTCCACGACCTCGGGTACCGCGACACCGTCGGCGGTACCCAGACCGAACTCCGCGAGTCTCTCCAACACGTCGCGGCACGGGATCCTCCGCCGGTCGGCGACGGACAGCACATGGCCCAGTGGGACGGGCTCCCCCGGCGTCAACCAGTTGCTCCCGATCCTGTCGTCGGGTCCGTCAGCGTCGGACGAACGGGAGGCATTGGCCACTTGGTTGAGCAGGTGGTAGTCCGAAGGGCGGGCACGGACGACCGATGCCGACCGGACCGGAGCCACGTCGGGGAAGGCCCCGCCCGCGACCCACGCCAGGGCCCGCCATTCGGCGATGTGATCAGGGGTGTCGGCCGGCGCGAAGGAGCCCGAGCGCAGGAGGTCGGCGTCGAACGGAAAGCACCCGGCCACAGCGCTGTCCGCCGAGAACCCGCCCAGTGTCCAGAGGACGAACCGCCGGGCCGCCGCCTCCTCGGCCACGGCGTCGGCCAGTTCCGGGTCGTGGTCGACCAGTTCGGACAGCCAGGCGTGGTCCAGCACCCGGGCGTCCGGACGGAGCAGTGCCGGGATCTGTTGGCGCAGGACGTCCGCGACGTGGCCGGTGTCGTACGACAGCGTCTCCCGTCGGTCGACGGTGAGGCGGGGCGCGTTGTCCCCGCCGAGGTCGACGACCGCGCCGAACAGCGGCAGGCCGACCCAGAGGCCGTCCGCCAGCACACCGCCGCCGCCGTTCACCCACCAGACGTCGGCCCGGCCGGTCGCATCGACCCGTGCGTCCGACGCCCGGATCGCGTCCTGCTCGTAGGGGTCCTTGGCCCCCAGCGGCGCGACCGAGGAGAGCTCGCCCGCCTCCCAGCGCAGGGGCTCGCCCTCGCCCTCGCCCCGCGCCGTCACGGTGTACTGCGAACGCCAGAGGAGCCGCCGCAGCAGGTCGGTGCAGGACGGGGCGGTGTCGGGGCTGCGCAGGTAGAGACGGACGGAGGTGCCGGCGTCGTAGTCGCGGCCGAGGTCGCGGATCCGGAAGAGGGAGCCCGGGCCGGCGATGTGCACCTCCAGCCACTTCCCGGGGTGGCCCTCGCGGTCCAGGCGGCAGGTGCGCACCACGATGTCGTCGGCGATCATGAAGTAGCTCAGGACCCCGATGCCGAAACGGCTGTTGGCATGGAAGTCGATGCCCTCGGCCCGCCAGGCCGCACGCTCGTCGACGAACTCGGGAAGGTCCGCGAAGCTCATGCCGGCGTGCGAGAACACCTCGCGCAGCTCGCGCTCGCCCATGCCGATGCCGTTGTCGCGGCATTCGATGTACGCGCGGCCCTGCTCGTCGACCCCCTGCTCGAAGTCGATCCGCCCCGACCACTTCGACAGGCGCGGGCGCTGGAGCCGGAGGTACTCGGTCCGGGCCTCGCGGTAGCGGCAGGCGTCGAGCGCGTTCTGGTACAGCTCGCGGATCGCCAGCGCGGGGTCCCCGTAGAGCTGCTCACCCATCAGGAGTTCCTGGATCCGGTCGTCGGCGAGCCGGAACCGCAGGCCGGTCGACTCGTAGACCGGCCTGCCCTGCGCGTCGACGGCGGCACGGACCTGGTCGGCGGTCGCGTGCGGCGGAAGGGCGTGGAGCGGGGCGAGCTGCGGGTCACTGCCCGTCTGGATGTCGATCGCCCGCAGCAGGGCGTCCAGCGAGGCGGCGTGTTCTCGCAACGCCAGCCCCACGGCGGGGTGGTGGCAGGCCGCCGTGAGCACGCGGGTCCGGCCGCGGGTCTCCCAGCCGGCGCCGAGGAGCGTCCGGTGCAGCTCGCCCAGGTCGACCGCGTAGGAGATCCCGAGGTGGTCCACCACCACGTCCGGCAGCCGGAGCGGGTCGATCGCCAGGTGGTGTGCCACCGTCAGCAGGGCGACCAGGAGTTGCTCCCGCACGTTCTGCTCCGCCACGGTGGAGCCGGCCAGTTGGCGCACCGGGCGGATCGTGGTCGGGTCGTAGCTGGTCCGGAGCGCCCGCAACAGGGTGTCGAGAGTGCCGAGTTCGAACAGGCCGGCGATCAGCCGGCGATCGGCGTCGGCGCCGACTCCCTCCGTGAGGCACTCCACCGGGCCCCGGAGGTCGGCCACGATCTGCTGGTAGTGCCCGCCCGGCTCCTGCGCCAGCCACTGGCGGAACAGCCACCACGCGATCCCGGCCGCGCCGGCGTCGTCGCCGGCCTTCGCGGACTGGGCCGCACGGCGGACCAGCCGCGCCCGGCGGGCGGTGAACTGCTCGTACCCCGCCCGTTCCTGGGACGGATTCGCCGTTGCCGCGAGGTCGGCGGGACCGACCGGAAGGGCCTGGACCGCTGCGCGGTTGGCGGCGGCCACGTGCAGGAACGGCACGACCGCCAGGAGGAACGCCTCGGCCGGCGAGAGTGCCGGCTCCTCTTCCGCGGGTACCGACTTCTCCGCCGCGACTGCCGGCTTCTCCACCGCGAGCACCTTCGACAGCAGCCAGCCCAGGCGGCCGGTCATCCGTTCCGCGAGGTCGGAGACCTGCCACGGATCGGCGCCGAGCTGCTGCTTGTCGCGGTCCGCCTCACGGGCCAGCCGCGCGACCAGCGCGGTCGCGGCCTCGCGCATCGCCTCGGCCCCCCGGCCGTCCCCGGCGAGCGTCCAGGCCGGGTGCTCGCCGACCAGGTCGACCCACGGGTGCTCGCCGTCCTCCTCCTGGGAGGTACGCTCCGGCCGCTCGAACAGCACGAAGTCGTCGAGGCCGGTCTCGGTCCGGATCCGGACCCGCTGGCGGTCGACGCCGTGTTCGACGCTCAGCCGGTCCAGCTCCTGCTGGAGCCGCCCGCTCAACTCGCCCAGGGTGCGCGGGCCGTCCTCGTCCGCCACCGCCTTGCCGAGGGCCCGGGAGAAGAAGCTGAACGCCGTGCCCGGCTCCGCGAAGTACCGCGCCGACTCCCCCGGCGAGCAGGCGTAGACGTAGCCGTAGTGCCGGTCGCCGATCCGGTCCACCTCCATGTCGGACCAGCGGATGGCGTTGCCCACGGACATCCTCTTGAGCGTGATGCCCTCCCGGCAGGCGTCGACGAACACCGCGACGTCCCCGGCCAGGCTCCGCTCGACGTACGGGCCGAAGTCCAGGGAGAGGCACTTGGCGGGGAAGTCGTGCGCGCTCGTCCGGGCGCCCCTCGGCACCAGGTAGTCCACCCCGCCGTGGTGGATGCCGTGGCCGCTCAGGCAGAGCAGGAGGGTCTCCCCCTCGGCCGCGGTCTGGAAGAACTCCTCGACGGCCGCGTCGATCCCGTCCCGGTCCGTCTCACCGGGATCGTGGACCGCCACCTCGTAGCCGACCGACGTCAGTGCGTCGGCCAGCTCCGTCATGTCGTCGGCGACGAAGGGCAGGTCGGGGATCGCGCTGTCGCGGTACTCGGGCACGCCGATCAGCAGGGCGCGGAAGGATCCGTTCATCGTCTGCGCCGGGAGGCGGTTCAGGAGCCGAACGTCAGCGTGATGGCTCCCTTGGCCGCCACCTGCGCCGAGGTGCCGACCAGGGTGATGCCGCCGCTCGCGGTGACCTCGAAGGCGACCTGGGCCTGCTTGAGCGGCATGCCGCCCTCCGGGACCCGGAGTTCCCCGAGGACGGCCTGGAGGCCGTCGACGGTCCGCTGCAGGTTCTCGCGGAGGACGGAGACCGGGATGCTGCGGACGGAGGCCTCGCCCGCCGCTCCGTCGCGGCGGCTGCCGAACAGGCCCTTCTCGCCCACCGCGGCCGACCGTTCCCGCTCCGTGTCGTCGATGGAGACCAGGAAGTCGAGTGCCCTCACGCCGTCGCCGCCCGCTCCGACCGTGCCGACCGTCGCGCCCGATTCCTTCGCCTGCTCGAACACCGAGTTCCCCATCCCCTTGCCTGTCAGCGAGTTGACACATCATAGGGGAGCCGCGAGGCCCTCCGCCGGAAGACCGGAACGCCGCCGGCCAGGGGGCGACCGGCGACGGCAACGGCGAGAACGGAGAGGTGCAAGGACGGAGAGGGCCGGGAGGACCGGGAACCGGGGAAACGCGAACGGGGCCCGGCACCTTCTCAGGTACCGGGCCCCGCCCGACTCGGAGCGCCAGGCCCGGGTCGCACGGACTCTCCCTACTGAAAGTAGGACGTGCTCTGGTAGCACCACTGACGCCTGACGAGGAATTCCCTCCCTCGCGACGAGAAGAAGACTAGCAGGTCAGGGCCCCTGCGGCGAAACCCGGCCGCCCCGCTCCCGAGCCCCGGAAAACGCGAACGGGGCCCGGTACCTTCACAGGTACCGGGCCCCGCCCGACTCGGAGCGCCAGGCCCGGGTCGCACGGACTCTCCCTACTGAAAGTAGGACGTGCTCTGGTAGCACCACTGACGCCTGACGAGAGATCATCTCCCTCGCGACGAGAAGAACAGTACCAGCCCGGAACACCCGTCCGAACCACGGGAGAACCCCGGATGGCCGCCGCCCCGCCCGCGACCACCCCGCCCCGACCGCTCGGGACGGCCGCTCGGGACGGCCGCCGCTCAGGCCGTGAGACCGTACCGGCCTCCGGGGCGCCGGTCGCGCGGGTGCGGCCGCCGGTCGCGGCGTGCGCGGCGGAGGGCCGCCAGGACGGAGACCGCGAGGGCGGCGGCGGTGAACAGGAGGAGTCGGCCGCACTCCGGGGCGAGGCCCGACCAGCCGAGGGCGCCGTGGCGGTGTTCGACGAAGCCGTTGTGGAAGAGCCAGGCCGCCAGGCCGACCAGCGGGGCGGCGGCCGGGCGCGAGCGACGGCCGACCGCGGCGCACAGCACGGCGTAGGCGGCCCACGCGACCCAGGTGGACCGGAGTTCGCCGAGCACGGCGAGGACGGGCAGGAGGGCGGCGGAGGCGGTCAGGGCGACCGCGCCGGACATCGCGGGGGTGAGCCGGGTGCTCATGCCGTCACCGACAGCCGGACGCGGTGGTGGCGCCGGAGGGCCTCCAGCTCGCGCTGGAGCGGTGGCTTCGGAACGGCCAGCACCGGACAGGTCGCGTGCCGGACGCAGTAGGCGGTGACGGACGGGCGCAGCGCGCGGGCGAGCGCGCCCCGGCCGCCGGCGCCCAGGACGAGCAGGTCGCCCGGCCGGTCGGCGCAGTGGACCAGGGCCTGCCCGGTCTCGCCGCGGACGGCCACGCTGCGCAGCCGGACGTCCGCCCGGGCACCGCCGAAGGCCTGGTCGAGGGCCTCGCGCAGGCGGGTGGCGGCGGCGTCGCGGCAGGCGGTGAGCAGCGGCGGGCACGGGGAGCGGCGGTAGCCGAACTCGCCGCCGGCCGGGGTCCAGCAGTGCACGGCGAGGACCTCGGCGTCGAGGCGGCGGGCCTCGGCGACGGCGCGGTGGAGGGCGGCGAAGCTGCCGAGCGAGCCGCTGACGCCGACCACGATCCGGCCCCGGCCGTCGTCGTCCGCCTCGTTCCAGGCCGTCTCGTTGCTGGCCGTCTCGTTGCGGGCCGTCCCGTTCCCCGCCGCCTCGTTCCACGGGCCGATCGGGAGGCCGATCGGCTCGTCCGCGTAGGTGCCGGCGCCGTTGTCCGCCATGGCCCTGTCCGTCCTTCCGGCTGACTGTTCGCTGGTTCTGGTGCTCAGCTCCAGCCAAGCCCCGGCGGAGGGGGTCGGGCCGTTCGTTGACGGACTCCTGACGCGGGGGGCGGCCGTCCGTACGGGTTCCTGACGCGGCGGCGGACGGCGGCGCTCCTCGGACACGGACGGCCGGCGCTCAGGTGACCGGGCCGTCCGCCTCCCAGAGGTCCGCGAACATCTTGTCCAGGTACTCGTCCCCGATCGGCGGGACCGGCAGCGGGTGGGTGGCCCGGGCACGGAAGCCGTCGAGCAGCAGGGCGAGGTAGCGGCGCCAGAGGTCCGGGCGGAGGTCGGTGGTGGCGGGCAGTGCGCGGCAGAGCGGGCCGAGCATGAAGAGCAGGTCCATGGTCACGACGTCGGCCCGCATGGTGCCCTGCTGCTGCGCCCGGGAGACCAGCGCGCCGACCGTCTCGGCGTTCCGCCGGCTGATCTCGATCATGCCGGGGACGGTGGGGATGGCCTGGGTGACCAGGTCGTTGATGCCGCGGTCGGCGGCGACGAGCTCGAAGATCCGCTCGAAGTAGCGCTCGATGGCGCCCCAGGCGTCCTCGGCGGCCAGCGCCTCCGCGCCGGCGTCGCCGAGCAGCGTCGCCGCGTCCGCGAACACCTCGCCGATCAGCGCCTCGCGGGTCGGGAAGTGCCGGTAGAGCGTGGCGTTGCCGACGCCCGCCTCCTTGGCGATCTGGTCCAGTGGCACGTCCAGCCCGTGCCGGGCGAACAGGTCGCGGGCGGTGGCCAGCAGCAGATCGCGGTTGCGCTGCGCGTCGCGCCGCAACCGCCCCGGGGGGTTCGCGCCGCCGGCGCCGCTCGCTGCCATACCCCCGACCCTAGCAACCTGGGCGTTTTCCACCGGAATCGCCGCCCGGGCCTCCCCGCCGGAGTCACCCGACGCCCCTACGCCCCTACGTCCCGGCGTCCCTACGTCCCGGCGGACCCGGCAGCGCGACCGCGACGCCTCCGTGGCGGTGGCCTGACGCCGACCGCGAGGCGGCCGGTGGAAGAACAGGCGACGACAGGCTCGCCGACCGACCCGGGGTGACCTGCGGGCGCTCCGGCCGGCCGGTCCGCCCGGGGCTTCCGGCCTTCCGCAGGGCCCGCCGAGGATACCGGTGGATCACCGACCACCGCCCTCCGTGAAGGAGTTGCCTCCATGCGCCGCCTCGCCACCCGGGCCGCCTCGGCCCTCGCGCTCGCCTGCACGCTGGCCCTCGCCGCCACCGCGCCCGCGCTCGCCGACCCGCCCGCGCCGATCCCCGTCCCCCCGCCCAAGGCCGTCGACATCGTCGGCGTCGGGTCGTCGGTGACGCAGTCGCTGTTCAACGGGCTCTCCACCGACTACAACGCCGCGCTGACGGCCGCCGGGGACACCACCTCGCCGCGGCTGTACAGCTGGGACGCCACCGGGTCGACGCAGATCACCCCCAAGACGGGAGCGGACACCATCGCCCGCCCCTTCAACTCCAGCGCGGGCATCACGGCGCTCAACGCCACGACCAGCCGCACCCTCGACTTCAGCCGGGACACCCGTCTCCCCCGGGTGGACGACCCGACGAGCACGCTGTTCGTCGCGATGGCCAAGGACGCCGTCAGCTGGGCCGCCCCGACCGGCGGCAACGCCCCGGCCAACCTCACCCCGGCCCAGTTGGGCGCCATCTACGCCTGCCAGATCACCAACTGGCAGCAGATCAGCCCGTCGCTGCCGAACGCCACCATCAGGCCCGTCCTGGCCGGCCACTTCCTGGTGGACCAGTCCGGGGCGGGCGGTTACGGGACCGACACCACGAACCTCTTCCTCAAGATCATCAACTACTACGGCATCCTGCTCGACGACAACTGGACGGACCACTCGTGCGTCTCCGTCGTCGAGCGGGACAACCAGGGCACCGATCCCGTCCTCCACGACCCGAACGCCATCGTGCCCTACTCGGTCGGCCGCTACCTCGGCCAGGCGTACGGCGGTCACACCGGCCCCGGCGACGAGCCGGGGGCCCTCGTCCCGCGAGCCCTCGGCGGAATCCAGCCGATCAACGCCTTCAATACCATCAACGCCCCGTTCGGGGCGTCGCCGTACGCCTACATCCTCTACAACACCGTCCGCGCCCCCGAGTGGAACGACACCGACACGCACGCGCGGGCCCTGCGCGACATCTTCAGCGTCACCGGGTGGATCTGCACCGACAACGCCGCCAAGGCCGCCGTCCGCAGCCACGGCTTCCTGCTGCTGCCCGCCGCCGCCTGCGGGTCGACCACCCACAGCTAGCGACCCGGACCCCGGCGTGAACGGGGCGGCCGCCGGCACACGTGAACGGCCTCGGGCCCTGGATGCTGCCCGCATCCAGGGCCCGACTCAACGGCCCGACTCAACGGCCCGACTCAAGGGCGCGTCTCAACGGTCCGACTCAACGGCCCGACTCAACGGCCCACTTCGGAGGGCCACTTCGAAGGCCCACTTCACGCCGGACGGCGCTCCTCCGGGCGTCGCCGTGCCGCCGCCGTCAGCGGCGGGCGCGGGGCCGGAGCCAGACCAGCCAGGTCAGCGCCGAGCAGAACAGGTACGCGGCGAGGAAGGCCAGGTACGCGGCGTCGCCGTTGTGGCTGGCGAGGAAGGACTGACGGAACGCCAGGTTGACCAGCACCCCGCCGAAGGCGCCGATCGCGCCCGCCAGACCGATCAGCGCCGCGGTGCGGCGGCGCCCGGCGGCCTCGGCCGCTGCCGGGTCGGCCCCTGCGGCGACGGCGGTGCGGGCGAGGCCCTCGTAGTGGGCCGGGATCATCTTGTACGTCGAGCCGTTGCCGATGCCGCTCAGCACGAAGAGCAGGATGAACCCGGAGAGGAACAGCGGCAGCGAGCCCGCCCGTGAGGCGGCCAGGACGACGGCGGTGCCCGCCCCCATCACGACGAAGGTGACCAGGGTGACCAGGGCGCCGCCCCAGCGGTCCGCGAACCGGCCGCCGACCGGGCGCAGCAGGGAGCCGAGCAGCGGGCCGAGGAAGGTGAGCGCGGCCGCCTTGACCGGGGTGTCGAAGCGGTCGTGGAACTGCACCTGGAGGACCTGCCCGAAGGCGAAGCCGAAGCCGATGAACGAGCCGAAGGTGCCGATGTAGAGGGTGGAGACGGCCCAGCCGTAGGGGTCGCGGGCGACCTCGCGCAGCGAGCGGTCGGCGCCGCGCGGGGTGGCGGGCAGGTTGTCCATCCGCCGCCAGGCCCCGACGGCGGCGAGCACGATCAGCGGGAGGTAGAGCAGCGGCAGCAGCCGCGGGTGGCCGGCCCCGGCGGTGGCGAGGACGAGCAGGCCGAGGAGTTGGACGGCGGGGACGCCGAGGTTGCCGCCGCCGGCGTTGATGCCGAGCGCCCAGCCCTTGAGGCGGTGCGGGTAGAAGGCGTTGATGTTGGCCATCGAGGAGGCGAAGTTGCCGCCGCCGACGCCGGCGACGCAGGCCACGGCGAGCAGGGTGCCGTAGGAGACGCCGGGGGTGAGGATCAGCGCGGCGAGCGAGGTGGGGACGAGCAGCAGCAGCGCGCTGACCACCGTCCAGGTCCGGCCGCCGAAGCGGGCGACGGCGAAGGTGTAGGGGAGGCGGAGCGCCGCGCCGAGTGCGGTGGGCAGGGCGGTGAGGGTGAACTTCCCGGCCGGGTCGATGTGGTACTCGGGGCCGAGGAAGAGCACCAGGACGGACCAGAGGCTCCAGACCGAGAAGCCGATGTGCTCGGAGGCGACGGAGTAGACCAGGTTGCGGCGGGCCGTGCGGGCGCCGGTGCGCTCCCAGAACTCGGTGTCCTCCGGGTCCCAGTGGGTGATGGTCGGTGCGCCGGCTCTGGTGGCGCGGGCGGGCGGGGTGTCGACGGCGGTGCTCATGCCTGGTCCTCCCGGGGTATGGGGGCGGTGTGCGGAGCGGTGCGGGGAGCGGTGCCCGAAGGGATGTCCGAAGGGATGTCCGATGTGGTGCTCGATGTGGTGCCCGGAGCAGTGTGCGACGTGTTGGTGCGGACGGGCCAGAGCCTGAGCACGGCGGGGCTGCCGTCGGGGGCGGTGTCCTCGTCGAGGCAGCGGCCGTCGGTGAGGTCGAAGACCTGCTTGTACATCGGCGAGGCGAGGGTGGGCCGGCCGGCGCGGCTGCCGAGCAGGCCCCGGGAGAGGACGTACGCACCACTGAACGGGTCGCGGTTGTCGACGGCGTGCAGGGCTCCGGCGCGGTCGACGAAGAGGGCCACCTGGGCGTCGGCGCCGTCGTCGGCGGCGGCCAGGAGGACGGCGACGCCGCGGCCGGGCTGCAGGTCGTCGAGGGTGCAGACGGGCTGCCAGCGGCTGCCGTCGTGGATCTCCACGGTCACTTGGCGAGCACCTCCAGTCGGGGACCGGCCACCAGGACCGGAGCGGGGGCGTGGACGGGGACGGTGACGGGGGTGGCGAGCACGCGCCCGGCCTCGTCGGGGCGGGCGGGGCGGATCTGGCCGCGTTCGGGGACGAAGGTGACGGCCGGATCGGGGGTACCGGGGGCGTTGACGAAGGAGGCGAAGCGGCGCAGGCGGTCCGGGTCGGCCAGGGTGGCGGCCCATTCGTCCTGGTAGGACCCGATGTGACGGTCCATCAGTTGATCGAGCTCGGCGGCGATGCCGAGCGAGTCGTCGAGGACGACCGCCCGCAGGTGGTCCAGGCCCCCCTCCAGCCGCTCCAGCCAGACCGACGTCCGCTCCAGGCGGTCGGCGGTGCGGATGTAGAACATCAGGTACCGGTCGATGGTGCGGATCAGGGTATCGCGGTCCAGGTCGGCGGCGAGGAGGTCGGCGTGGCGGGGTGTCATGCCGCCGTTGCCGCCGACGTAGAGGTTCCAGCCGGCGGAGGTGGCGATGATGCCGAAGTCCTTGCTCTGGGCCTCGGCGCACTCGCGGGCGCAGCCCGAGACCGCCGACTTGAGCTTGTGCGGGGAGCGCAACCCCCGGTAGCGGAGCTCCAGTTCGATGGCGAGGGCGACGGAGTCCTGGACGCCGTAGCGGCACCAGGTCTCGCCGACGCAGGACTTCACGGTGCGCAGCGCCTTGCCGTAGGCGTGCCCGGACTCGAACCCGGCGTCGACCAGGCGGCGCCAGATGGCGGGGAGCTGGTCGACGTTGGCGCCGAAGAGGTCGATCCGCTGACCGCCGGTGATCTTGGTGTAGAGGCCGAAGTCGCGGGCCACCTCGCCGATCGCGATGAGGCCGTCGGGGGTGATCTCGCCACCGGGTACCCGGGGGACGACCGAGTAGGAGCCGTTGCGCTGGAGGTTGGCGAGGAAGTGGTCGTTGGAGTCCTGGAGCGCGGCCTGTTCGCCGTCCAGGATGTGGCCGTTGGAGAGGCTGGCGAGGATGGAGGCGACGGTCGGCTTGCAGATGTCGCAGCCCTCGCCGGTGCCGTGGCGGTCGACCAGCGCGGAGAAGCTGGTGGCGCCGGTGACGAGGGCGATCTCGTACAACTCGGCGCGGGTCTGCGGGAAGTGCTCGCAGAGGCCGGTCTGCGGGGCGGTGCCGGCGGCGGTCAGCTCCTCGCCGACCACGGTGGCCAGCTGCTTGAGGCAGCTGCCGCAGCCGGTTCCGGCCCGGGTGCACTTCTTGACGGCCGCGACGGTCTCGCAGCCCTGGTCGCGGACGGCGGTGCGGACGGCGCCCTGGGTGACGTTGTGGCAGGAGCAGAGCACGGCGTCGTCGGGCAGCGCGACCGGGCCGGCGGCGGCGGACCCGGCCGGCAGGACCAGTTGCTCGGGCGGGGTGGTGAGCGGCTTGCCGGCCATCGCGAGCGGCCGCAGGACGCCGTAGGACTCGGTGTCGCCGACCAGGACACCGCCGAGCAGGGCGCCGTCGTGGCCGATCACCAGCTTGCGGTAGACGCCCAGCCGGCCGTCGCTGTACAGCACGTCGAGGGCGCCGTCGGCGGTGCCGTGCGGGTCGCCGAAGCTGGCCACGTCGACGCCGAGCAGCTTGAGCTTGGTGGAGGTGTCGGCGCCGGTGAAGCCGTCACCGGGGCGGCCGGCGAGCTCGCGGGCGGCGGTCTCGGCCATCTGGTAGCCGGGGGCGACCAGCCCGTAGACGCGGCCGTCGGCGGCCTGGGCGCACTCGCCGATCGCCAGCACCGCCGGGTCCTCGGTGCGGCAGCGCTCGTCGACGACGACGCCGCCGCGCGGGCCGACCGGGAGGCCGCAGTCGCGGGCGAGCCCGTCGCGGGGGCGGACGCCGGCGGAGAACACCACCAGGTCGGCGGCGAGTTCGCGGCCGTCCGAGAGCGTGAGCGCCCGCACCCCGCCGTCCGGGCCGGTGGCGACACCGCTCGCTCCGGCGGCGGTGTGGACGGTGACGCCGAGGTCCTCGATCTTGCGGCGGAGCACCGCGCCGCCGCCCTCGTCCACCTGGACGGCCATCAGCCGGGGCGCGAACTCGACCACGTGGGTGGCCAGTCCCATCGCCCGGAGCGCGCCCGCCGCCTCCAGGCCGAGCAGCCCGCCGCCGACCACCACGCCGGTCGCGGCGTGCGCGGCACCGGCCCGGATCGCGTCCAGGTCCTCGATGGTGCGGTAGACGTGGCAGCCGGCGGCGTCGTGGCCGGGTACGGGCGGCACGAACGGGACCGAGCCGGTGGCCAGCACCAGGGCGTCGTACCGGAACACGTGACCGGCCCGGGTGGTGACGGTGCGGGCGGCCCGGTCGACGGCGGCGACCGGGTCGCCGAGCCGCAGGTCGATGCCGTGCTCGGCGAGGAAGCCGGGCGGGCAGAGCGCGAGGTCCTCGGCGCTGCGGCCGTCGAACAGCGAGCTGAGGTGGACGCGGTCGTAGGCGGGGCGGGGCTCCTCGGCGAGCACGGTGACCCGCCAGCGGTCGGCGCCCGGCTGCTCGGTCCAGGCTTCCAGGAAGCGCTGGCCGACCATGCCGTGGCCGACCAGGACGAGGTCCCGCGGCCGGTCGGGCGTGTGCGACGTCATGGCGTGACTCCTCGGGGTGGTGCAGGGCAGTGGGACGGGGCGGTGGGACGGGTGGAGGGGGGTGGGGGTGCGGGCCGGAGCCGCTCACCCGCGGGCGGGGGTCGGTTCCGGGGCGGGGACGGAGCCGACGGGAGCCCCGGGGACGGTGGGAGCGGTGGGGCGGGCCGCGGGAGTGGCGGGGGCGGCGGCGGAGGTCATGGCAGAAAATGTGGCCGCCCGTCGTTTCGCCGCCGGGTCCGCCGTGTTGCGCGCGCGGCACGCATACCTCACACCGCCCGGCACCCGTGGTGCGCCGCAGGACATCCGCCGTAACCGGAGCAGCCGTTTCACTAACGCGCAGGTGACCGGCGGGCAATCGGCCCGTAACCAGCGGACCGCACCCTTTCGGCCATGGCAACAACCACCCTCACCGGACCGCGCCCCACCCCGCGGCCCGGACCCCTCACCGGCTTCACCATCGGGGTGACCGCCGCACGCCGCCGCGACGAGCTGGTGGCGCTGCTCACCCGGCGCGGCGCCCAGGTGGTGGAGGCGCCCGTCCTGCGGATCATGCCGCTCGCCGACGACCTCGCCCTGCGCCAGGCCACCGAGCAGTGCCTGGCCGCCCCGCTCGACTACGTCGTCGCCACCACCGGCGTCGGCTGGCGCGGCTGGATGAGCGCCGCCGAGGGCTGGGGCCGGGGCGCCGCCCTCGCCGAGGCCTGCCGGCACGCCGTCGTCCTCACCCGCGGCCCCAAAGCCACCGGCGCGGTCCGGGCCAGCGGCCTCGGCGAGGGCTTCTCCCCCGGCTCCGAGGCCACCGACGAACTGCTGACCTGGCTGCTCGCCCGGCCGCTCGCCGGCTGCCGGATCGCCGTCCAGGAGCACGGCGTCCGGCTGCACGCCTTCGCCGCGGCACTCCGCGAACGCGGCGCCGAGGTGATCTCCGTCCCGGTCTACCGCTGGGCGCCGCCGGACGACCCGGCCCCGGTCCGGAGGCTGGTCGAGCAGACGGTCCGCCGCCAGGTCCACGCCCTCGCCTTCACCAGTGCGCCCGCCGTCACCGCCTTCGTCGAGACGGCCGCCGCCGACGGCCTGCGCGACCAGCTGCTGGACGCGCTGCGCGGGGACGTCCTGCCGGTCTGCGTCGGCGCGCTGTGCGCCCGGCCGTTCGCCGACCTGGGCCTGCCCGCCGAGTTCCCCGAACGGGGGCGGCTGGGCTCGCTGGTCCGCCTGCTCGCGGAGACCCTGCCCGGTCGCGGCCGCCGCGAACTCGCCCTGGGCGGGGAGGTCCTGACGCTCCAGGGGAACGCCGTCCTGGTCGGCGGCGAGAGCCACTGGCTCAGCCCGCGCGGAGCCGCCGTGCTGCGCGCCCTCGCCGAACGCCCCGGCCACGTCCTCAGCCGCGCCGACCTGCTGCGCACCGCCTGGGCCGACGCGGCCGCCGACGAGCACGCCGTCGAGGCGGCGGTCGGCCGGCTGCGGGCGGCGCTCGGGCCGCACGCCCGGCTGATCCGCACCGTGCCCAAGCGCGGCTACCGTCTGGCGGCGGACTGATGGCCGCCCGGCTCCGACCGGCCGCCGCGCCCGGCCTCGGCGGTCCCCCCGGCCGCCGCGGTCTCCCCGGTTTTCCCGACCTTCCCGGTCTTCCCGACTTGCCTGGCGTGGCCGACTTGCCCGGCTCGCCCGGCTCGCCCGGCTCGGCCGGCTCGGCCGGCCTTCCCGGCGCGCCCGGGAGGCCGCCACCCGCCGACGAGCCGCCGGTCCTGCTCGCCGTCGCCCACGGCACCCGGTCCGCCGCCGGGGTCGCCGCCGGCCACGCGCTGCTCCGCCGCGTCCGCGACCTGCGGCCCGAACTCGACGTCCGCTGCTGCTTCCTGGACCTCGCGCGCCCCTCGCTCCCGGAGGCGCTCGACGCGCTGCGCGGACGGCCCGCCGTGCTCGTCCCGCTGCTGCTCGGCGGCGGCTACCACCTGCGCGTCGACCTGCCCGGCGCGCTCGCCGCCGCCGGGCTGTCGCACCTCCCGCTCGCCCGCGCGCTCGGCCCCCACCCGCTGCTCGCGGCCGCACTCGCCGACCGGCTCACCGACAGCGGCCGTCCGGCGGGCGCCGGGCCGGTCGTCCTCGCGGCCGCCGGCTCCTCCGATCCCGCCGCCAACGCCGACACCGCGCGGATGGCCCGGCTGCTGGCCGACCGGCTGGCCGACGGGCGGCCCGTCGTCCCCGCCTACCTCTCCGCCGCCCACCCCACCCCGCAGCAGGCCGTCACCGCCCTGCACGCCGCCGGCCACCGGCGGGTCGCCGTCGCCACCCATCTGCTCGCCCCCGGATTCTTCGCCGCCCGCGCCGCCGCCACCCCCGCCCGCTGGACCGGGGCACCGCTCGGCACCCACGACGCCGTCGCCCGCCTCGTCGCCCACCGCTACGACGAGGCTCGCGCCGACCGGCGCGCCCTGGCCGGGGCACGCTGACCGCCACCCCGGTCCGCCTTCCCCGGTCTCGTTCCCGGTTCCCGACCCCCGGTCGCCGCGCACCACGCAACGCGCACCACGCGCCGGCCGTCGTACGCCTACCGCTCCGCACGGCGACGACGGTGGTAGGCGTACGTCAGCGCCAGGATCAGCGGCCCCCACAGGACGAAGAGTCCGCTGGTCACCGTCGCGAGCGCCCGCCACCAGCCGTTGGCGAAGCCGACCTCCGTGAATCCGGCCAGACCGAAGGTGGTGAGCACCCAGTCGACGGTCAGCAGGGTGAACCCCACTCCCGCCACCGCACCGGCCGTGACGGCGGCGAGCGGCGGCACGCGCCGGCCCCCGAGGAACGGCACCCGGGCGGGCAGCACCTCGCCCCACGGCCGCACCAGCCCGGAGCAGAGCAGGGCGAACACCTCCGAGAGGAGGCTGAGCGCCAGCACGTAGGGCACCGTGACCCACAGCGGCTGCGCGGTGCGCGGCAGGTCCATCCCCATCAGGAATCCGAAGCCGATCGGCAACCGCCACAGGCACACCGGCAGGGCCAGCAGCGGGATCGCCCGCGCAACCCCGAGCGCCCAGCGGGGGACGGGCCGCCCGGTGGTCGGAGCGGTCACGGTCGGTCGGGTGATCTCAACGGTCGTCATGCGTCCAGCCTCCGCTCCCGCCGACCCTCCGGGATCCTGCGGACGCCCGATCCTCCTCCCCCACGTGGGGGATCACCCCTCTACGCCTCGCGTACCCCTCCTCCCCTCCCCTCCTCCGCGTTCGCCCTCCCCGCGCCCGCGAGGCTGTCGGCCTCCTCACACCCGTCCGCCAATCCCCCACCGCCCGCCGCCCTCCCCCTAGGGTGATCTTCATCGGGTGCGGGCGGATCGGGCGATGGGGTGGACCAGGTGGGAGTTTCACTGACGGCACGTCAGCTGGTCGGACTGCTGGTGGACCCCGGGAGCCACCTCGGCTGGGACGAACCGGTCGGCACGGAGCCGGCGGACGCCGGGTACCGGGCGAGCCTCGGCCGGGCGCGCGAGCGGACCGGACTGGACGAGGCGGTGCTCACCGGATCCGCGCGGATCGGCGGACAGGCCGTGGCCCTGGTCGCGTCGGAGTTCGGCTTCCTCGGCGGCTCGATCGGGGTGGCAACGGCCGAGCGGATCACCCGGGCCGTGGAGCGGGCGACCGCCGAGCGGCTGCCGCTGGTCGCGCTGCCGGTCTCCGGCGGGACGCGGATGCAGGAGGGGTCGGCCGCCTTCCTCTGCATGCTGCGGATCACCGCCGCCGTCCAGGCCCACCGCGCGGCGGGGCTGCCGTACCTCACCTACCTGCGCAACCCCACCATGGGCGGGGTGTTCGCCTCCTGGGGCACGCTGGGGCAGCTCGTGTTCGCCGAGCCCGGGGCCCGGCTCGGTTTCCTCGGCCCCCGGGTCTACGAGGAGCTGCGGGGCCTGGAACTGCCCGCCGACGTGCAGCGCGCCGAGACACTGGCCGATCGCGGCCTGGTGGACGCGGTGGTGGCACCCGAGGAACTGCGCGAGGTGCTGCGCCGGTCGCTGTCCGTGCTGACCCGCGCGACGCCGACCGCTCCGACCGCTCCGACCGCCGAGCGCCCCGAGCCCTCCACTCCCTCCGCACCCCCTGCCTCCTCCGAGCACCCCGACGCCTGGGAGGCCGTCCGCCGTACCCGCCGCCCCGACCGTCCGGGCACCCGCGAGCTGCTGCGCCGTACCGCCGGGGACCTGGTGCTGCTGGACGCGCCCGGCGGCCGGGACGGCGCACTGGTGCGGGCGCTCGCGGTCCTGGAGGGACACCCCGTCCTGGTGGTCGGACAGCAGCGGCAGGCCGGCGACCGCGAGCGGCCGTTCACCGCCGCCGACCTGCGCGCCGTCCGCCGGACCGCGCGGCTGGCCGAGCAGCTCGGGCTGCCGCTGGTCACGGTGGTGGACACGGCCGGCGCCGAGCTGTCCGTCCAGGCCGAGCTGGACGGCGTCGCCGTGGAGATCGCCCACTGTCTGACCACCCTGCTGGCGCTGCGCACACCGGTCCTGGCGGTGCTGCTCGGCCAGGGGTCGGGCGGCGGCGCGCTCGCGCTGCTGCCGGCGGACCGGGTGCTCGCCGCCGGGAACGCCTGGCTCGCGCCGCTGCCGCCGGAGGGCGCGTCCGCGATCGTCCACCGGGACGGTGCGCACGCCGCCGAGCTGGCCCGGGCCCAGGGCATCGGCGCGTACGACCTGGCCGCGGTGGGGCTGGTGGACGTGGTCGTGCCGGAGCTCCCGGACGCCGCCGAGGAGCCGGCGGCCTTCTGCGAGCGGCTCGGGCGGGCCGTCGGCGCAGCGCTCGGCGCGCTCTCGGGCGTGCCGGAGGCGGAGCGGTCGGCCGCGCGGGCCCGGCGGCACCGCCGGCTGGGCGACGTGATCACACGGTGAACCCCGGTTCCGGCCGAACTCCGCCGACCGGGGCGGCTGTCACGGTGGCCGTGGCTGTGGCGCCGCTCTCAGATCGTCTGCACCCGTGGTGGCGGCGGCACGCCGGTCGGTGACGGCGCCGCAGGCCGGCTCGGTGAGTGCGCTCACAGGGATTCGACGGCCACGACGGCCGGTAGTGGCCCGACCGTCCGCCTCGGGCCCGCCCGGCCCGGCCGCCCGCTCCACGCATCGGCGCAGCTCAGCGGGCACGAAGCCGCGCGCCACCGCGCCGCCTTCGATTCACGGCCCCGCTCCTCGCTACGACGGGGCGTCGTATCCGAGGGGTCTTGGCGGGCACCGTTCGGGTCTGGCAACAATGGCTCAGTCGTCAGCCGCCCCCGGTACCTGTCCCACCGGGAGCGGCTTTCCGCAAAGTTTTCGCCGGGCACGCCCCGCGACCGTTTCGGCCCCTGTCCGGCCGCGGTCGGGGCGGGGCGTGCACCGGCCCAACCTGATTGAGGTCTTGTTCTTCATGCCCGCTTTCAAGCTTCGTATGCGCACTTCGGCCGCTCTTCTTGCCGGTGCCGCCGGTGTGACCGCTCTCGGCGTCGGCCTGGTGCCCGCCACGGCCTCGGCCGCGACCGCGTCGCCGAAGACCATCGCCGCCCAGATCGTGCCGGCCGGCCAGCTCGCCGCGTTCAGCAACATCATCGCCCACGAGTCCAGCTGGAACGTGACCGCGACCAACCCGAGCTCGGGCGCGTACGGCCTGGCGCAGGCGCTGCCGGGTTCGAAGATGGCGACGCACGGCGCCGACTGGAAGACCAACCCGACCACCCAGATCAAGTGGGCGCTGGACTACATGAACTCCCGCTACGGCAGCCCGAACGCCGCCTGGGCGTTCTGGCAGACCCACCACTGGTACTAAGCCGCCCCTCCCGTCCGCACGGACGAACGGCAACCGGACCATCTGTCCCCCCTCACCCCGGGGTCGGACAGGGACCACCGGGGTGACGACAGGGCTCGGCCGCGCGCGATCCGCGCGGCCGGGCCCTTCGGCGTTCCCGTCCGGCCGGTGCGCTGCGGCCCGGCACGCCCCGGCTGCCACGGCCCCGACTGCCCCGACCCCGGCTGCCACGGCCCCGAGTGCCCCTGCCCCGGCTGCCACGGCCCCGGCCCGCCGTCGGACCGGTCGGATATATTCGGGCCGAGACAAAGTCCCGCCCGCTCGGGCCCCGCCCGGCCCCGCCCGAGGAGCTTCCGGTGCCCCAGCCCCCGCGCACCACACCCCGCACCACACCCCGCGCCGCGGCACGGACCGCGCCGCACACCCCCGCGACCGCGACCACGCAGACCGTGGCACAGGTCAACCAGACCGTGCTGCTGGAGGTGCTGCGCCGGCACGGCTCGCTCTCCCGGCAGCAGTTGGCCGCGGAGAGCGGCCTGTCCACCGCGACCGTGCACCGCCTGGTCGAGGTGCTGCGGACGGCCGGCCTGGTGATCGTGGAGACCGAGCGGGCGCCGTCCAGCGGGGGGCGGCCGCCGCAGCTGGTCCGCTACAACGCCGGCGCCCAGACGGTGCTCGCCGTGGCGATGCGCCCGCGCCGGATCGTCGGCGTGGTCGCCGACCTGCACGGCACGGTGCTGCACGAGACCGAGCACCACTGGACCGGCCTCGGCCCGGACCGGAGCCGCGAGCCGTCCGCCGAGGACCTCACCGGGCCGCTGCTGGCGCTGGTCGACGGCCTGCGCGCCTGGGCCGGCCGGCACGCCGGAGCCCCGCGCGCCCTGGTCGTCGGGGTGCCCGGGGTGGTCCGGGACCGGACCGGGCTGGTGGAGTTCGCACCGGCGCTGGACTGGCCCGGGATGCGGCTGCGCGCGCTGCTCCGGGAACGGCTGGGCATCCCGGTGGCGGTCGAGAGCAACGTCGACCTGGTCGCCCTGGCCGTCCAGCACGGCGAGGCCGGCGCCGGGGTCGACGACCTCGCGGCGGTGGTGGTCGGGATCGAGGTCGGCGCGGGCATCGTGCTCGGCGGGCGGCTGCACCGGGGCCGGCTGGGCTCGGCCGGCGCCCTCGGCCACCTGATGGCCGACCGGCGGGCACTGGACCGGCCGCTCGGGCGGACCGGCGACACCCAGTCGCGGATCGGCGACCACGCCGTCGACCGGCGGATCACCGAGGCCGGGCTGACCGTCACCGGCACCTCGGCCGAGCGGGTCGCCGAGCTGTTCCGGCTGGCCCGGGAGGGGGAGCCGGCGGCGGTCCGGCTGGTGGACGAGTTCACCGACGACCTGGCCCTGCTGGTGGCCAATCTGACCAGTGTGCTCGGCCCCGAACTCGTCGCCCTGGGCGGCCGGTTGTTCTGGGAGAGCGGCGGCGGGATGCTGCCCGCGATCGAATCCCGGCTGCAGGGCCGGGTCCCGGTCCTGCCGCGCCTGATGGTGGTGCACTCGACCACCACCGAGCTGGTCGGCGCGGCCGCCTCCGCCGTCCGTCTCGCCGACGGGGCGACGTTCATCACCCGCTGAACCGGGCGGCGCGCGGGCGGTCCGGTCGGCACCGCCCGGCGCGGCCCGGGTGACCCTCTCCGGCTCGGCCCGGGTCGGCGCCCCGGGCAGCCCCCTCCGGCTCCGCCCGGACACCCTCGCACCAAGTCCCCGCCCACGGCCGGGTGCGACCCCTCCGGCCACCCCGTCACACCGCTCCCCCACCCCTTCTCGGGCCTCTCCGTCCCTCACTATTTCTCAGTGTGATAGAAACTCTCCGTGGGCACTCGACCAAAGGAGACCCCGATGTTCGCGGCCGCCTTCGCGATGGACCCCGTCCGCTTCCCCGACGTGTACGGCCCCGAGGCGCGCGCCCGGGTGGTCGCGCGGGCCGAGCCGGTCGAGGACCCGGCCGCCCCCGGCGGGGTCTGGAGCGCCGAACGGCTGGCCGCCGACCCGGACGCCCTGTGCGACGTCGAGGTGCTGTTCACCGGCTGGGGCGGCCCCGTCCTCGACGCGGCCGCGCTCGACCGGATGCCCCGGCTCGCCCTGGTGCTGTACGGCGCCGGCTCGGTGCGCCGGATCGCCACCGCGGAGTTCTGGGCCAGCGGCATCCCGATCGTCACCGCCGCCCACGCCAACGCCCTGCCGGTCGCCGAGTTCACCGTCGCCCAGATCGTCTACGCGCTCAAGGACGGCTGGCGGCACGTGCTCGCCGCCCGCTCCGCCCGCGCCCCGGTGCGCGTCGGCCGGGCCCCGGGCGCCTACGGGGCCACGGTCGGCGTGCTGTCGCTCGGCGCGACCGGGAGGCTGGTCTGCGAGCGCCTGCGCGGCTACGACGTGCGGGTGGTCGCCCACGACCCGTACACCGCCCCGCCGCCGGGAGTGGAAGCGGTCGGCATGGACGAACTCTTCGCCACCGCCGACGTGGTGACCGTCCACACGCCGCTCACCGACGAGACCCGGGGGCTGGTCGGCCGGCGCCTGCTCGCCTCGATGAAGCCCGGTGCGACGCTCGTCAACACCGCGCGCGGCGCCGTCCTCGACGAACCCGCCCTGCTCGACGTGCTCGCCGAACGGCCGGACCTGTTCGCCGTACTGGACGTCACCGACCCCGAACCCCCGCTGCCGGGCTCGCCGCTGTTCACCCTGCCGAACGTCGTGGTCACCCCGCACCTGGCCGGCAGCCAGGCGCTGGAGCGCCGGCGCCTCGGCGACCTGGTGGTCGGCGAGTTCGAGCGGTGGACGCTCGGCGAGCCGCTGCGCTGGGCCCTCGACCGCCGCACCTACGAGCGGATGGCCTGACCGTGACCGAGCAGCACACCGCGGGCCGCCCCGCCGACGACCGACCCGCCCACCATCGCCCCGCCCACGACCGCCCTGTCCGTGACCGCCCCGCCGACGACCGGGGCTCCGGGATCCGGCCCGCCGGGGACCACCGGCCTGACGTCCTGGTCGTCCTGACCGACCAGCAGACCGCCGACGCGATGAGCGCCGCCGGCAACCCGCACCTGACCACCCCGCACATGGACGCGCTGGCCGCCGCCGGCACCCGGTACCGCCAGGCGTACTGCGCCCAGCCGCTCTGCGCGCCGTCCCGGGCCAGCCTGCTCACCGGGCTCCTGCCCAGCAGCCTCGGCGTCACCGGGAACGAGGGCGGGCCGGAGCCGGTGCTCGGCCGGCTGTTCACCGAGGCCGGCTACGACTGCGGCTACGGCGGCAAGTGGCACCTGCCCGAACTGGACCTGCCCGAGGGGCGGGGCTTCCGCCGGATCCACCCGGCCGGTGACGACGCCGGTCTCGCCCGCGCCGCCGCCGCGTTCGTCCGCGAGCCGCGCGACCGGCCGTTCCTGCTGGTCGTCTCCTTCCTGGAGCCGCACGGCATCTGCGAATGGGCCCGCGGCCAGGACCCGAAGACCGGACCGCTGCCCGCCCCGCCGCCCGCCGGGGACTGCCCGCCGCTGCCGGCCAACTTCCCGCCCGCGCCCTACGAGGCCCGGCTCCCCCGGCTGGCGCAGCGCGCCTGGGCGCACACCCACCCCACCGAGAAGTGGCGCGAGGACGACTGGCGGCGGTACCGGTACGCGTACTACGCCCTGGTCGAGCGGGTCGACCGGCACCTCGGGACGGTCCTCTCGGCGCTCCGCGAGCCGGCCGTCGGACCGGCCGGCGGACCGGCGGACGCGCCGGGGATCCGCCGGGAGACGGTGGTGGTGTTCAGCTCCGACCACGGCGACGGCGCCGGCGCGCACCGCTGGAACCAGAAGTGGGCCCTCTACGAGGAGTCGGTGCGGGTGCCGTTCCTGGTCAGCGGCCCCGGCACCGAGGCGGGCGCGGTCAGCGACCGGCTGGTCTCCACCGGCCCGGACCTCATCCCGACCCTCTGCGACCTGGCCGGCGTCACCCCGCCGCCCGGCCTGCCGGGGCGCAGCGTCCGCGCCCCGGAGCCCCGGGAGACCGTGGTGGTGGAGACGCGCTGGGAGCTGCCCGGGTTCGACAACGCCCTCGGCCGGATGGTCCGCGACGAGCGGCACAAGTACGTCTGCTACGCCTGGGGCGACCACCGCGAGCAGCTCTTCGACCTCGCGGCCGACCCCGGTGAGATGGTCAACCTGGCCGTGGACTCGCGGCACGCGGCGCTGCTCGACCGGTTCCGCGCGCTGCTCGCCGGGCACTGCGCCCGGTCCGGCGACCCGTTCGCGCGCTTCGTCCCGGCACCGGGGGCGGGCTGACGGCACCTCGGGCGGGGCGGCGACGGCCGGCCCGGGCGGATGGGCGGCCGGTCAGGCGGGTGACGGCCGGCCGGGCGGGTGACGGCCAGTCAGGCGGGGCTCCGGCACGCACGTCGGGACGGCCGGGACGGCCGGGAACGCCGGGGCGGGCCGGGCCACGCCGAAGGGGCGACGGCCGGTCAGGCCCGGTCGTCCAGCCCCAGCAGGGCGCGGGTCCGGCGGTACTTGGCGGCCAGCCGCTCGGCGGTAGCCGGGTCGAGGCTCGCCAGCCGGGCCGGGTCGGAGTTGTGCGCGAGGTCGGCCTGCTTGACGAGGAGGGCGCCGGGGGTGGCCAGGATGCGGGCGGTGTACTCCTCCAGGGGCTCGCCGGGCCGCTTGCTGAGCGCGTCCACGATCGCCTTGGTGGTGTCGGCGAGGGCGGCCCCGGCCAGCCAGTCGCGGGTCAGCGCGTCGTCCTCGATCGCGTCGTGCAGCCAGCCCGCCGCGATCTGCTCGTCGCTGCCGCCGCGCGCCGCGACACCGCCCGCCACCGCCGCCAGGTGCTCGGTGTACGGGTGGCCGTTCTTGTCGGTCTGCCCGGCGTGGGCGCTCCGCGCGATCCGCTCGACCTCGGCCAGGCTCAGGTACTCCACACCGCCATCGTAGGACCTGCCCGCGGGGCCGGTCGCGGGGCCCTGCCCTCGGCCGCCGCCCTGCCGCCTGGTTGACTTCCGGCGACCCGCCCCGCGGCATGCCGGCCAGGCCGCCGCGGACCGCCCCAGCCGATCTCCCCACCGATCCCCAGCCGTCCCCCCAGCCGTCCTCCCAGCCGATCCCGCCGGCGCCGAACCCGCCGGGCGCCGAACCCACCGAGGAAGCCATGCCCGGCCTGCCCCCGCTGCTCTCCGGCTTCGCCCCGATCTGGGCGCTCACCGGGGTGGGCTACCTGCTCGGCCGGAGCGGGCTGCTCGGGGAGCAGGCGGAGCAGGTGCTGAACCGGTTCGTCTTCCACGCGGCCATGCCCGCCGCGCTGTTCCTGATGATCGCCCGCACGCCGCTGGACCGGTTCGCCAACCCCTCGATGGCGGCGTTCACCGCCGGCACGGCGGTGGCGGGCGGGCTGGGCCTGCTGGTCTCGCAGCGGCTGTTCGGGCGGGGCGTGCAGGAGCGGGCGATCGGCGGCATGGCGGCCGGCTACGTCAACTCGGCCAACCTGGGCATACCGGTGGCGGTGCAGGTGCTCGGCGACGCCTCGTTCGTGGGCCCGGTGGTGCTGTTCCAGATCCTGGTGGTCACCCCCGTCGTGCTGACGGTGCTGGACTCGGGGCGCGCGGGGCTCCGGGCCGCGCTCACCCTGCCGCTGCGCAACCCGATCCTGCTGGCGGTGGCCCTCGGTGCCGTGCTGTCCGCGACGGGATGGCGGCCGCCCGCCGAGCTGAATCGTTCCTGCGAGCTGCTCGGCGGTGCCGCCGTGCCGACCGCCCTGGTGGCCCTCGGCCTCTCGCTGTGCCACCGGCCGGCCGTCACCGGCGCCTCCCGGTACGCGGAGGTGGGGGCGGCGGTCCTGCTGAAGACCGTCGTCCAGCCGCTCGCCGCCTACGCGGTCGGGGCCTTCCTGCTCCACCTGCCGGACCACCAACTGCTCACCGTGGTCCTCTTCTCCGCGCTGCCGACCGCGCAGAACGTCTTCGTGTACGCCCGCGAGTACGGCCACGGCGCCGCGCTCGCCCGGGACGCGGTGCTCACCTCCACCCTGGTGTCGATGGCGACCCTGTCGGTGGTCGGGTGGGCACTCGGCCCGGCCTGAGCGCCGGGCCGAGCACCCACCCCGTACCGTCCCGGGGCTCAGCGGTCCCGCACGGCGATCAGCTCGCGCCCGCGCAGCGTGTACAGCACGCCTTCGTCGTCGGCCGCCACCCGCGCACCGCTGTACCACTCGGCGTCCACCTGGACCAGCACGGTCGGCGCCAGCGTCTCCGGGTCGAGCCGGAACAGCGTCCGCTCGCTGATCCCGTACACCCGGCCGCGGGCCACCAGCAGGCGCGGGTTGGCCGAGGTGACGGCGCGCAGGTCGGCGCGGGCGCCGATCACCGGCGCGGAGAGGCCGCCGCCCGGGCGTCGCCGGGCCGTCCTGAGGTCGACCGAGAACGCCTGCCCGTTCACCGTGATCCCGAACAGCCGCCGGCCGTGCACCACCAGGCTGCTGATGCCGGAGCCGAAGTCCGTGCCGATCCGCCAGAGTTCGCGCCCCGCCTCCGGGTCCCAGGCGGCGAGGTCGCCGCGCGGTCCGGTGGTCCTGGCGTTGTCCCCGCCGAGGAACGCCTGCCCGTGCCCGGCCGCGACCGCGCGGACCAGCTGCTCGGGCCCGAGCGGGTCGACGTGCACGGTGGGCCGGCCGCTGCCGGGCCGGTAGGTGACGAAGGACCCGCCGCCGGTGGTGTCGGCCTGCACGCCGAGCAGCAGCAGCCCGTGCTCCTCGTCCCAGCGGATCGTCTGCGGCCGGTTCTGCTCCTGCGGCAGCTTCGCCTCCTGCACCGGCTCCGCGTCCTCCCACGGGTTGTAGCGCCAGATGCCCTGCGAGGAGTAGACGCCCAGGTAGAGGGTGTCGTCGTCGAGGATCACGGTGTCCTTGGCCTCGCCGGGCACCGGGAGCTTGCGGACCGTGCCCGCCTCCAGGTCGTGCAGCGCGACCGAACCGTTGCCCCCGACGTAGACGCGGCCGTTGCGGGCCGCCAGCGACATGCCGAGCTGGGCCTCGGCGGGCGCCCCCGCGGACACCAGGTCCGTGGTGGTGACGGCGGCGGTGGCCGTGGAGAGGGTCCACGCGGTGCCCCCCTCGGTGACGCCCACCAGGGTGTCGCCGATCCGGCCGAGCCCCCAGGTGTTGCCGTCCGGGACGGGCACGGCGAACTGCTCCAGGCTCCCGGCGGCGAGGTGGTAGCGCCAGACGACGCCCTGCTCGGTGGAGGTGAACCAGACGGTGTCGCCCACGCGCTGGAAGTTGGTGATGCTCTTGGTGCCGGGCACCGGGAACGACCGCAGCACCGCGTGGGTGGCCGGGTCGAGGAAGGCGACGTGGGCGGGCTTGCCCTCGGTGGAGACGGCCAGCAGGTCGTCCCCGAGGGCGGTGATCTGCCGGATGATGGTGTCGGCCGACAGGTCCGGCGGGGTGATGTCGGTGGTCCGGCCGGTGGCCCGCTCCACCGCGAACAGGCTGGCGAGGGTGGCCCCGCCGCCGCCCGCCAGGTTGCTGCCGACGCCCAGGTAGGCGTGGGTGGCGGTGGCTTCGACCGCCCGGCCCTGGGTGGCACCCGGGGCGGGCGAGGCCACCTCGGTGAGCGCGCCGGTCACCGGGTCGTACGCGTAGAGGCCGGGGCCGGCCGCGCGGCCCTTCTGCCGCCCGGTGGCGTACACCACGCCGTCGGGGGCGACCGCGACGTCCCGGACGTCGGCGCCGGGGACGCCCGCGAGGCCCCGCACACTGCCGTCGGCCGGGTCGAGGCGGTAGAGGTTGACGGCCTTCGGCGCGTCGGTGACGCCCAGGTAGAGGAGGCCGCCGTGGGCGGCGGAGCCCTGCACGAAGTTGCCGGTCGGCAGGACGGCGGTGGAGGTGACCCGGCCGGTCGGCACGTGGTAGCCGACCACCTTGGCGGGGGCGAGGTTCCGCGAGCCGATCCAGAGGGTCTCGCCCACCAGGGTGGCACTCATCAGCGGGAAGTCGGCGTTCCCCGGGCCGAGTCCGGTCACCCTGGGGCCGGACGGGCGCGGCGCGGCCGCGGCGGGTCCGGCGCCGAGGGCGGCCAGGGCGGTCACCGTTCCGGCGCCGAGGAGGAGTTGGCGACGGGAGGGGCGGACGGGGCGGGCGGGGCGGGCGGTGGTCATGGTGCTCCTAGGAAGGGGGCGACGGGGCGACGGGGGCCCTTGCGGTCGGTGCGGACGGCGGGACGGCAGGACGGCAGGCGGAACGGGCGGGGGCGCGGGCGGGACGGCCGGGGGCGCGGCGGAACGGACGGGGTGCCGGCCGGCGGGGCGGGCGGGGGTGCGGCCGACCGGGCGCCTCGGGTGCGTGCTCGTCAGTGCGCGGCGGCGGCGAGCAGCTCGCGGGTGTACGGGTGGGCCGGCGCGGTGAACAGCCGTGCGGCGGGGGCGTGTTCGACCACCCGGCCGTGGCGCATCACCAGCACCTCGTCGCAGAGGTGGCGGACCAGCGCGAGGTCGTGCGAGATGAACACCAGCCCCACGCCGGTCCGTCGGCGCAGGTCGAGGAGGAGGTTGAGGATCTGCGCCTGCACGGAGACGTCCAGCGCCGAGGTCGGCTCGTCGGCCACCAGCACCTCGGGCCCGACGGCGAGCGCCCGGGCGATCGCGACCCGCTGACGCTGCCCACCGGACAGCTGGTGCGGCCGGGCGTCGAGCAACCCCGCCGGGAGTCCGACCAGTTCGCGCAGCTCGTCGACGCGCGTGAGAGGCAGGCCGTGGGTCAGCAGCGGTTCGGCCAGTGCCTGACGGATCGTCATGCGCGGGCTGAGCGAGGCGTAGGGGTCCTGGAAGACGAACTGGACCCGGCGACGCAGCTCGCGCTCCTCGGCGGGTGCGACCTCCGCCCAGGAGCGGCCGCCGACCCGGACGGTGCCCTCCTGCGGCCGGAGCAGCCCGAGCAGGGCGCGGGCCAGCGTCGACTTGCCGGAGCCGGACTCGCCGATCACCCCGACCGCCCGGCCTGGCGCCGCCGTGAGGCTGACGCCCTCCAGCGCGGGCGCGCCCCGGCGGCCACGGCCGTAGCGGACGGTGAGGTTCTCGGCGACCAGGACGGGCTCCGCAACGACGGGGTCCACGGCGGCGGGGGCCCGGTCGGCCGGCCTGCCCGCGTCCGTCGGCTCGTCCGCGCCGGCGGAGTCGTCCTCCGCACCGGACCGGCCGCCTCCCCGGGCCGATCCGCCGCCCTCGGGGGCGCCGTCCGACTCGCCCTCCCCCGCTGCCACCGGCACGTGGCAGGCGTGCCCGCGTTCCCCGGCGACCTCCCAGGCGGGCGCCTCCTCGGTGCAGCGCGCGGTGGCGGCGGCGCAGCGCGGCGCGAAGGCGCAGCCGGGCAGCGCGTCACCGGCGGCGGGCGGGCGGCCGCCGATCACGGCGAGCGGGCGCCCGGGCGGGCCGTCCAGCCGGGGGACGGCGGCCAGCAGACCGGCCGTGTAGCGGTGCCTCGGGCTCGCCAACAGGGCCTTGGCCGGGGCTCGTTCGGCGATCCGTCCGGCGTACATGACCTGGACGGTGTCGCAGGTCCGGGCGACGACGCCGAGGTCGTGGGTGATCAGCAGGACGGCGGTTCCGGTCTCGTCGCGGAGCCGGACCAGGAGGTCGAGGATGCCCGCCTGGGTGGTGGGGTCGAGCGCGGTGGTGGGCTCGTCGGCGATCAGCAGGTCGGGCCGGTTGGTCATCGCCATGGCGATCAGGACGCGTTGGCGCATCCCGCCGGAGAACTCGTGCGGGCGGTCGCGGTAGCGGCGCTCCGGCTCGGGGATGCCGACCAGGTCGAGGAGTTCGAGCGCGCGGGCGCGGGCGGCGACCCGGGAGGCTCCGTGCACCCGTGCGGCCTCGGCGAGTTGGCGGCCGATCGGCATCCGGGGGTTGAGGTAGGCGAGCGGGTCCTGGAAGACCATGCCGATCCGGCGGCCGCGGACGGCCCGCATGCCGGGTTCGGGGAGGGTGAGCAGGTCGGTGCCGTCGAGCCGGACCGTCCCGGCGGTGGTCCGGCAGCCGGGCGGGAGCATCCGGTTGGCGGCGAGCGCCGTGAGCGTCTTGCCCGAGCCGGACTCGCCGACCAGGCCCAGGATCTCGCCGGGGCGGAGGGTGAAGTCGACGCCGTGGACCACCTCGTGGGGGCCGGCGGCCACCCGCAGTCCGGCCACCTCCAGGAGGGGTGCCGCCGGTTCGGCGCGGCCGGCGGCGGCGCGGGCGGTACCGGCGGCGGCCGGGCCTGCGGCGGGGTGACCGACGGCGGGGTGGCCGACGACGGTCCGGGCGGTATCGGTGCGGGCGGTATCGGTGGGCGCGGTCACCGCAGCTTCTCCCGGTTGAACGAGTCGGCGAGCAGGGTCAGCCCGAACACCAGCACGCCGAGCAGCAGGACGGGCGCGAGGGCGTAACCCGGATGCAGGAAGAGGTACTTGCTGCCGGTGTTGATCATCGTGCCGAGCGAGGGCGTGGGCGGCTGGATGCCGAAGCCGAGGACGCTCAGACCGCCCTCGATCTTGGCGGCGTGCGCCATCGCGACGGCGACCAGTGCGGTGGCGGCGTCGGTGACGTTGGGCAGCACGTACCGCCGCAGCGTCCGCCCGCGCGGTACGCCGAGCACCCGGGCGGCCACCACGTGGTCGCGGGCCAGCTGCGCCAGCAGGGCGGCTCGGGCCTGGCGGCCGAAGACGGGCAGGGCGCTGAGCACGATGGTGACGACCACACTGCCCAGGCCCGGCCGGACGATCAGCGCGATGGCGAGGCCGAGCAGCAGGCCGTGGAAGCCGAGCAGCAGGTCGAAGAGGCGTTGGACGGCCTCTCCGAGCAGCCGGTTGAGCCCGCCCAGCAGCCCGAGCAGCGTGCCCAGCACGGCGGCGGCGGGGACGGCCAGCAGGCAGACCAGCAACTCGATCCGGACCCCGTGGAGCGCGCGGGCCAGCAGGTCGCGGCCGACCTCGTCGGTGCCGAGCAGGTGGTCCCAGGAGGGCCCGGCCAGCGCCTCGCGGCCCTGCTGGTACGGATCGGTGGGGAGCAGCAGCGGGCCGAGCAGACCGAGCAGCACCACCAGGGCGACGAGCGCCGCCCCGGTCCGGCCGCGCCGCCCGCGCAGCGCGGCCGGCAGCGCGGGAAGCCCGCGCGGCACCGGCCGCCGGCGTCGTCGGGCGGCCGGCCCGGCGGCACCGGCGCGCCCGGACCCGGCGACGGCCTCGGGCGCGCCGACGGGCTGCGTCGCGTCGGCAGCCTGGGCCGCGTCAGCGGTGTGCGTCACGTCGACGGTGTGCGCCGCGTCGACGGCCGGGATCACGTCGGACGCCTGGGCCGCGTCGGCGCCACCGGCCGCGGCGGGACTCCCGGAGACGTCGGTGGTGGTCATCGGGCCTCCCCCGTGCCGGCGCGGGCGATCCGCGGGTCGAGGCGGCCGACCAGCAGCTCGGACCCGAGCTGGACGATGACCGCCACCGCGACCGCGAGCATGATCAGGGTCTGCGCGACGGGGTAGTCGCGCTGGTTGATGGCGTCGAGCAGCAGCTGGCCGAGACCGTGCCGGGCGAAGAGCTGCTCGGCGACGACGGCGCCGCCGAGCAGCTCGCCGAGGTTGAGCCCGAACTCGACGCAGAACGGCGCGAGGCTGTTGGGCACCACGTGCCGCAGCAGGATCCGCCGGGGCGGGGCGCCCTTCGCGATCGCGGTGAGCACGAACTCCTCCTGCCGGGTGCGGCGGATCTCGGTGGCGAGCAGCCGGGCGAGCACCACCGATCCGGGAAGGGCCAGCGCGACGGCGGGCAGCACCAGGTACTGCACGGCCAGGTCGGGCGCGGTGAACAGGTCCTTCTCGCCGCCGGCCGGCAGGACGCGGAGCAGGACGGCGAAGACGAAGACGAAGAGCACGGCGGTGACGTAGACCGGCAGGGCCAGCACCGCGGTGGTGAGCGGGTCGAGCGCGCGGGCCAGCCGTCCGCGCCGCTCGGCGGCCAGCGCGGCACCCAGCAGCAGGCCGAGGACGAGCATCAGCAGGCCCGCGGCGATGGCGAGCTGGACGGTGGACCCGAGGCTCTGGCCGATCATCGTGGTGACCGGTTCGCGGTAGTGGAAGGAGAGCCCGGGGTCACCGCCGAGCAGTCCGCGCAGCCAGGTGAGGTACTGCACGGGCAGCGGCCGGTCCACGCCGAGCCGGCGGCTGAGCTGGTCGCGCTGCTCCTGGTCGGCCTCGGCGCCGAGGGCGGCCGAGACCGGGTCGCCGGGGGCCAGGTGGAGCAGCAGGAAGACGGCCACCGAGGCGAGCCAGAGGGTGGCCAGCGCTCCGGCGGCCTTTCTGGTCCAGTACGGCACGGGGGTTCTCCGGGTGGTCGGGCAGTGCGGGCGGGCCGGGTGGTTCACCGGCCCCGGGCGGTGGGGGTCGCCCGGGGCCGGCGGCCGGCGGGGCGGTGCGGTGCGGACCGGGACGGGCGTTCAGCCGTCCCGGCGGGTGTCGGTCAGCTTCAGGTAACCGAGCGCGCTGGTGGACACGTCGCGCACCGAGGAGGCGAAGGCGTAGGTCTCCCAGGCGTGCGCGAGCGTGATGTGGAAGGACTGCGCGAGCAGGTACTCGGACAGCTCGTGGTTGACGTCGGCCCGGGCCTTCTCGTCGGCGGCCGCGAAGGCGCGCTCCTGCAGCTGCGCGTAGGCGGGGTCGGTGACGTGCGAGGTGTTCTTCCCGACCTGGAGCGGGCCCGAGACGGTGATGCCGCTGAGCGGCGAGACGCTGACCATGCCGTGGTTGGCCACGAACAGGCCCTCCAGCGTGCCCTGCTGGATCTTCGGCTGGATCGCCGCGTTGTCGAGCAGCTGCACGTCGACGCCGAACCCGGCCTGCTCCAGGTCGTACTTCACCAGTTCGACGAGCGAGGTGAAGATCGGCGAGTTGGCGGCGGTGAGCGGCACCCGGGCGCCCTCGGCGCCGGCCTCGCGGAGCAGCGCCCGGGCCTTCTCCGGGTCGTGCCGGTAGCGGGTGACCTGGTCCGGGGTGACGCCCGGCGTGTTGGACGGCCAGGGCAGGCTGCTGGCCTCGGCGTGGCCGCCGTAGACCTGGGCGACGATCCGCTCGCGGTCCACCGCGTACTGCAGCGCCTGGCGGACCCGGACGTCGTCGAAGGGCTTGGAGGCGACGTTCACGCCGAGGAACGCCTGCTGGTAGGAGGCCTTGGCGGACTGCACGGTGAAGCCGGGGTTCCCGGTCAGCACCTTGAGGTCGCGGCCGGGGACGGCGCCGATCAGGTGCGCCTGCCCGGACTGGAGGGCGGACAGCGCGGCCTGACTGCTCGTCACCGACCGGACGGTGATCCGCTCGAAGCGGGGCCGCCCGCTCTGCCAGTAGCGGTCGTAGCGGGTGAGGTCGAGCTGGTTGCCGCCCTTGAACGCCTGCCAGGTGAACGGGCCGGTGCCGTTGACCTTGTCGGAGGCCTTGCCCTCGACGTAGGTCCGGGCGTCGACGACGGGGTTGAAGGCGAGCGCGTCGAACAGGTTGCTGGTCGGCTTGGCGAGGGTGAGGGTGACCTCGTTCCGCGCGCTGGCCTTGATGTCGGCCAGCCGCTCCAGCAGCGGCTTGACCTGGGAGGCCTTGGTGGCGCCGACCAGCGAGAACACGACGTCGTCGGCGTCGAGCGCGCGGCCGTCGTGGAAGGTGACGTCCTCGCGCAGCTTGAGCACCAGCTTGAGCCGGTCGGCGCTCCACTCCCAGGAGGTGGCCAGCCAGGGCACCGGCTGGAGGGTCTTCGGGTCGAGGTCGACCAGCCGGTCCAGGACGAGGTTGACGAACGCCGGGGTGTCCGGGCCGCGGTGGAGGAGCTGGGTCGGGTCGGGCGCGCTGCCGTACACGATCTGCAGGTCGGGCGCGGAGGCGGTGGCGGAGGCGCCCGCGTCGCCGCCGGGGGACGGGTCGGTGGCCGAGCGGCAGCCCGCCGCCAGCAGGGCCGCTCCGGCGCTCAGGCCGAGAAAGCCTCTTCGGGGCAGGCCGGGGTGGCGGGCCGCTTCGCTCATGGTGCTGCTACCTCTTGGTGGTTGGGTTCGGTGGGGCCGGCGGGTCAGGGAGTCCCGTGTCCGGCTCAGTACTCGGTGACGACCACGCTGTCGCTGTAGAGCACCACGTCGGGTCCGCCGGTCGGGTAGGGGATGCCCTTGGCGGGGTTCCAGTTGGCGCGGTAGATGCCGGTCTTGAAGTAGGGCGCCTGGTTCTGGTGGTAGTTGTTGAGCCCGGTGCGGGCGCCGACCTGGACGCCGTCGCGGAGCACGGTGATCGAACCGGGCGTGGTGGCGGTGGACCAGGTGATGTCGAAGGCCCACTGGTTCCAGTGCCCGAACTGGACGGCACCGAGCGGGATCACGGCCTCGTCCACGGTGGACGGGTCGGTCAGCCAGTGCACCTTGAGCCGCCAGCTGCCGTCCTTGACGGTGAGCGCGATCGGCGGCTTGGTGTCGCTGCCGTCGGCGAGCGGGTAGCCGTGCCACTGGGCGACGATGGTCTCGGTCGAGGTCCGCACCCAGTCGGCGGGCAGGTAGTCGGCGAAGGCGAAGCGGTAGCTGCCCCAGCCCAGGGCGTTGACGGCGACTTCGGAGCGGTAGGACTGGCCGTCGTTCGGCACGCTGAACCGGCCGGCCAGGCCCGAGCCGCCGGCGGGCCCGGCGGTGACGGTGATGCTGCCGTTGCCGTCGATCCGCTGGCGGGTCCAGTTGGCGACGGTGCCGGACTCGAAGTCGTCGGAGAAGACGGTGGTGGAGGTCGTGGCGGTGCTGGTGGTGGCGGTGCTGCTCGCGGCACTGCCGGCGGCGGAGGTGCTCGCGGAGGTGCTCGCGGCGGTGCTCGCGGAGGTGCTGCTCGCGACGGCGGCCGGGGCGACGAGGGTAGCGGTCAGCAGCGCGGCGGCGACGGCGGTGCCGGCGAGCCGGCGCGTGGTGGGACGGGACGGGGTGGGACGGGACGGGGCCATGGGATCGGTGCTCCTCGGGACGTACGGGTTCGGGTGGCGGTGACCGGGGCGGCCGGCCGACGGCGGGTTTCCGGGCGTCAGCCGGCCCGTCGACAGGAAGCCGCCGCCGGCCCGGCACCCCCGGTTCGCCCGGCACCGGCGGTCCGACCGACCCAGGTGGGGCTCGACCAGGCCCACTGGTCGTTCAGCTGCCGGACCCGTACGTGGTAGAAGTCGCCGTCGCCGCCCGGCCGTTCGTCGACCAGGTCCAGCTCGGCGGTGAGCTCCCGGGCGGGCACCGCCCGGTCGAAGCGGAAGGCGCCGGAGACGAACCCGCCGATGAACCCCGTGCGCGGCCCCTCGCGCAACTCGCCGACGGCGTACGAGGTCTCGACCCCGTTGACGACCGCCGTCAGCCTGGTCCGGTCGTCCCCGGACACGGCGAGCGAGAAGCCCTGGGTGGCGTCGGTCGCGGTGTTGGGGTTGCCCTCGGTGACGGTCCGCAGCCGCAGCTCCCCCGGACCGGTGCGCCACCAGTCGGAGGGCCGGTACGACGCGGGCTCCGCCGCGGCCGGCGCGACCGTCTCCGAACCGCGCAACCGGGGCTGGACGTCCAGCAGTTCACCGCCCTCGACCCGCAGCGTGACGTCCCAGTGGACGGGCGTCTCGCGCTTGCCCCAGCCGACGGCGAACCCGAGCGTGCCCTCGAAGGCGGCCGAGCGCGCCGCCGCACCGAGCAGCTCGGGCCGAGAGAGGCGGTGGATCGGCACACCGTTGCGGACCACCTCGACGTGGTCGAGCGCGTCCCGGCCGTGCACGGTCACCCGGATCCGGCGGTGGTCGGCCGACGCGGCCTCGGCTCCCATCGGCGCCCCGTTGACGGAGGCGGCGAGCAGGATGCGGTCGCCGGTGATCGCGTAGGTGCGCCGCCGCTCGACCGCGTCCCAGATCGCCGGGCGGGTCAGCTCCGGCGCCCAGACGGCGAGCCGGCCGTGGCCGTGGCTGCCGGGGAAGGCGCTGTGGTGGTCGGTGGAGCCGATCAGCCCGAACCGGTGGCCGAGCCGCAGCCCGTGCACTGCCGTCCCGCCGGTGTCGCGCGGGCCCATGGTGTGCAGGTAGGCGCGCGGCGCCTCGTCGGACTCGGCGCAGCCGTGCATCGACATCATCTCCACCACCGGGGCGAACTCCTCGGTGTAGGCGTCCCAGTCGATGCCGCGCCGGCCGGTTCCGTAGCCGATGTGGTGCGGGAGCGCCCAGGTCCGGACGCCCTCGGCGGCGAGGGCGCGCAGCCGGCCGCGCAGCTCCTCCAGGCTGCCGGCCCGGATGATCTCGCCGCGCGGGCCGTCGAAGTACACGCAGTGGTCGCCGTACGCGAGGCTGTGCCACTCGAAGGACTGGAAGGTGACGAACCGGCCGTCCTCGTGGGCGGCGGCGGTCACCTCCTGGACGTGCTCCCAGCGGTCGGCGAGCCGGGCGAAGCCCTCGGTGTGGTAGTCGACCAGCGAGGCCAGCTCGGGGGTGCGCTCCGGGAGGTCGTGCCACCAGCCGTGGCCGGTGACGCTGGCGAAGTCGAGCTGGAGGCGGGCGTTGGCGTAGGCGTCCTCGATCGGGCCGTGGCCGTAGCTGATGCCGCAGTGGTTGTGGATGTCGCCGACGTAGAGGCCGAGACCGCCGTAGCCGGGTGCGTCGGTGCTGGGGGCTGTCATCGGGCGCGGGCTTCCTCTGCGGTACGGGGCTGGTGCGGTGAAGGTCTGTCGCGGTGCTGGATCTGTCGTGGTCCGGTCGGGTTGACTGCCTTCGGTGTTTGATCGACTGTGAGAAGAAGTCTTTCCCGATCTTTCGGCGATGGTCAAGACCAGCCCGATCGGCGTTGCCCGATCGCCACAGGAGGAAACACAGGCTTCACAGAAGCCGATCGGGCGAAAAGAGGCTCTCGCTGGCCGGGGGCCGATCGCCCATCTCGGGACACTTCCACGAAACTTTCTATCGATCTGATAGAAACTGCCGGAGTACCCCTGCTGCCTCCCGTGAGGACGACCCGCCGGCCATGCCGAACACCGACCTGCCCACCCCGCCCGACCTCAGCACCTCCGCCCTGGTCCGCGGACCCGAGCGGCCCGAACCCGGCTACTGGGCCGGCTGCCCGAGCGTCCGCTACGAGGCCGACCGCGACCGCTTCCTCCTCACCTACCGCGAGCGCCGCCCGCGCGGCGCCGGCCCGGCGGGCGACGAGGGCGGCACGGACGTGGCGGGCGGGGCGGGCGGCACCAGCGGGGCGGACGGCACGGGAGAGCGCGGCAGCGGCCAGGACCGGGGCTGGCGCTGCGCGGTGGCCGAGAGCCACGACGGCGTCGAGTTCCACGACCTCTGGTCGGTCGAACGCGCCGAGCTGGACTCACCGTCGATGGAGCGGTTCGCCCTGCTCCCCCGCGACGACGGCTACCTGCTCCACCTCAGCTACGTCGACCCGGCCGACAACCGCTGGCGCATCGACGCCGTCCGGGCGGCCTCACCGGACGCCTTCGACCTCACCGCCCGTACCCCGGTGCTCACCGCGTCCGGCACCGGCACCGAGGGCGTCAAGGACCCGTACCTGCTCGAACACGGCGGCACCGTAAGGCTGTTCAGCACCGTCTCGCGCGCCCGTACCTTCACCGCCGAGGAGCGGGAACGCGCCCACGCCACCGCCGACATCCACACCACCGGTCTCACCGTCCAGCCGACCGCGCTCGCCGACTCCCCCGACGGACTGCGGTTCACCGCCCCGCCCGGCCGGGACGCCGAGGTCCTGGACGTCGGCCCGGACACCGCCTGGGACGCGTACGAGTCCCGGATCACCGCCGTCCTCCCGGACAGGCGGGGCGGCTGGCTCGCGCTCTACGACGGCTCGGCCGACGCCACCGGCAACTACGAGGAGCGCTGCGGCCTCGCCGTCTCCGCCGACCTGCGGCACTGGGAACGGCTGACCACCGACGGCCCCTGGCTGGACATCCGGTACGCCGACATCGTCGCCGCCCGCGGCCGCTGGTACCTGTACTACGAGCAGACCCGCCCGGACGGTGCGCACGAGCTGCGAGTGGCCGTGCTGGAGGAGTTCGCCGGGCTGCGGCCGTAGGACGGCTTTGCAAAGTCTCACGCTTTGCAAAGCGTGAGACTTTGCAAAGCCCCGCCGGGTCCGCGACGCCGGGCGCCTGGCGTCACCGCACCCGCGCCGTCGCCACCACCTCGGTCATCGCCGTCAGGAACCGCTCCGCGACCGCCAGTTCCGCCTCCTCGAAGCCGCCCATCGCGGCCACCAGGTCGGCGATGAGCCCGCCGAAGAAGGACTGCCCGAGTTCCACCGCCCGGTCCTCCACCAGCAGCCGGACCTTGCGGCGGTCCTCCGGGTCGCGCTCGCGCCTGATCAGGCCGAGCCGAACCAGCCGGTCGACCAGGCCGGTCGTCCCCGCCGAGTTCAGCCGCAGCGCATCGCCGAGCCGTCCGGGGGTGACCACGGTGCCGGCCCGGGCGGCGTCCAGCAGGTGGACGAGCGCCCGCAGGTCGGTCGGGTGCAGGCCGTGCTGCGCGGCGAACTCGGCACCGAACAGGTCGAGTTCGACGGTCAGCCCGCGCAGCAGATGGACCAGCCGCATCGGCGGCTGCGTTTGCTCCACCCTCGTGTCCTTTCCTCGGAGTCCTCAGGAGCGTATTCTCTCGCCCAGCGAGATACATGTCGAACGAGATGCTTGCTCGGCGAGATGCATGCTCGGCGAGCGACTACATCATCCACCGGGGGATCCCATGTCCGCACGCCCCGCCACCGACCCGACCGCCGAACCCGCCCTCACCGCCTTCCTCGCCGCCTACGACGACGCCCTCGCCCACTGGCCCGTCCCGGCCGAGGCCCTCACCGTCCGGACACCCCACGGCACCACCCGGGTCAACTCCTGCGGGCCGCGCGACGGCCGCCCCCTCGTCCTGCTGCACGGCGGCGGCGCCACCTCCACCTGCTGGTCCGCCAACGTCGCCGCACTCGCCGGGGCCGGCCACCGGGTCCTCGCCGTCGACCTGATCGGCGACCCGGGCCGCAGCGTCCTCGACGGCACCCCGCTCGGCGGCGTCCCCGGCCTGTCGGCCTGGCTGGACGCGGTCCTCGACGGGCTCGGCGTGTCCACCGCCGACCTCGTCGGCCACTCCTACGGCGGGTGGACCGCCCTCCGCTACGCCCTGCACGCCCCCGCCCGGGTCGGCCGCCTCGTCCTCCTCGACCCGACCCAGTGCTTCGCCGGCTTCCGCCCGGGCTACCTGCTGCGGGTCCTGCCCCTCTTCGTGCCGCCGCGCACCGCCGCCAAGGCCCGCGCCTACCTCGACTGGGAGAGCGGCGGGACGGCCCTCGACCCCGCCTGGCGGGAGCTGTACGCGCTCGGGTACGCCGGATTCCCCGCCACCCGGCCGGCCACCGGCCCCCGTCCGACCCGGGAACAGTTGCAGGCGCTCACCGTGCCCGTACTGGCACTGTTCGCGGAACGGAGCCGCACCCACGACACCGCCGCGCTGGCCGAGCGCACCCGCCGGGCCCTCCCCGCCGCCACGGTCGCCGTCCTCCCGGGGACCTCCCACCACACCCTGCTGACGGCCCGCCCGGACGAACTGAACCGGCAGCTCACGGCCTTCCTCGCCGCCCGCCCCTGACGGCCCTCCCCGCCCCCGACCCCCGCTCCCGCACCGCGCCGCCCGCAGGCCCCGGCGAGAGGCCCGAGCACCGGCACCGCCCGAACCGGAGGAGCCCGCCACCCCCTGGCTACGGCGGGTCGAACATGGCCCGGCCAGATCGACCGGCTCGACCGGCTCGACCGGTCAGCCCTCCGGGCGAAGCAGCTCGCGAACGGCCTGACCGGCACTGCGGCGACTCGCCGGTTCGTCGACGACGCGCCTGAGGTCCATCGTCTGAAGCTCGTACAGCCGGTCCGACAGCACCGGCGCCTCACCACCCGTGAGCCGGATCATGATCCGACCGTCACTCCCGCGCGCCCCTACGGCTCGGCTTCCCCCCGACCACACGAACCTGCCGGTCCCCGGCCTCGACCGAACACACCGGGCCACCCGTCGCCCGTCCCCCGCCCAGGCAGCTCCTCCTGCCCGCCCACCCTGCCTGCTCACCCTGCCTGCTCACCCGTACTGCTTCCCCGGCCGGGGTACTCAGCTCCGCACCAACCCCGCGATCAGCGCCCCCAGCGCCACCTCCAACTCCCCGCACCGCTCCCCCACGCCGACGTACCCCAGTGCGGCCAGCACCCGCCCCAGGGCCGGCAGCCGCGTCGCGTCCGCCCCCTCGTACGCGGCGCGCCGCTGGCTCGGCTCGCGCGGCGGGCTGACGGGGTGCTCGGAGAGGAGCTCGCCGAGGACCAGCTGCCAGCAGGAGCGGAAGGCCGGCATCGCCCGCTCGGGCGGGAGCCCGGCGGCCATCAGGTCGGCGAGGCAGGCGTCGTTGAAGGGCAGCGCGTTCTCGGCCACCAGCTCGCCCCGGATCAGGATGTGGAGCACCCAGGCGTGACCGGCCATGTAGTCGTGGGCGTCGACCAGCCGCCGCAGCAGCCGGGCCTGCGGGTCGGCGCCCGGGACGTCGACCGGCAGGCCCTTGGCGATCTCCTCCAGGACGGCGAGCAGCAACGTCTCACGATCGGTCACGTGCCGGTAGAGCGAGGCGGGCGCGGTGCCGAGTTCGGTGGCGACGGCGCGCATGGTGAGCGCGTCGATCCCGTCCCGCTCGATCACCCGGCGCCCGGCGGCGACCACGCCGACGGTGGTCAGTCCCGGGCGGGGGCGCTTGCGCCCGTACCGGCCGCGCGCCTCCGCGGTCCCGCCCGCGGTCTCCGCCCCGGACCCGTGCACGACCTCGGGCGCAGCCGGCGGCGCTGCCTCGGGGGCGGCCTCAGGCGCGACCGCAGGCGCCGCCTCGTCCGCGACGTCGGCCGCGCGCCCCGCCTCACGTCCGCCGGCGCCCGGCCGACCGCTCTCTTCTGACACTCCGCCATCCTGCCATGGCTCCGCCAAATCACCCCCTCCGCAGGCGCACTTGCACCCACCATCAAGTAAGGCTTACCTTACGCGAACAACGTTCGCATCGGAGGTCGTCATGCCCGAAGCCGCGCCACCCACCCCTGCCCAGGCCACTCCGGAGGCCCCGCCCGGTGACTCGCCGACTCGCGAGCCGGCCCGGGAGCCGGCCCCCGCCAAGGGCTCCGCCCCGCGGACGCCGCACACCCCACACGCCCTGCACGCCAGGCCCGGTCTCGTCCTCGCCACCGTCTGCCTCTGTCAGCTGATGGTCACGCTCGACGCCAGCATCGTGAACATCGCGCTCCCCGCCATGAGCGAGGCGCTCGGCTTCGTCGACAACGCGCTGCCCTGGGTCGTCAACGCCTACGCACTGGCGTTCGGCGGACTACTGCTGCTCGGCGGCCGCATCGCCGACCTGGTCGGGCACCGCCGCGCGGTGCTCTCCGGCCTTGTCCTGTTCGGGATCGCCTCGGTCCTCGGCGGGTTCGCCCAGTCGCCGGCGCAGCTGGTCGCCGCCCGAGCCGGGCAGGGCGTCGCGGCCGCGGTGCTCGCCCCGATCGGTCTGACCCTGATCATGGTGACCTTCGCCGAGGGACCGGCCCGGGCCCGGGCGCTCGGCATCTGGTCGATGGTGACGGCCGGTGGCAGCGCGCTCGGCGTCCTGCTCGGCGGGGTGCTGACCGATCTGCTCGACTGGCGCTGGGTGTTCTTCGTCAACGCGCCGATCGTGCTGGTCGGCGCCGTCCTCGCGGCACGCTCGGTGCCGGCCGTCCGCCCGCCCCGCACCGGCCGTCCGGACGTGCTCGGCGCGGTGCTCGGCACCGGTGCGATGACCACCCTGGTCTACGGGCTGATGGAGACCGACCGCCACCCGTGGGGCTCGGCCCGGACGCTCGGCACGCTCGCCGCCGCCGTTCTGCTCGGCCTCGCCTTCCTCCTCTGGGAGGCCCGGTTCGCACGGGCTCCGATCGTCCGGCTGGGCGTGCTCCGGGCCCGGACGGCCTGGGTGGCGAGCACCGTCGTCACGCTGCTCGGAGCGGCGATGCTGGTCGGCTTCTACTTCTGCTCGCTGCACCTGCAGAACGTCCTGCACTACGGCCCGCTCGCGGCCGGCGCCGCGTTCCTGCCGTTCTGCGCCGGGACGGCGGCGGGCAGCATGATCGCCGGCCGGCTCACCGCCCGCTTCGGCGGCCGGGCCGCACTCACCGGCGGCCTGCTGCTCGCGGGCCTCGGGATGCTCTGGTTCGCCGGACTCGGCGTGGACTCCGGCTACCTCACCGCCTTCGTCGGACCGTCGCTCGTGGCCAGCGTCGGCGTCGGCATCTGCATGGTCGCCAACACCGCCATGGGCACCTCCGGCGTCGATCCCCGGGAGGCCGGGCTGGTGAGCGGACTGCTCAACGCCGGCCGCCAGTGCGGCGGCAGCATCGGCCTCGCCGTCCTGTCGACCCTGGCGGTGGCCGCCACCCGCCGTGCCGCAGCCGACGGGGACACCCCGCTGGCCGCCCTGGCCGCCGGGTACGACCGGGCGTTCGTGGTCACCGCCGCCCTGCTCGGCGTGGCGGCGGTGATTGCGGTGCTGTTCGTACCGGCCCGCAGGAAGGCGGCCGACCCGCTGCCGTCGCGGATCGGCTGACCGGAACGCACCCGCGCGACCGCACCCTCAGGGCCGCACTCGCAGGACCGCACTCGTGGGGCCGCACACGTAGGACCGGGCCGACCAGGCCAGGCGGCCGTCTCCGCCGCGCGATCGCGGGGACGGCGCCCCGGGCCCGCGGCCGGTCGCCCCGCCGACGGGGGGATGACCGCGTGGCCCGTGTGGCCCGTATGGCCCGCGTGTCAGTAGATCAGGTAGCCCGGCCGGTGGCCCTCGTCCTCGATCTCGCCGGTGGCCTGGGCCCGCAGCTTGCGGGACAGCGCCTCCAGAGCTCGCGAGGCCGCGACCTCCTCGCCGATCCGGGCGAGCGGACGGTCGTCCGCGCTCTTCGTCGCCTCACCGTGCGCCGTGAGGCCCGGAGCTCGCGCCCCGGTCAGCCTCGCGTTGCATCCCGTGTGGACGCCGTCCTCCTCGAAACTCAGCTCCACATCCCACTGGTTGTGCATGCCACACCTCCTGGCGCCGGCCCCCGTCGCGCCTGCTCGGACCGGTACGGGTTGGTGGCCCCGTGGCGTCCGCTCACACCAGCGTGCGCCCGCCACCACGGCGGCGGCAAGCGGACGCCGCGCCGCGCCTCCGGGGCGCCGTTCCGGGGGTCGGCGCCCCGGCCCGGCGGTAGGCTGACGACAGCGCGCCAATGCCGCGGGACACTCCCGGAGGGCGGCTCCGCACGGAGGCTTCCCTCCTCCCGGAGGCCCGGCGGTGCAGCGCGGGCAACGACCTTCGGGCGGTCCCTACGTGGCGGTCTTCGTCCTGGCACTGAGCGCCGCATGCTGTCTGGGCCTCGGCTTCGTCCTCCAGCAGCACGCGGCGCAGCGGGCTCCGCGTGCCGACATGCTGCACTGGCGCCTGCTGCTGGACCTGCTGAAGATGCGCGAGTGGCTGCTCGGCACCGGCTTCATGGTCTGCGGGCTGATCCTCTCCGCCCTCGCCCTGAACCAGGGCGAGGTCTCGCTCGTCGAACCGCTGCTCGCCACGAACCTGCTGTTCGCGATGGCGCTTTCACGGGTGCTGACCAAGCAGTCGCTCGGGCGTTCCGGCTGGGCGGGTGTGGTGCTGCTCGCCGCCGGGGTGACGGCGTTCATCGTGGCCGGCCGCCCGACCGGCGGCGGCCCACCGGCGAGCGAGCTGCGGCACTGGCTGGTGGTCGGAACGGTGGTCGGCCTGACGCTGCTGCTGGTGTCGCTGGCCCGCAGGCTGCCGCTGTTCGAGGAGGCGACCCTGCTCGCCCTGGCGGCAGGCCTGCTCTACGGTCTCCAGGACGCGCTCACCCGGACCACCACCCAGCGCCTCGACCACCAGGGTCTGGACGCGGTGCTGCGCAGCTGGCAGCCGTACGCGGTGGTCGCGGCGGGTGTGGTCGGACTCCTGCTGGTCCAGAGCGCCTTCGAGGCCGCGCCGCTGCGCATGTCGCTGCCCGCGCTGACCGCCGCCCAGCCGATCGCCGGGATCGCCTGCGCGGTCGGCTTCCTCGGCGACCGGCTCCGGGTCACCCCGGGTGCCCTGGCGTGGGAGGTCGCCGGACTGCTGGCCATCGTGATCGGGGTGGTGGTGATCGGCCGTCACCCCGCGATGCCCGGTGCCGTCGGGGAGGCCCCGGCGGGTGCCGGCGAGGTCCGCGGCGACAAGGACGGCACCAGCCATGACGATGGAGGAGACGGAGGCGACCGAGGAAGCGGAGGAGGAGGAAGAGGAGGAGCGAAGGGGAACCGGAGGACGCGGGACCGGGCATCGCGGGGTACGGCGACCGCGAGTCAGGAGAACGGGGCTCAGGAGAACGGGGCTCAGGAGCACGGGACTCAGGAGTACGGGAGTCAGGGGAGCACAGTGGAGGACAACGACCGGAGCGGCGGGGACAACGGTCACGACGACGGTTCCGACCGGGCCGACCGAGCTGACCGGGCCGACCCGCCTTCCGGCACCCGCTGACCGGCCGCCGGGACACACCGCATGTGCTGGAGCGCTCGGGCCGATCTGGTGGTCGGCGGCACGGTGTCGGCCATCGGCGTCATCTGCCTGGTCCAGGCCCACCGTGCCGGACGGCCGGAACGGCTGCCGCTCGCCGCCCTCCCGCTCGTCCTGGGCGTGCACCAGCTGATCGAGGCCGCGGTCTGGCTCGGCGCCGACGGCGACCTGCCCGCCGGGTCCGCCCGCTGGGCGGGAACGGCCTGGGCGGTGATCGCCCTGCCCCTGCTCCCCGTCCTGGTCCCGGTCGGGGTCCGGTGCGCGACCGACGGCGGCCCTGCCCGTCGCCGACTGCTCACGGCCGTCGCCCTCCTCGGTGTCCTGGTGGCCGTCCCCTTGGCCCTTGCCGTCGCCCTCCACCCGGTGACCGTCACCGAGCACACGCACACCCTCACCTACGGCATCGGCGTCCCCTACCCCGCCCTCCTGCTCGTCGGCTACCTCCTCGCCACCGTCGGCGCACTCCTCCTCAGCGGTGACCGGCTGCTCCGCCTGCTCGGTCTGCTCACCGGGGCCGGCGCCGTACTCTGCGCCCTGCTCTGGCGGCTGGCCTTCATCTCCACCTGGTGCGCGCTGGCCGCGCTCGTCTCCCTTCTCCTCCTGCGCTGGGCGGCCACCCCTGGGGCGTCCCCCGACCGCCGTGACCTGACCTCCTTGACCTGACCTCCTTGACCTGACTGACCCCCTGACCTGACCTGATCCGACCTGACCTGTTCCGACCGCCCCGACCCGGCCCTGCCTGAGCGACGAGGGCCTGACCGTCAAGGGCCGGACGGCGGGGCCCCACGAGGACCGGGCGGCGGGACGTCCGCTCGGCTGCCGCGGGTCGGCGCCCATCCGGCGGACGCTCGGTGACCGTGGTGCCTCCGAGCACTCGCTCACGGCGGGGTCGGCCGACGGCCCCTGCAGCCGCCCCGGGTCAGGAGGCGACGCGTGCGGTGACCGCCGCCTCCGCCCGCTCTTCCGCCGGGCTGCTGCTCGTGTCGGTGACCGCCCCCGGGCCGCGGCCACGCCGGCGGTCCATCTCACGCCACTCCGGCCGCAGACCGGAGAGGGTGGTGGTGGCGAAGTACAGGCCGCCGCACACGAGCAGCACGGGTATGAGCCCGACCAGGGCCACCGCAGAGCCGGCGAGGAGGCCGCCCAGCGGGATGCCGGCCCAGGCCAGCGAGTCCCCGAGGGCGTTGACCCGGCCGAGCAGGTGGCGCGGTACACGCTCGAACTGGACAGCGCCGAGGATCGGGTTGAGGAATCCGGAGCCGAAGCCGCTCACCGCGAAGACGGCGAGGACGACGCCCATCGGCGCGTCCATTGCCAGGACCAGGAACCGCGGGGCGCCGCAGAGCAGGAAGCCGGCGAAGAACACCGGCCGACGCGGCAGCCGGTGGGCGAACGCCGCCGCGATGAAGCTGCCCGCCACCGCCGCAATGCCCCAGGCGCTCCCGGTCAGGCCGATGGCGGCCGGACCGCCCCCGGACTCCTGGGCCCAGACCGGGACCAGGACCGTCATGAACCCGGCGTCCAGCAGGTTGGTCACCGCGACCATGACGATGATCGTCAGCAGCAGCGGCTCGCCCCGGAGGAAGGCGAACCCCTCACCGAACATCCGCCAGTACCCGGCCGACTGCTCGACCGGCTGCTCGGCCGGCTGCTCGACCGCGCGCCCGCCCTTGGCCGACGCCTGAAGCGCGTCCGGCCGACGCGCGTCCGCCTCACGCGCGTCCGTGCGCCCGGTCGCGGCCGGAGCCGCTTCACCCGTGGACCGGAGCTCGGTGACGGGTGCGGCCACCGCCCGGCCCATGCCCCGCGGCAGCGCGATCGCGATGACCAGCGAGCCCAGGGCGAAGGCGACCGCGTTGACGGTGAGACCTGTCATCGGACCGAGCAGCGCGACCAGCCCGCCGCCCATCGCGGGGCCCGCCGTGGAGGCCAGCCGCTCCGTGACACCGGAGAGGCCGGTGGCCCGCTCCATCGGGACGCGGGCCCGGTCGGCCGCCTCGGGGACCATGACCTCCTTCGCCAAGTCCCCCGGGCCGCGGGCGGCGCCGATGATCCCGACCATGACCAGCAGCAGCCAGAACGGCAGCAGGCCGAGGCCGTGCAGCAGTGGGACCAGACCGGCCGCGACGGCGCTCACCGCGTCCGTCGTCCAGGAGACGACCCGCGGGCCGAGCCGGTCGACCACCGGACCGGTGAAGGCCTTGACCAGCACGTACGGTGTCAGCTCGACGAACGCGACCAGGCCGGTCATGGTCGCGCTGCCGGTGGTGGCGAGCACGAACCACGGGAGGGCGATGGCCGAGACCCGTGTCCCGGTCAGTGACACGGCCATCGCCGTCAGCACGCCGACCAGCGGCCGGAGGCTGCGCGGCCCGGCGGCGGCCGAGCCGGCAGTGGCGGAGCCGGCAGTGGCCGAGCCGGCAGTGGCGGAACCGGCGACGGAAGCGGCGACGGACACGTCATCGGTTCGCGTGGTCATGATCGTTCCTCCGGCACTTCGGTCGCCGTGGCCACCGGGTCGGGCAGCACGTGGACGACCACCGCCACCCGCTCGGTGCCCTCGGGCCCGGGCTCGACCGGATCGGCCCTCCGGTAGCGGGCGACCACCTCCATCAGCTCCCCCGCCAGCCCGCGGGCCTCCTCCGGGGTGAGCTGGAGGACCGAGTCGCTGAGGTCCAGGGCGTGCCGCCAGGCGGCCGGCATGGTCTCGTAGGCGTTGAGCGCGGTCTGCGCGGTGACGGTGTGCGCCGCGACGATCGACCGCAGGTACCCGAGCGCGGCCTCCGGGTCCTCGTCGGCGAGGTCGGTGTCCGTCCACCACGTCACCTGGTGGACCGCCTTCCACCACCGCTCGCGGGCGTTGCCGCGCTCGGTGTCCTCCGCGACGAACCCGGACGCCGCGAGCTGGCGGAGGTGGTAGCTGGTCGCCCCCGAGTTCAGCCCCAGCTGCTCGGCGAGCCTGGTGGCCGTGGACGGGCCGTGCTTGCGGAGCAGCCCGATCAGCTGCACGCGCACCGGGTGGGCCAGGGCGCGCAGGCCCTTGGCGTCGAGCACGACGTCGGTCTGCGGATCCGGGCTGTGTGGCCACCTGTGGTCTTCGGTCATGACAGCACCATAGAACCGCAAACAGTTCTTCGCAAAGGGTTTTTGCGAAGAAGTCTTTGCGGTTCTCGACCCGCTGCCCGGGCTGCCCCTGCCGGCCACGGCGCGGGGACTCCGTCAGCCGCCGTCAGTCACCGTCAGCCCCCGACCCCCGACGTCAGCAATCGCCCTCGATCACCGACGTCGGGCCGCCGACGTCAGCCGCCACCGATCACCGACGTCAGTCACCGGCCACCGTCAGCACGACGACGACCGTGACCCCGCCACCGGGCGTCTGTTCCACGCCCAGCCGGCCCCCGGCCGCCCGGACCAGCGCCGGCACGGACGGCCCGACGCGACCGGCCGTACCGTCCTGGCCCCGTCTGCCGCCCGGACCGCCGGGCTCGCCGGTCCGCACCCCGGCGACCAGCCAGTGCCGCGCCTCGGGCAGTTCCGACGGCCCCTGGTCGACCACCCGGAGCTCCACCCGCGCCAGCTCACCCGCCGGCACCTCCGGCGGCGCGGACACCCCGGGGAGCCCGAGCCCGCCCGGACCGCCCGGCCCGGGGACCGGATCGACCCTGACCAGCACCCTGACGCCCGGCGGGTTCCGCCGGATCGCGTGGTCGACCAGCCCGGCCAGTGCCGTCTCCAGCCGCCGGGAGTCCGCCACCACCACCGGCAGGCCGACCGGTATCCGCACCGACACCGCCCCCGACCGGCCACCGCCCCGCAGCACCCGCCGCACCACGTCGGCGACTTGGACGTGCCGCGCGTCCGGCACGCAGCCGCCGGCCCGGTCCGTCCACCGCAGGCGCTCCAGCTCGGTCCGCGACAACGGGTGCGGCCCGACCATTCCGCCCGAGCCGCCCCGGCCCGGACCGCCGATGCCCCCGCCGGGGCCGCCGCCGACCCCCGGCCCCGCACCAGGCACCCCCACCGCGTCCGGCCGGCCGCCGGCTCCCTTGAGCAGCCACGCACCCGCCGACGCCCCGGCCCGCGCCCGCGGGCCGAACCCGCCCAGCGCCCGCGCGCCCGACGCCATGTAGTCCCAGAGCTTCCCGCCTGCCATCGCCCCGCCCCTCGTACCTCGCGGACCGTCTCCGCAGAATCCCCGGCGAGCCGGTGCGGACCGCTTCCCCGGTCCTGCGCCTAGCCTGCGCCAGAGCCGCCCGGGTGACAATCCGGCTCCCGGCTCCCGGCCGACCGGGCCACCCCGCCGACCGACGGAGCCGCCACCCGCCGACCGGCGGGGCGCATCGGCCAAACGCGCGCCCCCTGACCCTGCCCCAGGCACCCCACCCCGGAGCACCCGCCCCAACCTCCCCACCCGAGCCCCGCCCCAACCTCCCCCAGCCCAAGCAAGAGCATCCCCCACCGCCCCCACCCCCTCACCCCCACCGCTCACCCCACCGCCCGCACCCCCACGCCACCGCACGGCCCGATCCGCCCACCGAACCTAGACTGACCCCATGGCCCGGCTCAACGACCAGGTCAGGGAGCTGCTCCAGGAGTACGCCGACCTGATCTCGATCACCGGCGGGGACGCCTTCCGCGCCCGCGCCTACGAGAAGGCCGCCCGGGCGGTCGGCGGCCACCCCGACGACATCGCCGGACTCGACGCCAAGGGGCTCCAGCAGATCCCCGGCGTCGGCAAGTCCACCGCCGAGAAGGTCGCCGAGTACCTCTCCACCGGCCGGATGGAGGCGCTGGAGTCGCTGCGCGCCAAGATCCCTGCCGGGGTGCGCGCCATGATGTCCGTCCCGAACGTGGGCCCCAAACGCGCCCTCGCGCTCTACCGCGACCTCGGCATCGCCTCCGTCGACCAGCTCGCCGAGGCGATCCGGGCCGACCGGCTGACCGGGGTGGCGGGCTTCGGCGAGCGCAGCGGCGAGAAGATCCTGCACGGCATCGAGCTGATGCGGCAGTCCGGCGGGCGGACGCTGCTGGACGTCGCCACCGCGCAGGCCGAACAGATCGTCGCGGCGCTCGCGGCCGTCCCGGGCTGCACCCGCTGCGCCTACGCCGGTTCGCTGCGGCGGATGCGCGAGACGGTCGGCGACATCGACGTGCTGGCCACCGCCGAGGACTCGGCCCCGCTGATGGCTGCGCTCACCGGACTCCCGTACGTGGCCGAGGTGATCGCCGGCGGTCCGACGAAGACCTCGGTCCGCACCACCGACGGCCTCCAGGTGGACCTGCGCGTGGTGCCGGAGGAGGACTGGGGTGCGGCACTGGTGTACTTCACCGGTTCCAAGGCGCACAACATCAGGCTCCGCACGATCGCGGTCCGGGCCGGCCTGAAGCTCTCCGAGTACGGGTTGTTCGACGCGGAGAGCGGCGGGAAGGTCGTCTCGGCGACCGAGGAGGAGGTCTACGCGGCACTCGGCCTGCCGTGGATCGCACCACCGCTGCGCGAGGACCGGGGCGAGATCGAGGCCGCGCTGCGCGGCGAACTGCCGGAGCTGGTGACCGAGGCCGACCTCCGCGGAGACCTGCACACGCACACCGACCTGACCGACGGGCTGGCCGGCCTGGAGGAGATGATCGACGCGGCGGCGGCCCGCGGCTACGCCTACTTCGCCGTCACCGACCACGCGCCCGACCTGGTGATGCAGCGGATGACGGACGAGAAGATGCTCGCCCAGCGCGAACGGCTGCGCGAACTCGCGGGCCGCCACCGGAGGATGCGGCTGCTCCACGGCACCGAGCTGAACATCGGTCCGGACGGCACGGTCGACTGGCCGGCCGACTTCCTGGCCGGTTTCGACGTGTGCGTGGCCTCGGTCCACTCCCATTTCGGCGCCGACCGGGCGGCCCAGACCCGTCGCCTGATCCGCGCCTGCGAGAACCCCCACGTCCACGTCATCGGCCACCTCACCACCCGGCGGATCGGCCGGCGCGGACCGATCGACGTCGACCTGGACGCCGTCTTCGCCGCCGCCGCCCGCACCGGCACGGCCGTCGAGATCAACAGTTCGCCCCAGCGCCTCGACCTGCGCGACGAGGACGTGCTGCGTGCCAGGCGCCACGGGGTCAAGTTCTCGATCGACAGTGACGCGCACGCCACCCCTCACCTGGCCTACCCCCGGTACGGGGTCGGCACCGCGCAGCGGGCCTGGCTGACCGCCGAGGACGTGATCAACACCTGGCCCTGGCAGCGGCTGAAGCGCTTCCTGCGCAAGGACGCGCTGCGCTGAGCGGCCCGCCCGCTCCCGGGTCTTCGGCCACCGGCCCGGGTGCGTCCGATTTGGTGGAATTTATTCCGGAAACCCCTGGTGTGCCGCGCAGGTGAGGAGCATGATGGATATGGACCTGCGAGGTAGACGAGGGAGTTCGACCGCAGGAGGCAGTGGCGACAGATCGAGACGGATCAGGGTCTGCCGCTGGTACCTCGGTCGACGATCGAACTGTTCGGCCGGAGGACGTGTCGTCCGGAGGCCACCCCCACCTCGCAGGTTCCACACGCCCGGCTACGGCGCCGTCCGCACCGCGTACCCCATCTCCCAGGCGTGCACGGCGATTCCGACCCGGTTCGACACCCCGAGCTTGCGCTGGATGCTCGCCACGTGGGTCTTCACGGTGCCCGGGGAGATGAACAGCTCCGCGGCGATGTCGGCGTTGGTCCGGCCCGCGGCGACGTGGCCGGCGATCTCCACCTCGCGACCGGTCAGGGGCGCGACCGGCGCGGACCGGCGGTCCGTCCGCCGGGGCGCCGTGACGTGCTGCAGCAGCCGCACCGTGACGGACGGGCTGATCAGGCTCTCCCCGCTCGCCGCCGCCCGCACCGCCTCGGCCAGCAGCGCCGGACCCGAGCGCTTGAGCAGGAACCCCGAGGCCCCGTGCTGCAGGGCCGGGTAGACGTACTCGTCGAGGTCGAAGGTGGTCAGCACCACCACCCGCACCGGAGTGGCGGCGCCCGGGCCGGCGAGTCTCCTGGTCAGTTCCAGGCCGTCCATCCGGGGCATCCGGATGTCCACCAGCGCGACGTCCGGGCGCAGTTCCTCCGCGAGCTCCAGCGCGGCGAGCCCGTCCACGGCCTCGCCGACCACCTCGATGTCGGGCTGTGCCTCCAGGATCCGTCGCACGCTGCGGCGCACGGCCTCCTGGTCGTCCGCGATCAACGTGCGAATGGGCTCCGGCTTCGGACTCGTCACGGGGGGCAGTCTCGCACGACGGCACCGCCCGCCCCGGCCGGGCCCGGGTGGACCAGTGGACCGGCGGACCGGCGGACCGGACCGACCCACCGCGCCCTTGCTGTCTGCCGCCTGCCGCCTTTCCCCCTCTCCCGCCTCCTCCCTGCCGATCGGAGCGCCCTACCGCGCGGGCAGCACGCAGGCGGTCCGCCAGCCCGCCGGCCTCAGCGGCCCCGCCTCCAGCACCCCGCCGTGCGCGGCGACGCGCTCGGTCAGCCCCACCAACCCCGTGCCACCACTGCCCGGACGGCGCCGCAGCAGCCCCCTGACACCCCGTCCGCCGGTGCCGCGCCCGCCACCGCCGTCGTCGGTCACCGACACCTCCACCGCCCGGCCGCCGCCCGGACCGACCGCCACCCGCACCACCACGTCCACGGCGCCGGGCGCGTGCCTCCGGACGTTGGTCAACGCCTCCAGCACGACGGCGTACGCGGTGCCCTCCGCCTCCGCCGACAGCAGCCCAGCGGTCTCCGGCGCCGCCTCCAGAAGGGCCCGGACCGTGCCCGTGGTGGTGAACCGGCCGACCAGTTCCGGCAGATCGGCGAGCCCGTGCACCCGGGTGGTGCCGGCCACCCGGCCCGCCGCGACCCCGCCACCCGCCCCGTGCCCGGCGGCGCCACCGCCCGAGGAGCCGCCCTCGTCACCGCCCGAGTCGCCGTCCTCGTCCGCGTGCGGCTCCCGCAGCGCACCGACCATCGCGTCCATCGAGTCCAGTGCCCGCAGCCCGGCCTCCTCCAGCCGGCGCAGCAGCGCGGCCGTCTCCTCCGGCCCCTGGCCGGGCAGTTGGCCCGCCTGAGCCTCCAGCACGATGCCGGTGACCTCGTGCGCGACGAAGTCGTGCAGCCCCCGCGCCACCTCCAGCCGCTGCTCGCGCCGGGCCCGGAGCACCGCACGCTCCCGGCGGGCGTCCAGCGCCCGCAGGTAGAGGCCGGCACCGACCACCCCGGCCAGCGGCACCACCGACAGCAGGACGGCGAGCAGCGAGCCGGTCCAGCCGCCGTCCGGCACCCGTGCGGTGAACCGCAGCGGTACCGCGACCACCGCCACCGCCACGACCGCGCCGACGGCGCCGGCCCACCGTCCGCGCGCACGGCGGGCCACCCGACCCGCCAGCACCAACAGGGCCGGCCACTCGGACGGCAGCCAGAAGCCTGCCAGGCGGTACGGCCCGGTGTAGGCGGCGTCCAGCAGCAACGACGCGGCGGCCACGGCGCCCGCCGCCGCCGCGAGCGTCACCCGCCGCGATGACGACGGCGACGGCGACGGCGACGACGCCGGCCACGGCAGGACCGCCACCAGCGCCGCCAGGGCGGCCGTGGCGGCGATCAGCAGCGCGGCGGCGCGCTCGCCCTCGTGCGCCAGCGCGACGGGCGTGAGCAGGAGCAGCGCCGCAGCCACGGCCACCGGCCGGCGGGCCCGGGCGGCGCGAGGGGCCCGGGCGGGGACGACGGAACGGCCGGTGCCGGAACGGGGCTCGGTCCGCGTCCGGGCCCGCACACGGTCCGCCGGAAGGTCAGCACGCATGCGCATGAGCCTACGATCCGGCCGGACGGCCACCCGGTCGGCCCAACTCTCCCGGGGAGGCGCTCCCTCCCGGCGCCGGTTCCCGGCCGGGGCAAGTCCCTCTCCGGGCGGGAGGGATGACGGCCGCCGACCGCCCGCCGGGGGCGGCTCCGGGCTGCGGCCGGGAGACCCTTCTCCGACCGCCGGAGCACGGTACCGTTCATCCGTGGCGCCGCCGGCGGCTTCACCGTCCGCGGCCGAGCCCGCGCCGCCGCGCCCCACCGCACGACGCCCCGCGCCACGCCGCACGTCACCTCGCGCCACGCCGCACGGAACCGGAGGACCCGCCCGATGCCCCAGGCCCGTACGTCCCCCGGCGTCCCGCCACGCCCCGGCCCGAACGGCCCGCCGGACTACGACCGGCTCACCGCGGTCAGCCCCTACTTCGCCCTCGACGTCGCCGGCTCCCCCGACCAGGGCCCGCCCCCGGGCTTCCGGCCGCTGCGGGACCTCTACGCCCCCGGCCCGGACGGGTTGCTGGCGGGCCGCGTGCGGGAGGTCGCTCAGCGGCTCGGGACGGCGGAAGCCCGGGTGGCCGCGTCGATCCTGCACCTCGGCCTGGCCGCCAGGTTCTGTTCGGTGGGCCTCGGCGCGGCCGTCCTGCTCGGCGAGGTGCCCGAGCTGGACCCCGACCGGGCGCAGGTCCGGGTCCCCGAACAGGGGCCGATCGACCTCTGGACGCCGTACGGACCCACCCAGTCGGACCGGGGCTCCCTGGTCGACCGCTTCCACCGGACCGTCGTCGAAGGGCAGTTGACGGCCCTGGAAGCAGCCGTCAGGGCGACGGTCCCGCTGCCCGACGGGCTGCTCCGGGGCAACACCGCATCGGCCCTCGCCGGCGCCCTGCGGATGCTCGACGCGCACACCGCCGCGCAGCCGGACAGCGCCGCCGCGCCCCACGGGCCCGCCCGGGCCCGTGCCCTCGTCGCCCAGGTGCTCGACCGGCCACCGCTCGCCGGCGCCGGCACGCTGCTCGCGACCCGGGTCCCCGGGATCCCCGGACGTCCCGGCGCGCTCGGCGGCACCGCGTTCCGCCGCAACAGCTGCTGCCTCTACTACCGCGTCGGCCCGCAGGCGGGCGTCTGCGGCGACTGCTGCTTCACCCGCACGCCACGCCGCTCCTGAGCAACGACCTCCCGGCGGACGCCAGGCCGGCGAGCACCGCTCGGCCGCGCCTCGGGCCCCTGCCGCCTCGTCGTCCGCGGACCGGAGGGCCCGTATGCCGCCCCGGACCCGCGCCGTCCGGTCTCCCGGGGGCCAGAACCAGAACCAGGACCAGGTCCGGGACCGGCTCCCAGGCCCGACCCGGCCTCGGGCTATCGTCCCGGTGTGCTGTTCGTACTCTTCGTCCCGGCGGCGCTGCTCACCGCCGGGGCCGCGCACTGGCTGGGCCTCGCCGCCACGCGGTCGGCGACCCGGTTCCCGCCCGCCCTGACCGCCGTGGCCGGAGGGCTGGCGGTGCTCGGTACGGCGCTGGCCGTCGGTCTGCTCGCCTGGCCCTCCTACCTCGCGCCGTTCGCCGCCCTCCTCTGGGCGGCCGGCGGGTTCAGCGGCACCGTCCGCGGCCTGCTCCACCGCACCGCCGGTCGGCACGCCTGACCCGTGCACCGGGCCGGGAAGGCCCGGCGCACGGGGCGTTCCGGGTACTCCGGGTGCACCGGCCCGCCGTGCCCACCGCCCGCCGCTACCGCACCCGCCCGTCCCAGCTCCACTCCCCGGGCGGCCGCCGTCCGAGGCCGGGCAGCGCGACGCGCCCCGTGCACCACAGCAGCGTCCCCCCGGCAGCGAAGCCGGTCGGCGCCTCCGGGAACAGCCGGGCCACCGCCGGTGCGGCCAGCCGCTCCGGGAGAGCCCCGGCACGGGCCCCCGCCCTGGCGCCACCGAGGTCCCCGGCCCCGACCCCGCCCAGGCCCCCGTCCACGCCCAGCGCACCGGCCAGGTCCCAGCCGTGGACGAGGAGTTCGACCACCCCCATGGCGGCGAAGCCGGGGGCGTCCGAGTGCCCCCAGGGGTGCCAGGCCCGGGCCTCCGGCGGCGCGTCGCGGACGGTGGCCGCCAGCAGGGCGGCGGCGATGCGCAGGCCCTCCAGGCAGTGCGGGACGGGCGCGGCCGGGTCCAGCGAACCGAACAGGGCGATGTACCGGTCGGTCGGCCGCGCGGTGAGGAGGCCCGCGTAGCCGAGCACCCCGAGCGCAAGGTGGTCGAGCGTCGCACGGCAGGTCCACTCGCTGCCCGCCGGGCGCCGTGTCCAGTCGGCGTCGGCGGCCTCGGCCAGGACGGCGGAGGTCGTGGCAGCGGCTTCGGTGACGAGACCGGGCCAGTCGACCCGGGAGGCCCGGGAAGCCCGGGAAGCCCGGAGCGCCGTCACTTGCCGATCACCTCGACCAGGCGGGCGTAGCTGTCGGCGCCGTGACCGGCGGCGATGGCCCGGTCGACGTGGCCGGCGAGCAGCTCGGGCAGCGCGGTGTCGAGACCTCGTACCCGACCGGCGTGCAGCAGGTGGGCCATCGCGGCGCGGTGGACGTCGAGGCTGGCGTCGTCGCCGGGGTAGCGTCCGGCGTCGACCTGGGCCGCGTACCGGGTGACGAAACCGGTGACGGCGCCGGAGAGCCAACGGTTGGCGACCGGCGTGAAGTCGGCGGCCGCCACCCCGTCGGCGCCGACCAGCGCCGCGCCGTGCAGCCAGCCGCTGAGCGCCGACCACATCAGGCCGAGCAGCGCCGCGTCGTACAGGCTCGCGGCCCCCGGGTCCCGGCCGAGGTCGACGGGGTCCCCGAACACGGCGAGGGCGGCCCGGTACCGGGTGAGCGTGCCGGCGTCACCGCTGTAGAGCAGCATCGCGTCGGGGCCGCCGATGCCGGGCGGGGTGATCATGACCGCGCCGTCCAGGTAGCCGAGTCCGTGTCCGGCCGCCCACCCCGCGAACTCGCGGGCCTGCTCGGGCGAACCGGAGGTGAGGTTGACCAGCGTGCGCCCGGCGAGGGCCTCCTCCTGCCCGGCCAGGACCTCCCGGAGCGCGGCGTAGTCGAGGACGCAGGCGACGATCAGCTCGTTCGCCGTGACCGCCTCACCCGCGGTGGCGGCGTGGGCGGCGCCGCGGGCGACCAGCGGCTCGGCCTTGGCGGCGGAGCGGTTCCAGACGGTGGTGGGGTGGCCCGCGTCGAGCAGCGCTCCTGCCAGCGCGGTGCCCATGGCGCCGAGGCCGAGGACGGTGACGGGTTCCGGGACGGAGACGGAGGCGGGGACGACGGCGGGCACGGCGACGGCAGCAGAAGCAGGGGCGGGGCCGGGAACAGGGACGTGGACAGGGCTGTGCGACATGGGGAGTGCTCCAGAGGGACGGACAACGGTCTTGATCGACGAGGACCACCCTCACAGCCGGGCCCGCGGCACCGACAGTGGCAGGATTGCCCTTTGCCGCACCATTCCTGCCAGGAGGAACGCGCCATGACCGCCTCGCCGCCGACCGCCCCGATGCCCGACTCCTCCGCGCCCGACGCCTCCGCACCCGACGCCCCACCACCGGCCGTCGCCTCGCGGCCCACCGCCCCGGGCACCGTCGCGGTCGCCGTCCTCGACCACGCCGACATCCCGCTCTGGGACCTCTACGAACTCGGCATGGCCTGCGCGGTGTTCGGCATCCCCCAGCCCGACCTGGCCGACCGCTGGTACGACCTGCGCCTCTGCGCCGAGAAGCCCGTACCGGCCGCACCGAGCGCACCGACCACCCCCACCGCATCCACCGCACCCGCCGCACCCGCGTTCGGCTTCTCCCTCCGCGCCGAGTACGGCTGGGACGCCCTCGCGGACGCGGACACCGTGGTCGTCACCTCCGTCCCGGACGCCTGCGTCACCGGGGACCGCGAGGTGCCGCCGGCGCTCGTCGCGGAACTGCGGCGCGCGGCGGCCGCAGGGGCACGCATGGTCTCACTGTGCACCGGCGCGTTCGCGCTCGCGGCCGCCGGCATCCTCGACGGGCGGCGGGCCACCGCGCACTGGTCGCACACCGCCGATCTGGCCGAGCGGTACCCGGACGTCACCGTCGACGACAGCGTGCTCTACGTGGATGACGGCGATGTGCTGACCAGCGCGGGAGTGGCCGCCGGGCTGGACCTCTGCCTGCACATCGTCCGGCGCGACCTCGGCGCGAGGGTGGCCAACCAGCTCGCCCGGCGGATGGTGGTTCCGGCGCACCGACCGGGCGGGCAGGCCCAGTTCGTGGACCTCTCGGTGCCGGTCGCGGACGACGACAGCCTCGCCCCGGTCCTCCAGTGGGCCACCGCCAACCTCGAACGGCCGCTCACCGTCGACGACTTGGCCCGGCAGGCACGGATGAGTCCGCGGACCTTCTTCCGCCGCCTGCAGGCCGCCACCGGCACCACCCCGCTGCAGTGGCTGCTGCACCAGCGGCTCGCGCTCGCCCAGTCCCTGCTGGAGAGCACCGAGTTGCCGGTCGAGCGGATCGGGGGGCTCAGCGGCCTCGGCAGCGCGGCCAACCTCCGCCGCCACTTCACGGCGCGCGTCGGCGTCTCGCCCACCGACTACCGGCGCGCGTTCGCCGCCCGGGCGTCGACCGCCGTCCGCTGAACGACGACTGCCGGGCGCCCGGGCGATCCCGCGCCCCGATCCGACCCGTCACCACCCCCGGCGGAAGTGCCCCGGTGGAGCCGGCCCAGCAGAGGCGGCCCCGACGGAGGCGCCCCTGCCGAGGCGGCCCCGGCGGCGGGTGCCCCGCCCCGGGAGACGGGAGCCCCCACCGCACCACCCCGCCTACCGCTCCAGCGTCGCGGCCGTCAGGTTGGGGTCGTTCAGGGTGAAGAACGCCGCACTCGCCACGAACACCCTGTCCCCGCGGATGCCGACCGAGGTGGGGTTGGAGAGGCCGTCCTCCGCGGTGAGCACGGTGCGGCGACTGCCGTCCCCGGCGATGAACACGGCCTCGCTGGAGGGGTTCAGGGCGGCGATCAGCTCGTCGCCGGGACCGGGGAAGGCGAAGTCGTCGAGGCCGTCGAGGCCGGTGGCGCGGGTCTCGGCCGGGCCGGCGGCGCCGTCCGCCCCGATCGGGATGCGCAGCAGCGTGCCGGCGTCGGTGTTGCCGACCCAGACGGCGCCGGCGTGCAGTTTGAGGCCGTTGGCGCCGAAGGCGGTGACGGGCTTGAGCAGGGCGTCGTCGGACCAGACCGTCGGGGCGCCGCCGCCCACGGGGACGGCCCGCACCAGGCCGAGCGCCGAGTCCGCGGAGTAGAGCAGGCCCGCCTGCTCGTCGAGCGCGAGGCCGTTGGGCAGGCTGTCGGCGGGGAGGGCGGAGATCCGCTCGGGCTCCCCGCCCGGGCAGAGCCGCCACAGGCCGGTGAGGTCCTCCGTGCCGGTGGCGTAGGCGAAGTAGAGGGTGCCGTCGTGGGCGCGGGCGAGGCCGGAGACCACGGCCGCGCCGAGCAGCGGGGTGGCCGGCCGATCGGGGGCCGGCAGGGTGGCGAGGACGGTCAGGTGCCCGTCGGGGCCGACCCGGCCGAGCTGGCGGGCGAAGGACAGGGTGAGGTCCACCGAGCCGTCGGGCTCCACCGCGATGTTCTCTGGCTGCTGCCCCCGGGCCAGGTCGAAGTGGGCGACGATCCGGGGCTGGGAGAGCGGCGGCGCGACGGCGACGGCCGGGGTGGCCGCCAGCAGTGCCAGCGCGAAGGGGGCGGCGGGGGCCGCACCGAGCAGCCGGGCGAGGCGGGACGGTCGGGGCATGAGGGGGTACTCCTCGGTGGTCGGCGCGGCCCCGGGGGTGGGGGGGCGGGGGCGCCGGGGTGGCGTCCTCCGTCAGCAGAGCACGGCGGAAGCGGACACTCCGGCGGCGGCGAACCGTGCCGCCGGGAGGATCCCCCGGTCGGTCCCGCCCCGTCCCCCATTCCCGTCCCGTCCCCCTCCCGGCCCGTCCCGTCCCCGCAGAGGCGGTCAGACCGCGACCGTCTCCTCCATCTCCTCCTCCGCCCCACCATCGACCCCGGCCCCACCATCGGCCCCACCATCGGCCCCGCCCCCGGCCGCCCGCCGACGCGCTCCTGCTGCCGCTCCCGCCTCCGTTCCCACCGCCGCTCCCAACGCCGCTCCCAACGCCGCAGAGCCGCGCCTCTCGAACAGCGCAGCGCCCGCCACCAGCGCACCGGCCAGGGCCAGCCACAGCACCAGCGTCAGCAGGTGGCCGCCGAACCCGGCGCCGCTGTCGAAGTACAGCAGGCTGCGCGCGCCCTCCAGGAAGCCGGCGCCGGCCCAGAACGAGTGCAGCGCGCCGAAGAAGCCGTTCTGCAGGTCGGGCCGGTAGACGCCGCCGGAGCTGGTGAAGTTCAGCATCACGAACAGCACCATCATCACCAGCGTGGTCCACCGCTTCAGGAAGGTGTGCAGTCCGATACCGACGCCGATCACGCCGGCCGAGTAGAGCCAGCCGAGCGCCCACACGCCCGCCGGGTCGTGGTCCACGACGTGGAAGACCGGCCCGGCGGTGAGGATCCCGATCAGGCTCACCGCCAGCGACGTCGCCAGCCCGACCAGTACCCGGATCCGCATGCTCAGCGCCGCACCGGCCGCACCGATCACCGCGACGCTCCCGTAGGAGCCGATGCTGAGCGCGACCAGGAGGAAGAACAGGCCCTGGCCGGTCGGATCCCCCTCGCTCGGGGCGGCGAGGTCGGTGACGGCCAGCGGCACGCCCTGTTCCGCGGTGACGCGCTGGAACACCTTCTCGGCGGCCATCGCCGACGTGTCCGAACCCGCCTTGGCCACCAGCAGTTCGGGGTGCCGGCCGTCCGGGAGGAAGGCGCCGACCAGTTCGCGGTCGTGCAGTTGCCGCTCGGCGGCGGCCCGGTCCGGCAGGGTGGCGACGTCCAGGGCGGAGCCGGCCCGGGCCTGGACGGCGTGGGCCAGTCCGCGCGCCTGCTCGGTCGTGCCGACGACGGCGACCTTGAGGTGGTTGGGCTCGGGCTGGTGGAACGCGCCCTGGTAGGCGAGCGCCATGCCGAGGCACATCAGCAGTGGTGTGAGCAGGTGGACGGCCAGGTGCTTGAGCGAGTGCCCCGGGTCGGGAGCTGCGGCGGTGGTCCGGGGTGTGCTCATGGGGTGGTCCGTCCTCCGGGTGGCGACCTCGACAAAGGATGGTAAATGCAACCATCTGGATGCAGTCTACAACCACTTCGGGGGCGGACGAAAGCCCGCCCCCGATCACCGCCCCTTCCCTCCCGCGGGCGTCAGCCCAGCTCGAAGACCCCGTACGAGAAGCCGTCCGCCCGCAGCTCGCCGCCGGCCACCCGCACGCCCTGGACGTCCAGCGGCCGGGCCGCCAGGCCCTCCGGCACCGCGCCGTCCAGCGCCACCACCGCGGGCTCCCGCCGCGGGTTGACCGCCACCAGGTAGCGCCCGGCCCGGGCGTACACCAGCGGGTACCCGGCGTGCCGGACCTCCACCGACCCCGCGGCGCCCAGCCCCGGGTGCGCCCGGCGCAGCCCGATCAGCCGCCGCACGGTGTGCAGCAGCGAGGTCGGGTCGGCCCGCTGGGTGGCGACGTCGGGCCGGTGCGGGTCGGGGTCGACGGGCAGGTAGAGGCGCTCGGCCGGGGCCTTCGAGAAGCCCGCGTTCGGGCCGGGCGTCCACTGCATGGGGGTGCGCGAGCCGGCCCGGTTGTAGTGCGGGCCGAGCACGCTGCCCTCGACGTCGGGGAGCCCGGGCAGGTAGCGCATGCCGATCTCGTCGCCGTAGTAGACGGCGGGCAGCGTGGGCCAGGTGAGCAACAGGGCGAAGGCCGCGGCGAGTTGCTCTTCGGTGCGCGGCCCGGTGGAGAGCCGGGAGAAGTCGTGGTTGGCGGTGGGGAGCGCGATGTACCCGGCGCCTTCGGTGAGTTCGGCGGCCGAGCGCCAGGCGTCCAGGAAGACCTGCGGCGTGCCGCGTCCGTCGGCCTCGAAGTAGCAGGGGCCCTGCTTCCAGTACTCCTCGACCGTCCCGGCGTTGTTGTTCCAGAGCGAGCGCAGCGGCAGCCCCTGGTCCGCGCCGCCGAACTGGAGGAAGAAGTCCGCGTGGAACCCGGCCCCCACGGCGGCCGCCGGGTCGCCCCACTCGGCGAACAGGGCGGCCTGCGGGTGGGTGCGGTCGAGCCAGTCGCGCAGTTCGGTCCAGAGCTTGCCGGTCTCGGCGAAGCCGGGGTCGTCCTTGACCATCGAGGAGGCCATGTCGACCCGGAATCCGCTCAGGCCCAGGCCGAGCCAGTGGTCCATGATCCCGCGCAGCGCGGCACGGTTGGCGCGCGGGCCTTCGGCGTCCACCGGCTGGCGCCAGGGCTGGTCGGAATTCTCGCGTGCGTAGCCGAAGTTGAGGGACGGCTGGCAGTCGAAGAAGTTGGGCCGGTACCAGCCTGGGCGGGCGCCGGGCGAGGCGACGAAGCCGTCCACCGGTCGGTCGGACCAGATGTAGCGGTGGTCGGACGGGTCCTCGGCGGCGGCCAGGAACCACGGGTGGCGGTCCGAGGTGTGGGCGGCGACCAGGTCCAGCAGGACCCGGATGCCCTTGCGCCGCGCGGCCTCGACCAGGGCGGCGAGGTCCTCGGCGCTTCCGTAGCGCGGTGCGGGCGCGAGGTAGTCGGCGACGTCGTACCCGGCGTCGCGGAACGGCGACGCGAAGCACGGGTTGAGCCAGACCGTGTCGACACCCAGCCAGGCGAGGTGTTCGAGGTGTTCGGTGATGCCCGCGAAGTCGCCGATCCCGTCGCCGTCGGAGTCGGCGAAGGTCTGCGGGTAGATCTGGTAGAGGACGGCGTCGGCCAGCCAGTCGGGGCCGGGGCGGGTCGAGGTCATGGGTGGATCCTCCTGCCGGGTGCCGGGGGCTATCGATTCTCGTTGAATCCCGGCCGTCCCAACAGTCCGCAGCGGCCACTCCCGGCCCCGGGGCAGGTCCGGGGGGCCTGCCGTGGGAGGAGCCCCCCGGTCGCCCCGCGCCCCTCCCGCGCCGTTCCAGCGCCCCTCCCGCACCCCTCTCCCGCGCACCGCACCCCTCCCGAACCGCTCCCGCCCCCGGCTGCCCCTGGACACCGAGGGCGCCGGACCCAGAAGACGCCAGGGCACCGGGACGTCGGGACCCCGGAGCCCAGGCGTCCTCGGTCGGGGCGCCCGGGCTCCGGGGGACCTCCCCGCCGCTACCGCGCCGCGCAGGCCTGCGTGAACGCCTTCGCCCTCCGGGTGATCTCCGCCCAGTCCCCGGCCGCGACCGCGTCCGGCGGCACCACGTCCGTCCCCGCGCAGACCGCGAGCGCGCCCTGGCCGAGGAACTCCCCCGCGTTGCCCGCGTTGACGCCGCCGGAGGCGACCAGCGGAACGTCCGGGTACGGTCCGCGCAGGTCCTTGAAGTAGCCGGGGCCGAACGCCCGCGCGGGGAAGATCTTCACGGCGGCGGCGCCCAGGTCGACCGCCCGGGCCACCTCGGTCGGGGTGAGCGCACCCAGCACGACCGGCGCCCCGGCGGCGTGCGCGGCCCTCGCCACCTCGGGCCGCACGCCGGGGGTGACCAGGAACGAGGCGCCGGCGGCGAGCGCCCGCTCGGCCTGTTCGGCGGTCAGCACGGTGCCGACCCCGACCCGCCAGCCGGCCTGTGCGGCGCGCTTCAGATGGGTCGTCACATCCGGTGTGGTGAAGGTGAGTTCGGTCCAGGTGATCCCGCCTTCGGCGAGTGCGGCACAGAGCTTCGCGGCATCGGGTATCCGGGGGGCGCGGACGACCGCGATCACCGGCTCGGCGGCCAGGGCCGCGCGGGTGGCGGCGACCACGGCGGGATCGGCGGTGACGGACTCAGGGTTCATGCGGCTCGGGTTCCTCGTTCGGTGCGGCGCAGGGCGCGCCCCGGGCGGGCGCCCGTGGTGCGGCCCTGCCGGACGACGGCGGTGCCGTTGACGTAGACGTGCTCGATGCCGACGGCGGGCCGCCGCGGCTGGTCGAAGGTGGCGGTGTCCTGGACGCGTTCCGGGTCGAACAGGACGAGGTCGGCGTGGTGACCGGGGGCGATCCGGCCCCGCCGGTCCAGCCGGAGCCGGGCGGCGGGCCGTCCGGTCATCCGGGCGACGGCCTCCTCCAGCGTGAGCACGCCCGAGTCCCTGCTGTAGCGGGCCAGGTACCGGGGGAAGGTGCCCCAGGCGCGCGGGTGCGGCCGGGCGCCGACCAGGAGTCCGTCGCTGCCGACGGTGTGCACGCGGTGGCGCATGATCGCCCGGACGTTCTCCTCGTGGCCGACGTGCTGGAGGATGCTGGTGGCCAACTCGTCACGGAGCAGCAGGTCGAGGAAGACCTCCGTTCCGCTGCGGGCCTGTTCGGCGGCGAGTTCGGCGACGGTCCGGCCGACGGCGCCGGCCAGTTCCGGGTTGCGGACGCCGGAGAGTTGGACGGTGGCCCAGTCGGTGACCACGCCGTGGCAGCCGTCGCTGCCCTTCTCCTCCACCTCGTACCGGATCCGCTCGCGCGCCGCCGGGTCGCCGAGCCGTTCGAGGGTGGCGCGCGGGCCGCCCTCGGTGGACCAACTGGGCAGCAGCGCGGCCAGGGTGGTGGATCCGGGCAGGTAGGGGTAGCTGTCCAGGGTGAGGTCCACGCCGTCGCCGAGTGCCCGGTCGACGAGGTCGAGCAGTTCACCGGCCCGGCCCCGGTTGACGCCGAAGTTCATGGTGGCGTGGGTCAGGTGGAGCGGGCAGCCGGACCGCCGGGCGATCTCCACCATCTCCGCGTAGCCCTCCAGCGCGCCCGCGCCGTAGGACCGCTGGTGCGGGGCGTGGAAGCCGCCGTACTCGGCGACCACACGGCAGAGCTCGACCAGTTCGGCGGTGTCGGCGTACATCCCGGGCGTGTAGGTGAGCCCGCTGGACATCCCGACCGCGCCCTCGGCCAGCCCCTGCGCCAACAGGGCGCGCATCCGGTCGAGTTCGGCGGCGGTGGGGGCGCGGTTGTCCCAGCCGACGGCGAGCGTCCGCAGCGATCCGTGCGGCACCAGGTAGCAGGCGTTGACGGCGGGGCCGGTCCGGTCCAGCCGGTCCAGGTAGCCGCCGACCGTCCGCCAGTCCCAGTCGAAGCCCTCCGGGTCGCCGTTCCAGCCGGCGATCTGGCGGCGCAGCGCGGGCAGCGTGCGGTCGTCGACCGGGGCGTAGGAGAGTCCGTCCTGGCCGAGGACCTCACAGGTGACGCCCTGGGTGACCTTGGCCGGGTGCTCGGGTTCGAGCAGGAGGGCCAGGTCGGAGTGGGCGTGCATGTCGATGAACCCGGGAGCCAGCACCAGCCCCGTGGCGTCCACCACCCGTGCCCCGTCCACACCGTGGCCGATCTCGGCGATCATCCCGTCGGCGATCCGGACGTCGGCCCGGTACCGGTCGGCGCCGGTGCCGTCGACGACCGTGGCCCCCTTGAAGACCACCTCCCGACGGCCGCCGCCACCCGTGCCCCGCCCGTCCCGCTCCGCCTGCCCGCCCCGCCCGCCCTGCCCGCCCTTCAGGTCCCGCCCGTCCTGCCCGTCCCGTCGACTCATCAGAAGAACGTCCTGACCAGCCCGGTGACCTTCGGCTCGGCCGCCGAGGCGTCGTCCAGCACCGGGATCAGCGTCCACTTGTCGAAGGCGGTGCACGGGTGCGAGACACCCAGCCGCAGCACGGCTCCGACCGGCGCGAGGTCGCCGGCGTCCCGAAGGAAGGCGTGCTGGTCGTTGAGTGCGGTGATCCGCGCCGCCGTACCGGTCAACTCGGCTCCACCCCGGACGAGTTGCGGCTCGGGGAGCCCCTCGTCGAACGGCAGGTCACGCTTTCCGGCGTCCAGCAGCGCCAGCTGCGGCTCGGGCCGGGAGACCACCCGGGCCCACCCGTGCAGCGCACTGCGCAACGGCGCCGCGCCGGCGCCCGCCGGCCCCGGGGCACCCGCGCCCCGGGCGAGCGGGGAGATCCCCCGGTAGAAGCCGTCGTCGTGGGCGATGTACGCGCCGGAGCGCAGCACCACGAACGCGTCCCGCAGTGACCCCAACTCCTCGGCCACCAGGTCGAAGTAGGCGCTGCCACCGGCCGTCACGACGGGCGCCGAGCCGTCGGCGTAGGCGCTCGCCAGCCGCCCGTGCAGTTCGGCGAGGCTCCGCAGGTAGGAGCGGACGGCGGCGAGGCCGTCCTCGCTCGCGTCGTGGGCCAGGGCGCCCTCGTAGCCGCCGATCCCGGCCAGCCGCAGCGTGGGCGCGCGCAGCACGGCGGCGGCGACCTCGACGGCCTCGTCGACGGTGCGCGTCCCGGTCCGCCCGCCCGGGCCGCCGAGTTCGACCAGCACCTCGACCGGCCGCTCGGCACCGGCCGCGCGCAGCGCCTCGTCCATCAGCCGGACGCTCGCGGCGGAGTCCACCCAGGAGGTGAAGGCGAAGGCGGGCTCGGCGGCCAGTTCGCCGGCCAGCCAGCCGAGGCCGGCCGGGTCGAGCAGGGTGTTGGCGAGCAGCACCCGCTGGACGCCGAAGGCTCGCGCGACCCTGACCTGCGGCAGGTTGGCGAGGGTGATGCCGTGGCTCCCGGTGGCCAGTTGGGCCTGCCAGAGCACGGGGGCCATGGTCGTCTTGCCGTGCGGGGCGAGCGCCAGTCCGGCATCGGCGCACCAGGCGGCCATGGTCCGCAGATTGTGGTCGAGCGCACCGGCGTCGAGGGTGAGCAGCGGGGTGCCGAGGTCGTCGAGGGCGGGGCCGGTGGCGAGGTAGTCGCGGACGCTCAGGCCCCAGGCTGCGGGTGGCAGCGCCTTGAACCGCCAGTCGAGCGACTCGTCGGCGAGGGCCGCCACCGCCGCGGTGTCGATGCCCGGCCCGGTGCCGCTGCTTGCGAAGGTCTGGTCCACCGTCTTCCTCCATTTGCCGTGTTGCAACATGTGCAACGAGGGTTGCACATGCTGGCAGCACGGTTCTAGCATCGGCGCCGGACGAAGGTCAACGACGGTCGCCCCCGGCAGGCGGGCCACCCGGTCGGCCGCAGCACCCCCACCCGGCCGGCCGCAGCACCCCGAGGAGCCCAGCAGATGCCACGACAGGACGCCGCCGTGAGCCCGGGCACCCCCACGCCCGGTACCCCGTCGCCGGGCGGCCCGTCGGCGACCGGGCCGGAGGCACCCGGAGCGGAGGCACACGGCGCAGCGGCACCCGGGGCGGCGGCCGGCGGCTCGGAGACCAACGGGGCAGACACGACCGGGCCGGCCGCCACCGGGCCGGAGGCACCCGACGCCACACCGGCCACGGCCGCCCCCGAGGCACCCCACCACCCCGCGGGCATCAGCACCGCCGCCAGCACCAACACCGACACCGACGCCACCCCCCACCTCATCCCACTCCCACCCACCGCCCCCGCGCCCGCACCCGCCCCCACCCCCGCCGCCCCGATCGCCGTCTGCGTCGGCGAGTCGATGGCCGTCCTGCTGCCCGACCGGCCCGGCCCCCTGGAGTCGGTGGAGGCGTTCCGGCTCTCCGTCGGCGGCGCCGAGTCGAACGTGGCGGGCGCCCTGGCCGCGCTGGGCGTGCCGAGCGCCTGGGTCAGCCGGGTCGGCGACGACGGCTTCGGCCGCCGCCTGCTCGGCGAACTCACCGCACGGGGGGTGGACGTGTCGGCGGTCGCCGTCGACCCGCACCGCCCGACCGGCCTCTACCTCAAGGAGGTCGGCGGTTCCAGCGGCAACCGGCACGACCTCGGGCCGGGCCGCAGCCGGCTCCACTACCACCGGCGCGGTTCCGCCGCCGCCGCGCTCTCCCCGGCGCTGCTCGCCGACCCGGCCGCCGCCCGGTTGCTGGCCGGGGCCCGACTGCTGCACCTGTCGGGCATCACCGCGGCGCTCTCCGACGACTGCCTGGCCCTGCTCCGCGCCCTGCTCGCCGACCGCCGCCCGGGCCGGCTGGTCAGCTTCGACCTCAACTGGCGCCCGGCGCTCTGGCGCGACCGCGACGTCTCGGTGCTCCCGCCGCTGCTGGACGCGGCCGACCTGCTGCTGCTCGGCGCCGACGAGGCCGAGGCCGCCTTCGGTACCGGCGACCCGCACGCGCTGCGCCACCGCTTCCCCTCCCCCGCCACCGTGGTGGTCAAGGACGCCGCCCGGCTGGTCACCGCCCTGGAGCGGGACGGCAGCGCCGTCACCGAGCCGGCGCTCACCGTCGAGGTGGTCGAGGCGACCGGTGCGGGCGACGCCTTCGCCGCCGGCTACCTGGCCGGGACGGTGCGCGGCCTCGACCAGCGGCGCCGCCTGCGGCTCGGCCACCTGAGCGCGGCGTGCGCGCTGACCGCCCACGGCGACCAGGCCGAGCTGCCGCCGGAGCCGGTGGTCGCCGCCCTGCTCGCCGCCTCCCCGGAGGACTGGGCAGCCACCCGGGTCTCGGCGGATGGCATCGTGTCCCCTGTACTGCCCGCGGTCGCACCCACCGAGACGGCCCCCGCGGCGGCGGCGCCCGGACCGGCCACTCCCACGACGGCCGCGCCCTCCTCGGCACCGACGCCCGGGGGCGGTGCCGCCGAACCCCGACCGGCCGCCTCCCCGGCCCTTGGAGCACGATGAGCCAGACCGTCACCCGCGCCCTGCGCATCCTCGCCGAGCTCGGCGAGGGCGAGCGCTCCCTGGACCAGCTCGCCGAGGTGCTCGGCGTGCACAAGACCACCGTGCTGCGGCTGCTCCAGAGCCTCGAAGAGGAACGATTCGTCTATCGCGACCCGGCCTACCGCTATCACCTGGGCGCCGGGCTCTTCGCGCTCTCCGGCCTGGCCCTGGAGCAGCGCGGGGTCCGCCGGATCGCCGCTCCGCACCTGGCCGAGCTGAACGCCGCCACCGGCCAGACCGTCCACCTGGCCGCGTACGAGGGCGGCGAGGTGGTCTACATCGACAAGTACGACTCCCGTCACCCGGTGCGGATGTACTCGCGGATCGGCCTGCGCGCGGCCCTGCACAGCGCGGCCGTCTCCAAGGTGCTGCTGGCCGACCTGCCGGTGCCCGAGCGCCGCCGGGTGGTGGCCGGCATCGACTTCACCCCGCACACCGCCCGGACCCTGACCACTCCCGAGGCGCTGCTGGCCGAGCTGGAGAAGGTCGCCGTCCAGGGCTGGGCGCAGGACCACGCCGAGCACGAGGCGTTCATCAACTGCGTGGCCGCGCCGATCCGGGACGCCAGCGGCCGGGTGGTCGCCGCCGCCTCGATCTCGGTGCCGGACGTCGTCCTCCCGTACGAGCAGGTGCTGGAGCTGCTGCCCCACCTGCTCGCCACCACCCGGGCGGTCTCCGCCGACTGCGGCCAGACCCCGCCCGCCACCTGAGCGGTCCCCGGGCAACACCGGAACGAAGGAAAACGAAGGAAGCCGATGAGCGACAAGACCGAGATCCGCACCGACGGCGCCCCCGCCCCGGCGTGGATGTTCTCCCAGGGCGTCCGCAAGGGCCCGATCCTCCAGGTCTCCGGCCAGGGCCCGCAGGACCCGGCCACCGGCGAGTACCTGTTCCACGGTGACGTGAAGGCCCAGACCCGGCGGACGCTGGAGAACGTCAAGGCGATCGTGGAGGCGGGCGGCGCCACGATCGAGGACGTGGTGATGTTCCGCGTCTACCTCACCAAGCGCGCCGACTTCCCGCTGATGAACGAGGTGTACGCCGAGTTCATCGACGAGAACATCAAGCCGGGCGGCGTGAAGCCCTGCCGCACCACGATCTTCGTCGAGCTGCCGCAGGAGCCGATGCTGGTCGAGATCGACGCCCAGGCGGTCGTCGGCTGACCACGCGCCCCGCACACGGAAGGGCCCGGACGCTCGTCCGGGCCCTTCCGCGCATCCGGGTCCCCAGCCCCGTCCGGGGTCCCACCGCCCCGACCGGGGTCTCACCGCCCGTCCGGGGTCTCACCGCCCGGCGGCCACCGCTCCCCCCACCGACGACACGTCGGCCGCCGCGGCACCGGCCGCCCCGCCGGAGGCAGCCCCGCCCGCGGCACCGGCCACCCCGCCGGACACGGCACCGCCCGCAACCGGGCCACCCGCCGCGGGACCGCCCGCCACCACCCGTCCACCACCGCGCAGGCCCGAGCGCCGCTCCAGCGCACCGGAGAGCACGGTCACCCCGAGGGCCCCGGCGGCCATCAGCCCGCCCACCCAGTTCGGCGCCTGGTAGCCGAGCCCGGCCGAGATGACCAGCCCGCCGAGCCAGGCGGCCAGCGCGTTGCCCAGGTTGAACGCGGCGATGTTGGCGGCCGAGGCGAGCGTCGGCGCGCCCGCGGCCTGGTCCATCACCCGCTTCTGCAGCGGAGCGACGGTCGCGAAGCCGAACACCCCGATCAGCGGGATGGTGACGATCGCGCCGACCTTGCTCTGCGCGGCGAAGGTGAACGCGAACAGCAGCACCGTGAGCACCGCGAGGATCACGTACAGGCTGCGCATCAGCGCGCGGTCGGCGAACCAGCCGCCGAACAGGTTGCCGACGAAGAGGCCGACGCCGAAGAGGAAGAGCAGCCAGGTGACGCTGGACGCGGAGAAGCCGGCGAGCTCGGTCATCATCGGCGTGATGTAGGTGAACATCGCGAAGATGCCACCCCAGCCGAGCACCGTCATGGTCAGCGCGAGCCAGATCTGCGGGGCGCGGAAGACGGCCAGCTCGGCGCCGAGCCGGGCACCCTCCGGCCGGGGCTGGACGGGGACGAGCGCGGCGATGCCGGCGAAGCCGATCGCCCCGAGCCCGGCGACCACGTAGAAGGTGGAACGCCAGCCGAAGTGCTGGCCGAGCAGGGTGCCCATCGGCACGCCGAGCACGTTGGCGGCGGTGAGCCCGGTGAACATGAGGGCGATCGCGCCGGCCCGCTTGTTGGGGGCGACCAGGTCGGCGGCGACGACCGAGCCGATGCCGAAGAACGCGCCGTGCGCGAAGGCCGCGAGGATCCGCCCGGCCATCAGCAGCCCGAAGGCGGGGGCCAGCGCGGAGACCAGGTTCCCGGCGATGAACAGGCCGGTCAGCATCAGCAGCATGCCCTTGCGGGGGACGCGGGTGCCGAGGACGGTGAGCAGCGGCCCGCCGACGACGACGCCGAGCGCGTAGCCGGAGATGAGCAGGCCGGCGGTGGGGATGGACACCGAGAAGTCGCCGGCGACCTCGGGCAGCAGGCCCATGATCACGAACTCGGTGGTGCCGATGCCGAAGGCGCTGATCGCCAGCGCCAGGAGCGCGAGGGGCATGAGGGGGATCGCTTTCCGGAGCGTTGCAGGGGATCGGTCAGCCGCGCACCAGACCATTGCATGCGCAACTACCAGCGTCGACAATACGACCGCACGCCTGATACTTGCAAGCGCGGCATATCTGCCCGCACAGCCCACACTCCCCGTTCGCCCGTCCGCAACGGTCCACGCCGCCTTGCCTGCCCCGGCGCAAGTCATTAGGTTAGGCTCACCTAACTAGCCGGAGGTCGCCATGAGCCCCACCCCCCTCGACGCCGAGGTCCCCGAGCCCACCGCCGCCGAACGGGTCGGCAGCCTGCTCTGCGCAGCCTCCTCCGTCGTCGTCCGCGCCTGCGGCGAGCACCACGAACTCACCACCCCCGTGTCCGTGCACGGCTCCCGGCTCCGGCTGCGCGCGCCGCTCGACGCCCCGCTCACCCTGGCCACCGCCCGCGAGCAGGACGGGCTCCCCGTCGTCCTCGACCTCACCGACATCGCCCCGGTCGCCGTCCGGGACCGGGTCCGCGGCCGCCTCACGCTGGCGGGGCGCCTCCACCTCGCCCACCTCGCCGACGACGGCCTCAGCGTCCACCTCCGCCTGGACGTCGCCCACGCCGTCCTCTCCACCCCGTACGGCACCAGCGCGCTCACCGGCGCCGACCTCGCGCTCGCCACGCCCGACCCGCTCGCGCGCTACGAGGCCGGCATGCTGACCCACCTCGCCGACGACCACCCGGACGCGCTCGCCGTACTCACCCGCCTCCTCGAACCGGAGCTGCTCGCCGAGCGCCCCGACGTCCGGCCGCTCGCCCTCGACCGGTACGGCCTGGTGCTCCGCCTCGACCACCCGCACGGCCACCGCGACGTCCGCCTGGTCTTCCCCGAACCGGCCCGCGACGCGGACGACTTCGGCCACCGGGTGCACCAACTGCTGACCGCCGCCCAGCAGGCGGTACCCGCCCACCGGCGCTGAACCGCACCCCCGGACCGATCCACCAGCCCCGCGCCCCCGGACCCGCACGCGGCAGCACCCGAACCCGGGGCGGCCGACAGCAGGCCTGACGCACCGGCACTTCACCCGACCCAGCGGAGCAGCGGCCCCGGCGCTCCGCCGGTCGCCCACGCGCCGACGACGAAACGGCGGGGAGACTCCGAAAGCGCCCACCGGGTCGACCGCGCCCCAGAGCCGCGTCCCCGAGGCCGCACCCCGAAATCGTCCGCCCCGAATCGACGGCCTCGAATCGACCGCCCCGATTCGTCCGCCCCGAATCGACGGCCCTTCACCGCTGAACCGCTCATCGGCGCTGACGCACCGTCCGTTCGAAAGCCCACCGGGCCCGGCCCCGACCCCGGACTCGGACCCGACCCCGGCACGGAATATGACCGGACGAAAGACCTGACCCTCGAACACACCAGGGGGGGCGAAAACCAAAAAAAGCCGGCCCGGTTCGCGAAAGGAGGTTTCGCGAACCGGGCCGGCCGGACGGGCGTGTCCCGCGCCCGTGGATCCACTGGTGGTGCGGCGATCACCCGGTCGAGCGGTCACCCGACATGACCATCCCGGGAGGTCGTTCACCCCGCACCCAGCGGTGGTTCTGGCACCCGAGCGGACCGACCGGATCGGTCAGGCCGTTCGGATCGACCGGATCGGTCAGATCGAGACGCCGTGCGCCCGCAGGTAGGCGATCGGGTCGATGTCCGAGCCGTACTCCGAGCCGGTGCGGATCTCGAAGTGCAGGTGCGGGCCGGTCACGTTGCCGGTCGCACCGGAGAGGCCGATCTGCTGGCCGGCGGTGACGGTCTGACCGACCTTCACCGCGATCGAGGACAGGTGCGCGTACTGGGCGTACTTGCCGTCGGCGAGCTTGATCTCGACCTCGTTGCCGTAGGCGCCGCCGTTGCCGGCCTTCACCACGGTGCCGGCCGCGATGGCGCGCAGCGGGGTGCCGGTGGCAGCGGAGAAGTCGACGCCGGTGTGGTGGCCGGAGGACCACATCGAGCCGGCGACGCCGTACGCGGTGCCGAGCTTGGTGACGGCCAGCGGGGCGACGTAGCCGGAGGAGGCGGCGACGGGGGCCGGGGCCGGAGCGGCGGGCTTCGCGGCCTGGACGGCCTGGACCGGCGCCGGCTTGGCGGCGGGCGCGGCCGGCTTGGCGGCCGGGGCGGCGGGCTTCGCGGCGGGCGCGGCCGGCTTGGCGGCCGGCTTCACCGAGTCCTGCGAGGCCTGCGGCTTGGCGGCGGGCGCGGCGGGCTTCGCGGCCTCGACGGCCTTGCCACCGAGCGCGAGCTGCTGGCCCGGGTAGATCAGGTTCGGGTTGGCGCCGACGACCGAGCGGTTGTGCTCGTAGAGGGCCTCCCAGCCGCCCTGGACGTTCTTGGCGGTGGCGATCTTCGACAGGGTGTCCCCGCCGACGACCTTGTAGCTCTCCTCGGCCGGGGCGGCCGGGGCGGTCTCGGCGGCCGGAGCGGCGGCCGGGGCCGGAGCGGCGTCGACGCTGGTGGCGCCGGTCCAGGTGCTGGTCTGGTGCGGCTTGGCGGCCGGAGCCTCGTGGGCCTGGGCGCTGACGGTGGTGACCAGCGGAAGGGCGAAGGCGGCGCCGGTGACGGCGGTGGCGATGCCGATGCGGACGGCGCGGGGCAGGGCGATACGACGAGCCTGTGCGGGCATGGGGGATGTCCTCTCCGACGCCTGCGAGGTGAGCTGTCGGGTTCGGGCTGGAGTTGCCCGGCCGCATCAAGGCGGCTTCACCCCAAGCCGGACCGCGAATTCCGGTCCGGCGACTTACCTTTGGGTCCCCCGCTCCTGCCGTACAGAGTTCGTTGCGTACCACCGGGCAGCGGCAGGACTAGGCGTTCCACCCGGTGGCCACCCGGGCTGACGCCGGGCGGTCGCTGAACTAAAACTCATCCGTCCGGGTGAAGCAATGTCGATCTCTTGAACCCACAACAAAACTCCGGAGCTCCGTCACGCTCCGAATGATCAGCTGCACAGTACGCACACAATCGATTCACCGCGTGCCACTGATCCGCGACCCTCCGCCGATTTCCGGACCGGTCCGCACACGATCACTCACGGAAAGCCATTCGCCGACACGCCCCCGGTGACCCTTGTCACGTCGGCTCCCGGGGCGGACGATCGGGCCGTGGCCACCTCCGAGGCCGGCACCCTGCGGTTGGGCACCGCGCAGGGCCGCTGGGTACTTCTGGCAACGGTGCTCGGTTCCAGCCTGGCGATGCTCGACGGGACCGTCGTGAACGTCGCGCTGCCCCGGATCGGCACCGATCTCGGCGCCCCGCTCTCCGCCCTGCAATGGACGCTGAACGCCTATCTGCTCACCCTGGCGGGGCTGATCCTGCTCGGCGGCGCACTCGGCGACCGGTACGGCCGGCGCCGGATCTTCCTGCTCGGCGTGGTCTGGTTCGCCGCCGCCTCGGCGGCCTGCGCCGCCGCGCCCACCATCGAGGTGCTGGTCGCCGCCCGCGCGGTGCAGGGCATCGGCGGCGCGCTGCTCACCCCGGGATCGCTGGCGATGCTCCAGGCGGTCTTCCACCCCGAGGACCGCTCGACCGCGGTCGGCCTCTGGTCCGGTCTCGGCGGGGTGTCGGCGGCGGTCGGCCCGTTCCTCGGCGGCTGGCTGGTGGACGGGCCCGGCTGGCGGTGGATCTTCCTGCTGAACGTCCCGCTGGCCGTGCTGGTCGTCGCGGTGGCCGCCCGGCACGTGCCGGAGAGCCGGGACGAGGCCTCGTCCGGGCGGTTCGACGTGCTCGGCGCGGTGCTGGCCGCGCTGGCCCTGGGGACGTTCACCTACGCACTGACCGCCGCCGGGGAGGGCCTCTCTCCCGGGGTCTGGCTCACCGGTGCGGCCGGACTCCTGCTGGGGGCTTCCTTCATCCTGGTCGAGCGCCGCACGCCGGAGCCGATGCTGCCGCTGGGCCTCTTCTCCTCCCGCCTGTTCACCGCGGTGAACCTGGTCACCCTCGCCGTCTACGCGGCGTTCAGCGGGGTCTTCTTCCTGCTCGTCGTGCAGCTGCAGATCGTCTCCGGCTTCTCCCCGCTGGTCTCCGGGGTGGCCCTGGTGCCGATCACGGTGCTGATGCTGGCGCTCTCCGCGCGGGCCGGCCGGCTGGGCAAGCGGATCGGCCCCCGGCTGCCGCTCACCGTCGGGCCGCTGCTCTGCGCGGCCGGGGTGCTGCTGATGCTGCGGATCGGCCCCGACGCCTCCTACTGGACGGACGTGCTGCCGGCCGTCACCGTGATGGGCTGCGGCATGGTGCTGCTGGTCGCGCCGCTGACCGCGACGGTGCTCGCGGCGGTGGAGGTCCGGCACGCGGGCATCGCCAGCGGCGTCAACAACGCCGCCGCCCGGGCGGCCGGTCTGCTCGCGGTCGCCGCGCTGCCCGCGCTGGCCGGGCTGAGCGGCGACGCCTACCAGGTGCCGGCCTCGGTGGACGCGGCGTTCCACACCGCGATGCTGATCTGCGCCGGGCTGCTGGTGACCGGCGGGCTGACCGCCCTGGCCACCGTCCGCGGCAACGTGCTGGCCCCGGAGGACCACCCGGTGGCCGAGCCGGACTGCCGCTACTCCTGTGCCACCACCGCCCCGCAGCTGGATCCGGGCCACGTCCCGCCGGAGGCGCCCGGACACGGCGAGGGCCCCGCCACCGGTACGGCGACGGGGCCCTCGAAGGCCTGACGGAACGTCAGAGGATGTCACCCGGGGCGTACTTGGCGGCCTCGGGGTGGGCGGCCGCGACCGCCTCGATCTGCCGGACGACCTCGGCGACCTGGGCACCGGCGGCGCCGGTGAAGGAGAGCCGGTCGGCCAGCAGCGCGTCCAGCGCGGCCCGGTCCAGCGGGATCCGCCCGTCGTTCGCGAGGCGGTCCAGCAGCTCGTTCTCCCGGGCGCCGGCACGCATGGCGAGCGCGGAGGCGACGGCGTGCTCCTTGATGACCTCGTGCCCGGTCTCCCGGCCCACGCCCGCGCGGACCGCGCCCATCAGCACCTTGGTGGTGGCCAGGAACGGCAGGTAGCGGTCCAGCTCGGCCTCGATCACGGCGGGGAAGGCGCCGAACTCGTCGAGGACGGTCAGGAAGGTCTCCAGCAGGCCGTCGAAGGCGAAGAAGGCGTCCGGCAGCGCGACCCGGCGGACCACGGAGCAGGAGACGTCGCCCTCGTTCCACTGGTCGCCGCCCAGCTCGGCGGTCATCGACGCGTAGCCGCGCAGGATGACGGCCAGGCCGTTGACGCGCTCGCAGGAGCGGGTGTTCATCTTGTGCGGCATCGCGGAGGAGCCGACCTGGCCCTCCTTGAACCCCTCGGTGACCAGCTCGTGGCCGGCCATCAGGCGGATCGTCTTGGCCAGGCTGGACGGCGCGGCGGACAGCTGGACGAGGGCGGTCAGCACCTCGAAGTCCAGCGAGCGCGGGTAGACCTGGCCGACGCTGGTGAGCACGTTGTCGAAACCGAGGTGCGCGGCGACCCGGCGCTCCAGCTCGGAGAGCTTGTCGGTGTCGCCGCCGAGCAGGTCGAGCATGTCCTGGGCGGTGCCGACCGGACCCTTGATCCCGCGCAGCGGGTAGCGGGCGATCAGCTCCTCCAGGCGGCGGAAGGCGACCAGCAGCTCGTCGGCGACGGTCGCGAAGCGCTTGCCCAGGGTGGTGGCCTGTGCGGCCACGTTGTGCGAGCGGCCGGCCATGACCAGCTCGGCGTGCTCGGCGGAGAGACGGCCGAGCCGGACCAGGACGGCCACCGTGCGGTCGCGCACGTGCTCCAGCGACTGCCGGATCTGCAGCTGCTCGACGTTCTCGGTCAGGTCCCGGGAGGTCATTCCCTTGTGGATCTGCTCGTGGCCGGCGAGGTCGCTGAACTCCTCGATCCGGGCCTTGACGTCGTGCCGGGTGATCCGCTCGCGGGCGGCGATCGAACCGAGGTCGACCTGGTCGATCACTCGCTCGTAGTCGGCGACGGCCGTGGCCGGCACCTCGACGCCGAGGTCCTGCTGGGCCTTCAGGACGGCAAGCCAGAGGTGGCGCTCAAGCACCACCTTGTGCTCGGGGGACCAGAGCTGGGCCAGGGTCGCCGAGGCGTACCGGGAGGCCAGGACATTGGGGATCTGGGGCTTCGCGCTCACGCTTCGCAAGCCTAACAGCCGAGGTCAGCCGGAACGGCGCCGGATCGGGTAGGCTGGGGCAATTGAGCAACCGTCAAGAACGACAAAACAAACTTCCCACCGCAAGGATACCACAGCGATGAGCGGATCTCCAGCGGTTCCCACCACCCCGTCCCCGGCGGCTCTCCCCTCCCCGTCCCCCGAGCGCACCGCCCACCCCCCGCAGGCCCACCCCCCGCAGGCCCACCACACCGAGGCCGCCGCCCTGAGCGCCGAACAGGCCCGCCTCACCGCCCTCTACGCCCACCTGGACGCAGCCCGCGACCGCGCCCGCCGCGCCCTGGCCGCAGCGGGCACCGGGGCCGGCCCGGGCGGCACCCACCAGGCCCGGCTGGAGCGCGAGCTCCGCACCGCCGAAGCCGCCCGCCACGCCGCCCGGCTCGACGCCGTCGAACGCGGCCTCTGCTTCGGCCGCCTCGACCACCGCGACGGCACCGCCCGCTACGTCGGCCGGATCGGCCTCACCGACGACGACTACGAGCCGCTGCTCCTCGACTGGCGCGCCCCCGCCGCCCGCCCGTTCTACACCGCCTCCCCGGCCCGGCCCGGCGACGTGGTCCGCCGCCGCCACCTGCACACCGACGGCCGCACCCTGACCGGGCTGGACGACGAGGCGCTCGACCTGGCCGCCCTCCGCGAGGACGACCGGCGCGCCCTCGTCGGTGAGGCCGCGCTGCTCGCGGCGCTCGACCGCGAGCGCACGGGCCGGATGGGCACGGTGGTCGCCACCATCCAGACCGAGCAGGACCGGGTGATCCGCGCGCCGCTGCCCGGCGCCCTGGTCGTCCAGGGCGGGCCCGGCACCGGCAAGACCGTCACCGCGCTGCACCGCGCCGCCTACCTGCTGTACACGCACCGCACGGTGCTGGAGCGCCGCGGCATCCTGGTGATCGGACCGAACCCGGCCTTCCTGCGCTACATCGACCAGGTGCTGCCCGCACTCGGCGAGACCGAGGTGGTGCTCCGCACCGTCGGCGAGCTGTTCCCCGGCGTCCGGGCCACCACCGAGGACGCCCCCGACACCGCCGTGGCCAAGGGCGGCCCGTGGATGGCGGAGGTGGTCGAACGCGCCGTCGCCGCACACCAGTTGCTACCGGAAGGGGATCTCGCCCCGGCCGAGCACCTGCGGCTGCCCCGCCGGGTCTGCGCCCGGGCCCGGGAGGCCGCCCGGGGGCTGCGCCTGCCGCACAACCGCGCCCGGGCGTTCTTCCTGCGCACCCTGCTCGACGCCCTCGCCGTCGAGCAGGCGCTCACGCTCGGCCGCCCGTACGACGAGGAGGAGGCCCGCCACGCGCCGCGCGAGCTCTGGGCGCAGCCCGGGGTGCGCACGCAACTCGACGCCCTCTGGCCGGTCCTGACCCCGCACCGGCTGATCGACCGGCTGCTCTCCGACGCCGCCCTGCTGGCCCGCGCCGCCCCCGGCCTCTCGGCCGCCGAGCGGCGGGCACTGCTCCGCCCACCGGGTTCGGAGTGGACCACCGGGGACGTCCCGCTGCTCGACGAGGCCGCCGAACTCCTCGGCGAGGACCCCGCGGTGACCCGCGCCCGGACCCGCGCCGCCGAGCGGGCTCGTGCCGAGGACCTGCACTACGCCCAGGGCGTGCTCACCGTCACCGGCCAGCTGGACGACGTCACCCTGGACGCCGACCTGCTCGCCGAGCGGTTCCGCGACGCCGGCCCGTACCGCACCACCGCCGAACGCGCCGCCGCCGACCGCACCTGGGCGTACGGGCACGTGGTGGTCGACGAGGCGCAGGAACTGTCCGCGATGGCCTGGCGGGCCGTCATGCGCCGGGTGCCGACCCGTTCGCTGACCATGGTCGGCGACCTCGCCCAGACCGGTTCGCCGGCCGGTGCCCGCTCCTGGGCCGGGATGCTGGACCGCGAACTGCCCGGCCGCTGGCGCGAGGAGCGGCTCACGGTCAACTACCGCACCCCGGCGGCGGTCATGGCCCTGGCCGCCGCCGTCCTGCGGGCGCACGACCCGGCCCGGCAGCCGCCCGAGTCCGTCCGGGCCACCGCCGACCGCCCGCGCGCGGTTCCCGTGCCGGACGGCGACTACGCCGCCGCCCTCGCCCGCCTGCCCGCGACGTCCGGCAGCCTCGGGGTGATCGCGCCGGACGCCCTGGCCGCCGGCCTCGGCGCCCTGACCGTGCGGGCCTGCAAGGGCCTGGAGTTCGACACGGTGGTGCTGGTCGACCCGGCCGGGCTGCTCTCCCAGGGCGCGTCGGACCTGTACGTCGCGCTCACCCGGGCCGCCCGGCTGCTGACCCTGCTCCACCACGGCCCGCTGCCGGCCCCGCTCGCGGCGGAGCTGTCCGCGCGAACGGCAGGCCCGGCAACCCCCACAGGCCCTGCAGGCCCCGCAGGCCCCGCAGGCCCCGCAGGCCCCGCAGGCCCCGCAGCAGCGGAGGCCCCTACGGAGCCGTCCGGCCGCTGAGCACCGGGAGGACCTGGAGGCAGATCGAGTGCAGCGCCACCCGCTGGTCGTCGTTCATGGTCTCGATGGCCTGGTGGGTCCGCGCCATCTCGCCCCGGATCAGCCCCAGGATCTCCCGGCCCTGCTCGGTGATGACGACGATCTTGACCCGCCGGTCGCCGGCCGCCGCCTCGCGGTGGGCCAGGCCCAGCGACTCCAGGCGGTCGACGATCCCGGTCACGTTGGAGGCGTCACAGCCGAGGCGGCCGGCCAGGGCGCGCATCGGCACCGGCTCCTGGACGGCGCCGAGCGCCTTGGCCTGAGAGGAGGAGAGACCGTGCCGGGCCGCGGCGGCCGCGAAGTCCTGGAAGTACGCGGCGCCGACGGCGGCCAGCGCCTCCATCAGCTGGGCGTTGGTCGGTACGGTCGTCGTCGCTGTCGAACCCATGAGGTCAGGGTACGACCGAGTGCTTCAGTAACTCAAGATTTGAGCACGGCAAAGATCCGGCGACCGTACCGCCGGCCCCTCCCGTTCAGAGCACCAGCTGGTCGAAGAGCCGGCGGAGCTCGGCCTCCGGGTCCGCGGTCAGCCCGGTGTGCACGGGCCCCGGCTGGACCACCGCGCTGCGCGGCGCGGTCAGCCAGCGGAACCGCTGCCCCGGGCTGTCCGCCGCCGCCGGACCGGCCTGCGGCCCGCCCTGGCAGACCGCCTCGATCCCGTGCAGCGCCCGCCGCACCCCGGACACGTCGGCCACCGGGTCCAGCGCCAGCAGCCGCGCCTGGTCCAGGTGCGTCCGCGCCGCCAGGTGCGAGCTCTGCCGGCAGTACAGCAGCACCCCGACGTTGACGCACTCGCCGCGCTCCACCCGGGGCACCGCCCGGATCACCGCGTACTCGTAGTCGTGCAGTTCGGCGACGGCCGGCAGCGCCGACCGGATCGGCTCGGTCATGCGGACACCTCCGGCAGCCAGTCGCGCGGACCGGCCAGTCGCTCGGTCAGCTGGGTGCGGTACGCGGCGCGCACCGCCTCGGGCGAGTCGAACCCGGGCTCGTCCACCAGCCAGACGTCGGGGATCTGCGCGACCGCCTCCGCGATCGCCGTCTCCGCCAGCGGGGCGAGCACCTTGTCGGCCGCGCGCAGGTCCGGCTCGGCGCGCAGCAGCGCGTGGTCGGAGGCGTCGTACGCACGGCGGATCCAGGCGGGGGCGCCGGGCCAGTGGTGGTGGAAGATCAGGCTGGCGCCGTGGTCGATCAGCCGCAGTCCGCCGGTGGCCACGAGCAGGTTGGGGTTGCGCCAGGAGCGGTCGACGTTGCCGATCAGCGCGTCGAACCAGAGCACCTGTCCGGCCAGTCCGGAGTCCACCTCGAAGCACAGCGGGTCGAAGTTGAGCGCGCCGCTGACGAAGGCCATGCCGAGGTTGACCCCGCCGCTGGCCCGCATCTGGTCCTGGATCTGCGGGTCCGGCTCGCTGCGGGCCAGGACCGGATCCAGGTCGACGGCGACCAGTTCGGGCACCGGCAGGCCGAGCCGCCGGCCGAGCTCGCCGGCCAGCACCTCCGCGACCAGCGCCTTGCGGCCCTGCGCCGCGCCGACCCACTTCAGCGCGTAGAGCCGCCGGTCGTCGGCCTCGACCAGGCCCGGCATCGAGCCGCCTTCTCGCAGTGGCGTCACGTATCGGACCGCCGTCACCTCGGGGAGCACGGCGCACAGCCTATCGGGCATATGCACGGGGCGGGTGTCGGTCGGCCCGCTCGCCCGGCCGGGTCGCCCCGGTGGCAGCCCGTGCTGCTCCGTGCGAGTGTGGCGGACAGTAGTCGGGGCAGACGCCTGCCCGGCACCCCCGTGCACCGCCTGTGCACCGCCTGTGCACCACCGCACCACATGCACCACCCGCACCGCATGCACGGACGCGCGACCTGCACCTCCATTCGACCGGCACCGTGACTGAACGACCTGCACTGTGAGGGACGCACGATGGAACGACCCCGGATCCTGATCGTGGGCGGCGGCTTCGCCGGGCTGGAGTGCGCGCGCCGCCTGGAGCGCAAGCTCTCTCCCTCGGAGGCCGAGATCTCCCTGGTCACACCGTTCAGCTATCAGCTGTACCTGCCGCTGCTGCCGCACGTGGCGGCCGGCGTGCTCACCCCGCAGTCGGTGGCCGTCTCGCTGCGCCGGACGCTGCGGCGCACCCACATCGTCCCCGGCGGCGCGATCGGCGTCGACCCGGGCTCCAAGGTGTGCGTGGTCCGCAAGATCACCGACGAGGTGGTGGCGCTGACGTACGACTACCTGGTCCTCGCCCCCGGCAGCGTCACCCGCACCTTCGACATCCCCGGCCTGACCGACTACGCGCGCGGGATGAAGACGCTCGCCGAGGCGACCTACGTCCGGGACCACGTGATCGCCCAACTCGACCTCGCCTCGGCCACCCTGGACCAGAAGGAGCGCGAGTCCCGGCTCCAGTTCGTGGTGGTCGGCGGCGGCTACGCCGGCACCGAGACCGCCGCCTGCCTGCAGCGGCTCACCACCGCGGCCGCCCTCCGCTACCCGCGGCTGGACGCCCGGCAGATCAAGTGGCACCTGATCGACATCGCCCCGAAGCTGATGCCCGAACTCGGCGACGCACTCGGCACCGCCGCCCTGGAGGTGCTGCGCGGACGCGGCATCGAGGTGTCGCTGGGCGTCTCGGTGGCCGAGGTCGGCGCCGAGTCGGTCAAGTTCACCGACGGCCGGGTGCTGCCCTGCCGGACACTGATCTGGACGGCGGGCGTCGCGGCCAGCCCGCTGATCGGCACCCTCGACGCCGAGACGGTCCGGGGCCGGATCGCGGTGACGGCGGAGATGCGCGTACCGCAGTTCGAGGGCGTGTTCGCGCTCGGCGACGCGGCCGCCGTGCCCGACCTCGCCAAGGGCGACGGCGCGGTCTGCCCGCCGACCGCCCAGCACTCGGCCCGCCAGGGCCGGGCGGTGGCCGGCAACGTGATCGCCGCGCTCCGCAACCAGCCCCTGGAGCCTTACTACCACAAGGACTTGGGCCTGGTCGTGGACCTCGGCGGCAAGGACGCCGTCTCCAAGCCGGTCGGCGTGGAGCTGCGCGGCGTGCCGGCCCAGGTGGTGGCGCGCGGGTACCACCTGATGGCGATGCGCACCAACGCCGCCAAGTTCCGGGTCGGCGCCAACTGGCTGCTCAACGCGACCGCCGGCGACGACTTCGTCCGCACCGGCTTCCTGGCCCGCCAGCCCGCCCGGCTGCGCGACTTCGAGTACACCGACGCCTACCTGACGAAGGATCAGGTGAAGGCGCACGCCCAGGCCCTGCTGGCCAAGGGCTGACCCCGGCCCGCCCGAAGCCCCCGCACCGGTGCCCCCTCCCCCGACGACCACGGGGAGGGGACACCGGCAGCGGGCACCGGTGCGGTGCCCTCCGCGGGAACCGCGCCTTCGGCGCGCGCTACTTCGCGGTCAGGTACATCCCGTTGGTGTCCTGCCCCGCCGTGTTGCGGCACGCCCAGTTGCCGCCCGGCTTCCCGAACAGCAGCGTCAGGCAGCGCCCGAGCGCCAACTGCCCGTAGTAGTTCGGGTGCAGCGACTCCTGGATGGTGCCCTGCGAGGCGTTGAGCCCGCCGTCCAGGAACCGCGCCCACTCACTGGTGGTGGCGGACGGCGCGCTGGTCGAGGTGGCCTGCCGGGTGGCCTTCGAGCAGACCTCGCGCCCCTGCAGCATGTCGGCCAGGTCGAGGAACTGCACGCCCTTGGCGGCCGCGACACCGGCCAGCGACCGGGAGATCTGCGGGACGAGCGAGTCCCGCGCCCAGTCCGCGTCACCGTTCCAGAGCGGGCAGCCGCCGGTGTCCGAGCGGCTCCAGCCGCTCTCCGGGTAGCGGATCTCGGCGGCCCGGGGGATCGGCGAGGGGTAGGACTGGAGCACGATCCGGTAGTCGCCGGCCGCGTACCCGGCGCCCGCCATCACGGCGCGGATCTCGTCCACCGCCTTGCCGACCCCGGCCATCGCCGCCGGCATCCGGGCGTCGACCTCGCCCTGCTGGTCATCAGAGCAATAGGAGTACCAGACGAGGTAGTCCGCGACGCAGGCCTCGATCACGTCGGCGAAGCCGAGGTCGTTGCCGCCGACCGACAGCGTGACCAGCTTGACGGCGTACTGCCTCGCCACGGCGGCGAGTTGGTCGGCCTGCGGGGCCTCACCCTTGAACGACCGGCCGCCGCTGGCGGCGCGGAAGACGTTCTCGGCGACGGCGCCCGAACAGGCAAGGTTGATCTGCACCTGGGCGACGGTCGGCGCGCTGCGCACCTCGGCCACGTCCGAGCGGTCGCACCCGCTCGCGTAGGTGGCCCCGTAGACCTTGGCCGGGTCGGCCGCGCTGCCGGTCCAGGCGCGGTCGGTACCGGCCCGGGCGCCGCCGGCGGCAACGGAGTTGCCCTTCCAGCGGCCGGCCTCGCCGGAGATGTAGCTGTCGCCGAGGGTGACGCTGGCGGTCGGCCCGGTGGGGACGGCGGTTTCGGCGGCGTCGGCGGCCCGGGCGGGCGCCGCGGTGCCGGTGACCAGTCCGGCGGTCGCCAGAGCGGTGGCCAGCGGGAGTGCGAGGGCGGCGGTGAACAGCCGTCCTCGCCAGGAGGTGGTCCTGCGGATGATGCTCGAACAGTTTTCGGGCACGGCGGAACTCCTGCGGTCGGTCTCGCCCGCATGGTGGGGACGGGGAGACTCGGAGGTGAGGGTAGGCCGCCGGCCGGTGGCGCGACGAAGATGACATGCTCGCGCTTGTTACCGCTAGGTATCTGCACCGGATTTCTCTTTGGGTTACCGACCGGTTCAGATCAGTCGCGAACCGGCACCGCCCGTCCCGAGGACGGCGGCCAGGTCGTCGGCCAGTTGCCGCGCCTGCGCCGGGTCGAGCTCCGCGACGGTGATCCGCAGCCCGGGCGGGGACTGCAGCCGGTACCGGGCGCCGGGCGCCACGACCCAGCCCCGCTGGACGAGGGAGGCCAGTGCGGTGGTCTCGTCCGGCACCGGCACCCAGACGTTGAGCCCGCTCGCGCCGTGCGCCGCGATCCCGTGCGCGGCCAGGCCGCCGATCAGCGCGTCCCGGCGCGCCCGGTAGGCGTCGGCGGTCCGCCCGGCCGGTGCCGCGTCGGTGCGCCACAGCTCGGCCACGGTGCACTGGAGCAGATGACTGACCCAGCCCGCCCCGAGCCGCTGCCGCCCGAGCACCCGGCCGATGGTGTCCTCGTCCCCGACCGCGACCGAGAGCCGCAGGTCCGGCCCGTAGGCCTTGGCCGCCGAACGGACCACCGCCCAGTGCGCCGAACCGGCGCCGGCCAGCGGGTGGTAGGGCTGGTCGACGATGCCGTGGCCGTGGTCGTCCTCGATCAGCAGGACGTCCGGGTGATCGGCCAGCACGGCACGCAGCTCGGCCGCCCGGCCGGCGGTGAGCGCCGCCCCGGTGGGGTTCTGCGCCCGGCTGGTCACCACCACGGCCCGGGCACCGTCGGCCAGCGCGCCGGCCAGTGCCTCGGGCAGCGGGCCCGCGTCGTCGAGCCGGACCGGCGCGGCCCGCAGGCCGAGCGCGGGCAGCAGGTCGAGCAGGCTCCCCCACCCCGGGTCCTCGACGGCGACGGCGTCACCGGGGCGCAGCCGGGTGGCCAGGATCCGCTCGATGGTGTCGAGGGAGCCGGAGGCGACGGCGATCGGCCCGGCCGGCAGGCCGTCGGCGGCGAAGGCCGCCCCGGCCAGCGCGAGCAGACCGGTGTCGGCGGCCGGGTGCCCGTAGCGCACCGGGTGCCGGCGGGCCGCCTCGGCGGCGGCCGCGAGTGCCGGGGTGAGGTCGGGCAGCAGCGCCGGGTCGGGGTTGCCGTTGGAGAGGTCCCGGGCGTTCGGCGGGACGGGCAGTCGGAGCTGGTCGCGCGGGGTGTGGGCGGGGCGGGGGCGGATCCGGCTGCCCCGGCGGCCGGCGGTCTCGATCACGCCCCGGTCGCGGAGCAGCCGGTAGGCGGCGGCCACGGTGTTGGGGTTGACGCCGAGTTCGGCGGCGAGGTCGCGCAGCGGCGGCAGCGCCGTGCCGGGGGCCAGGTGGCCGCTGCTGACGCCCTGCTCGACATCGGCCGCGATTTCGCTGGCACGCCGACCGGTGATCCGATAGTCTCCTAGCACAAAACAGATTATGCACTAGTACATAGAGGTTGTCATGTCGACCATACCGGACGGCGAAGCGTCCTACCCCCGGACCCCGCGCACCACTCCCACCCGCTACAAGGACCGTGCCACCTGGGAGCGGGAGGCGATCCACGCCATCCTCGACGCCACCTACCTCTGCCACCTCGGCTTCGTCGCCGACGGCGCCCCGGTCGTGCTGCCCACCATCCACGCCCGGGTAGGGGACCGACTCTACGTGCACGGCTCCACCGGCAGCCGCCCGCTGCGCGGCGCCCGGGGCGACCAGGGCCTGCCGGTCTGCGTCACCGTCACCCTGGTCGACGCGCTGGTGCTGACCAAGTCGGCGTTCAACCACTCGGTCAACTTCCGCTCGGTGGTCGCCCACGGCACCGCCCACCAGGTCACCGACCCCGAGGAGCTGACGGTCGCCCTCGACGCGCTGGTCGACCAGGTCGTCCCCGGCCGCTCCGCCGAGGTCCGCCCGGCCAACGCCAAGGAGCTCGCCGCCACCGCCGTGATCCGCCTCGACCTCGACGAGGTCTCCGCCAAGACCCGCGCCGACCTCGCCGACGACGACCCCGAGGACGTCGACCTGCCCCACTGGGCCGGCATCGTCCCGGTCACCAGCGGCTACGGCACCCCGGAGCCGGACGCCTCCACCACCGTGCCGCTCCCCGCCAACCTCCGCGACCTGACGGCCTGACGGGAGGCGCACCGATGCTGATCCGCTCCTGGGACCGCGGCGACGAGGCCGAATGGCAGGCCTGGCTCGCCGAGGGGCGCGACTTCGGCCTGCTCGCCGCCAACGGCGGGCCGGGCCGGGGTCCCGTCCTCGTCCCCACCCACTTCCTGCTGGACGCCGGGCGCGGCGAGATCCTGCTCCACCTCGCCGCCCCCAACCCGCTGCTGGCCGCCGTCCGGGACGACCCGGAGGTCACCCTCGCGGTCACCGACGACTACGCCTTCGCCCCCGGCCACTGGCGCGGCGATCCCGGCACGCCGACCAGCTACTACGCCTCGGTCCAGTTCCACGCCACCGCCGAGATCGTCGAGGACGCGGCCGGCAAGGCGGAGATCCTCAACCGCCAGCTGGCGCACTTCCAGCCCGAGACCCCGGACACCCGGGTGGTCACCGGTGACACCGCGTTCGGCCGGCTCCTCCCGGGCCTGCGCGGGCTGCGGCTGACGGTGCGCGAGGTCCGCGCCAAGTTCAAGTTCGACGACAAGAAGCCGGCGGACGAGCAGTACGCGCTGGCCGACCGCCTCGCCGAACGCGGACGCGGCCTGGACGCGGGCACCCGCGCGCAGCTGCTGCGCCGCAACGCCCGCCGCCAGGCGCCCCGGCCGTAGTCCGGCCACGACGCCCCCGCTCCCACCCCACCCCCGGCACCCCACCCCCGGCACCCCGGCACCCCGGCACCCGCATGGAACCCGGGCCCCGGGGTAGCCGGGCTGACGCCAAGTCACCCGATCAGCCCGAATTCGGGCGGAACCCGACCACCGCTGGTCGAATGTGACACGAATCCTGCCCGCTCGGCCGTGGGGCGGGCCGTCCACCGGGGAGCGCACGTGTCCAGTACCCACACCCACCCGGCCTCCGGTGAGGCCCACCTCGGACACGTCGTCTTCATCTCCGCCGCCGCCGCGATGGGCGGCTTCCTGTTCGGCTACGACAGCGCGGTGATCAACGGCGCCGTGACGGGCATCCAGAAGCACTTCGACGTGGGCAACGGCGAGACCGCCTTCGTGGTGGCCATCGCCCTGCTCGGTTCCGCGGCCGGCGCGGTGGCGGCCGGCCGGCTGGCCGACCACCTCGGCCGGGTCCGCACCATGCTGCTGGCCGCCGTCCTCTTCGCGATCAGCGGCATCGGCTCGATGTTCCCGCCGAGCATCGAGGTGCTGGCCGCCTGGCGGGTGGTCGGCGGCGTGGCGATCGGCATCGCCTCCGTCATCGCGCCGACCTACATCGCCGAGGTCGCGCCGACCGCCTACCGCGGCCGGCTGGCCTCCTTCCAGCAGATGGCGATCGTGCTCGGCATCACCGTCTCCCAGCTCGCCAACTGGGCGCTCAACCAGGCGGCCGGCGGCGAGTCCACCGGCCACCTGGGCGGCGTCCAGGCCTGGCAGTGGATGCTCGGCGTGGAGGCGATCCCGGCGATCGTCTACGGGGTGATGGCGCTGGCCATCCCGGAGTCCCCGCGCTACCTGATCGCCGACCACCGGGAGGCGCAGGCCCGCGAGGTGCTGCTGGAGGTCGAGGGCGAGGACGTCGACCTGGACGCCCGGGTCGCGGAGATCCGCGCCGTCCTGGAGTCCAGCCACAAGCCCCGGCTGAAGGACCTGCTGGGCGGCCGGTTCGGCCTGCTGCCGATCGTCTGGGTCGGCATCGGCGCCTCGGTCTTCCAGCAGTTCGTCGGCATCAACGTGATCTTCTACTACTCCTCCTTCCTCTGGCAGTCGGTCGGCATCAACGAGTCCAACTCGCTGCTGATCAGCCTCTCCACCTCGATCGTCAACGTCATCGGCACGGTGATCGCGATGGCCCTGGTCGACCGGATCGGCCGCAAGCCGCTCGCCCTGGCCGGCTCGGCCGGCATGGCCGTCGCGCTGGCCACCGCGGCCTGGGCGTTCTCGTTCCGGGAGGGCACCGGCGACTCCGCCACCCTGGACGACGCCCACGCCACGGTCGCGCTGGTCGCCGCGCACGTCTTCGTGCTCTGCTTCGCCTTCTCCTGGGGCGTGGTGGTCTGGGTGCTGCTCGGCGAGATGTTCCCGAACCGGATCCGCGCGCTCGCCCTGTCCGTCGCCGCCTCCGCCCAGTGGATCGCCAACTGGGCGATCACCGTCAGCTTCCCCGACCTCGCCGACTGGAACCTGTCGGCGACGTACGTCATCTACGCGGTCTTCGCCCTGCTCTCCATCCCGTTCGTGGCCTTCTGCATCAAGGAGACCAAGGGCCGCGCCCTGGAGGAGATGGGCTGAGCACCGCGCCGACGTCCACGCCGCCGCGCGCGGCCCGTCCCCGAGAGGAAGCCATGCCCGACCAGCGCGGCTCCCGGCAGAACACCGTCTTCCCGAGCAACGGCCGCCAGGCCCACGGGTACCTGGCCCGCCCGCCGCAGGGCCTCGGCCCCGGCCTGGTGGTGGTCCAGGAGTGGTGGGGGCTCACCCCGTACCTGGCCGGGGTCGCCGACCGGTTCGCCGCCGAGGGCTTCACCGTCCTGGCGCCTGACCTCTTCGGCGGTGCCACCACCCACGACAGCGCCGAGGCGGCCCGGCTCAAGCGCGAACTGCCGGTCGAGCAGGCCGTCCGGGACCTCCGCGGCGCGGTCGACCACCTGCTCGGCCTGGACGGCGTGGTCGGCGACGCGGTCGGGGTGGTCGGCTTCTGCATGGGCGGCGGGTTCGCCCTGCTGCTGGCCGCCGCCGAGGGCGACCGGGTGGCCGCCGCGGTGCCGTTCTACGGCCTGCCGCCCGACCCGGACTTCGAGTACCGGGGCCTGACCGCACACGTCCTCGGCCACTTCGGCGAGCACGACCGGTCGATCCCGATGACGGCCGTGGACGAGGCGGCGACCCGGATCGGCGAGGCCACCGACATCCGGCCGGAGATCCACTTCTACCCGGCCGGGCACGCCTTCATGAACGAGGAGAACCTGCTCGGCACCTACGACCCCCTGCAGGCCCGGACGGCCTGGCAGCGCACCCTCACCTTCCTCTGGGGCCACCTCGGCTGACCCGCCCGGTAAGGCCCGAAACTCCCTGGACAGCTGTCCGCTCCCCCGGCATAGTCACCGGGTGCAGAGCCAACCCCCACCCGCGCCACACCGCCGGTTCGCCTGGGCGAGCCGCAACTTCAGGATCCAGACCGCCGCCACCGTGATCGGCGGCCTCGGCAACGCCGGAGCCCCGATCGCCACCGCGTTCGCCGTCCTGGAGGGCGGCGGCTCCACCGCCGAGGTCGGCTACGTCACCGCCGCCCGGCTGTTGCCCACCGTGCTGCTGCTGGTGCTCGGCGGCGCCGTCGCCGACCGCCTGCCGCGCCACCACGTCATGGTCGGCGCCAACCTCTTCAGCGCCGTCGCGCAGGCGGCCCTCGCCGCGGTCGTGCTGGCCGGTCAGGCTCCGCTCTGGCAGCTGATGCTGCTCTCCGCCGGCGGCGGCGCCGGCTACGCGTTCTACTCCCCCGCGTCCGGGGGCATGGTCCTGGAGAGCGTCGCACCGGAGCACGCCGCCCGGGCCTTCTCGGTGTACCGGATGGGCCTCAACGCCGCCCAGATCGGCGGCGCCGCGCTCGGCGGCGCGCTGACCGCCGTGGTCGGCCCCGGCTGGGTGCTCGCCCTGGACGCCGGCTGCTTCCTGGTCGCCGCGGCGCTGCGGTTCCTCCTGGAGACGGTGCCGCCGGTGGCGGCGGCCGCGGGCGGCGGGATGCTGCGCGACCTGCGCGAGGGCTGGCGGGAGTTCGCCTCCCGCCGCTGGCTCTGGGTGATCGTGCTGCAGTTCTCGGTCCTGGTCGCCTGCGTCAGCGCGGTCGAGGCGGTGTACGGGCCCATCGTCGCGAAGGAACGGCTCGGCGGGGCGAGCGACTGGGGGCTCGCGATGGCGGCCTACGGCGTCGGCCTGGTCGCCACCGGCGTGCTGATGGCGCGCTGGCAGCCGCGCCGGATCCTGCTGGTCGGCAACTGGGGCGTCTTCCTGTTCGGCGCCCCCGCGCCGGCCCTGGCGCTGTCCGCCCCGCTGCCGGTGCTGGCGGCGACGATGTTCCTCTCCGGCGTCGGGGTCACCGTCTTCGGCGTCAACTGGATGATCGCGCTCCAGCAGGAGATCCCGGCCGAGGCGTTCTCCCGGGTCGCCGCCTACGACGAGCTCGGCTCGCTCTCGCTGGCGCCGCTCGGCACCGCACTGGCCGGGCCCGCCGCCGCGCTGCTCGGCCTCTCCGGCGCGCTCTGGGCCTGCGCCGTGCTCTCCTTCCTCCTCAGCGCGGCCGTCCTGCTGGAGCCGCAGGTCCGCCGGCTCTCCAGGCGCCCGGCCGCCACCGCGGCCGACAGCGCCGCCACCGCAGCCGTCACCGCAGCCGATGATCCGGCCGCCCCGCGCGCGGAGCCGGCTCCCACCCGCTGACGCACCCCATGCGCCCCCGCGTGCGCCCTCCGATGGGCAACCACCGGAAGGCGGGGCTCGTCCGACCAGGTGACGACGAGTGAGACCTGGGGGGCGCCCGATGCCGAAGCCACTGCTGTTCCTGGACGTCGACGGAGTGCTCAACCCGGTCTGCCCCGGCCCCGGGGCCGACTTCGACGCGCACACCCTGCTCGGCTACACCGTGCTGCTCTCCGCCCGGCACGGCACCTGGCTGCGCGAGCTCGCCGGCAGCTACGAACTGGTGTGGGCCACCACCTGGGAGAACGCACTGACCTTGCACCTTGTTCCCTACCTGCGGAAACGGGCTGAGGTGTAAGGGGCCACAACCCTATCGTGGCCGCTTCCAGCAAGGGTTAGGGAATCGTCTTCCGGCCCGAAAGCTGTATCGGGGTTCAGGGCAGCGGGGACGCGGGGCGCATGGCGCTGGCCTCGTCCTGGGGTCGGATGCGGTGGCCTGCCTTGAGCATCTGGTCGCGGAGCCAGTCCGGATCGCAGTCGTACATCGTGCTGATGACCCGAAGGCCCACACCCGAGTCATAGCGGCGGGCGATGGCGGGCAGGGCGGCGATCACAAGGTTCTTGAGCATGTGCTGCCGGTCGGGCTCGGTGCTGGCCCACATGGGCGCGTCCTCCAGGTTGAGAGAACCCCCGCCCTGCGGCTGCGGGGGCAGCTACAGGGCGGGGGCGCACCCGCGGCTGGGGTTTGAGGGCGACGGGGTTTCGAGTTGGTCAGTGGCGATCGAAGACCCGGATGTCGAGGTGCAGGCCCCTGCGCCAGATTTCGACGGTCCGCTTCTCCGTCACCCGAGCGTGGAGAAGCTTCGGGAAGTCGTCCTCCTCGCGGGGGCGGCGGTACCAGCGGACGCTGGTGAACAGGTAGATCACCAGGGCAGCGATCAGGGCTGCGCGTTCCATGGGGTGCTCCGGGGTGCGGGGTGCGGTTGGCCGGCAGGGAACAGCAGCTCTACGCCGGTACCGGGGGGAGGTTTGTGATCGTGCGCAGGGCCTGGTCGCGCGCGCGGAAACCGAAGGAGATGAGGGTGACGCTCTCCCCTGGGCTGAGGGGCGTGCGGCCGTGCGGAGTGAGGGCGCCGTCGAAGACGACGCAGTCGCCCGGGGCGAGCGCGCATTCGAGGTAGCCGTCGGTGTTGATGAAGACGGTGGCGCTGACCCCGTGGGCCCCGGTGGGGCGCTCGTGCCGGAGGCAGAGGATCAGGTTGGCTTCGCCGAAGCCCGGCTCGTCCACGTGGAAGTCGAGGAACTGCCCTTCCTCCCGATACCCGATGTAGACGGCGGTGTGAGGCTGTTCGACCTCCAGCCCCGTGGAGCGCGCTACGACGGCGGCGAGGTCTACCTGTTCGGCGAAGTTGTTCGCGGCATCGCCGACGGCGGCGTTCCACTTTCCGTTGTGAAGGTACCCGTCGGTGGAGATGGCCTTCTCGGCCTCCTCCGTCATGGCGGCGAGCAGCGCTGAGGGGAGGGACTGGTCGCGCTGGTGGCGCAGGTGGCGCGGGTACACCCGTTGGTACGTGGCCAACCCGGCCACGGCGTCCCGCAGCGCCGGGAAGTCCTGGGCCCAACGGGGCGGCGTTCGGGTTGTGCTGCGGGACTGGAGCCAGGTGGTCCACTGGCGGCTCCACTGGCCGGCGTCGGCGGGGCCGAGTGCCGAGGGGCCGCCCTGGCGGAGCAGCAGTTCCACCCTTTCGAGTGCGGCCTGCGTGGACCCGACCAGTTCGGTGTCCCCCTTGGCGATCCGCAGGCGCAGGGCTTCTTGCAGGTGGGCCTGGGCCTCTGCGAGGTCGCCGCTCTCCATCAGGTGCTTGCCGGTGTGCTGGAGCGCGAAGTCGACCAGCTCCGGATGCTGGTCGCGGGCGGTGCGCAGAGCGCTGCGGTAGAGCGCGTCCGCGCCTTGGGCGTCTCCGGCGTAGCGGTGTGCGTCACCGAGGTTGAGCCCCGTGGCGATGACGGCGTGGGTGTTGCCGAGGGCCGCGGCGAGGTCGAGCGACTGCCGGAGGGACGTCAGGGCCTCGTCGTGGTTGCCCAGGGTCAGCTGGCCGATGCCGATCCAGCGGGTCAGGAGTCGGGTTCGGGCGGGGTCGCTTCCCTTGGGCAGGGTCCGCAGTTCCTCGTGGAGTCGGCCGACTGCGGCGGCAAGCTCGCTTCGGTCGGTCGGGACCATCCGCAGGTTCTCGTCCTGGATGATGAGGTTGTCCAGCACGTGACCTCCTTCGTTCGGGGTGCTCAGCGTGGCACTACAGGTGGTCGGTCTGGTGGCGGAGGTCGGCCAGCAGCTCCCGGCCGTGCGGGGTGAAGTGCTCGGTGAGGAGTTCGAGTTCGCGCATGAGGTAGCGCACGGCCGGCAGGCCCTCGTCGTAGGCGCGCTGGAAGTTCGCGCGCTCGGCCGGCGTGAGGTCGTTGCGACGCAGTTCAGTCTGGCGGAAGCGGAGGACCTGGTTGTAGACGCAGGTCGCGTGGAAGGCGCGGTCGATCTCCCAGTGCTGGTTACGGTCCTCGCCCTGGCCCGCCCGCCACCGGATCTCGATCTTGGGGGAGGTCTGGGAGGCGTACCCGTCGGCGAAGACCTGGTGCTGGAGGACGTGGAAGCTGATCGACTGGTGGGTGCCCTCGTGCAGCAGGTTCTCCGCCAGGTAGAGGTGGGAGGGCTGCTCACTGACGGTGTTCGGCGGGATGTGGTGCGTCGCCTTGTCGGAGAACACGATGACGTACGGGAGCGCGGGGTCGCTGGAGCTGGTCAGCGAGGAGACGCGGACGTCGGGCTTGAGACTCACCCACAGGAGTCCACGGACGAACTCGCGGAGGCGGTCGAACCCCTCGGGGTGCACCAGGGCGAGGTGGGCGAAGGCACTGGTGAGGGCCGCCCGGCGCTCGTCGGTGTGCTCGGCGATCTCGTAGTTCGTCAGGTTGATCTCGCTGGCGATCTCGGCGGACAGCTCGGCGTCGAACCAGTCGAAGGCCGCCCCGGCCACGGTCACGGGTTCGGTGCGCAGGGAGCGGGCGTGATCCGCGTAGGGAGTGCCGGACTTCACCAGGCGCTCCATCAGCGCGAACGGGAGCGCCATCTCCGCGCCCTGCTCGCGCAGCCGGATCAGGTCCGGGTCCTTGCGGTCGAGGTCGAAGAAGGAGCCAGCGGGGACGCGGTCGGCGATGGCGGACTTCAAAGCGGATTCTCCTTGATCGGGGATGTGCGGCCGGGCGCGGCGGGCCGACGAGGAGGACGCCCCTCGCCGGCCCGCCCATGCCGTCAACTAACCGGCATCAGTTGGGAGACTGCTCTCAGACCTCGGTGACCACCGGGGCGAAGTCGCCGTCGGGGACCTTGTGGTCCAGGCGGCGGGTCAGGTGGGTGACCACCGGGGCGAAGTCGCCGTCGGGGACGCTGTGGTCCAGGCGGCGGGTCAGGTGGGTGACCTCCGGGTCACCGGGGTTGAGGGTGGCGGTGCTCATGTGCCTCTCCAATCGGGTTGGCTCTACTTGCCCGGATGCGGGCGAGCAGTAGTGCAGTGGTGCCGCCCGGCCCGGCAGAAGACATCTCCGTCGGGCCGGGAGTTCATGGGGCGCCCGGGGGCGCGAGTCGACGGTCAGTAGCGGCCGGAGGCGATGAGCGCGGTGGCCACGACCGCCAGCAGGACCAGCGCAACCGTCTGCGCGATGGCGACCGGCAGCGGCGTCGGAATCCCCCGAGCGGTCCGGTCGGCGGCCTCGCGGTACTCCTCCTGTCCGTCGTCCACGGCGGCCTACGCCGGGCGCTTGTCGAGCGCGGCACGCAGCGCGGCGCGGCGACGGGGCCTGCGGGCGCGGGCAATGCAGTCGTCGCAGATCGCGTGACAGGTGGCCTCGTTGTCGCCGGGGGCCTGGAGCGTGGTGCCGACGCAGACCAGCGTCTCCCGGTGGCACACCCAGCAGGTCCCCTGCCGGTAGCCGTCGGGGCGGTCCGCGACCACCCCCTCGCCCACGATCCGGACCGGGGCCGGCGGCGGGGTGCTCGCGCGGACGGGCAGCGGCGCGGTCACGCGGACGGGCAGCGCTGGGGTGCTCACTCCGCGGGCTCCAAGTCGGTCAGCAGGACCATCTGCGGGTAGGGGTCGCTGGAGCTGTCCGGGTTCACCCAGACGTGGTTGGCGAGCGGGCTCGGGGTCTCGGCGACGATGCCCGTCCAGCGGTCCGTCCGGTGCCGAACCGGGTCTCCCTGGATCACACTGTTCACAGTTGCGCCTCTCCATCAGGTCGGGGCGTGCGGTGTGGTGGTGCTGGTTGCTTCTCAGGCCGCGCGGCCGGTGCGGTGGTGGTCGACGCCGACCACGACCACCGCGTCCTCGCCCGGGTGAGTCCTGATGTGGTCGGCCAACAGGAGGAAGCCGAAGCGCCCGCAGATGTCGCAGCCCCAGGTGTCATCGGAGGGGGCCGGGGAGTCGTACGACGTCTGGAGGAAGCAAGCCGGGCACAGCGGCGGCGGCTCCATCCGCTGACCGGGGGCCTGCACGGTGGTCACGCTGCCGTTCTACGGGCCTTGCAGTCCCGGCAGAGGCAGAAGGCGAGCACGGCATCGCGCTGTATCAGTGATCCCACCGAAGGAGCGCGGCCGACGGGGTTCGCAGCCCTGTAGTCGGCCAGCGGGCTCCAGCCTGCCGGGGGCTGGTTGAGTTCGTGCTTCGAGGGGCCGGTCACGACCTCGCGGTACGCACGCCTGCTCTTGGGTGTCGCCATCGATCTCTCCTCCTTCGCCGTGGGGGTGGCCAGCACCAGTGAACGGCCGAGGAGTTGTGCAGAACCAGAGCAAAGGGTGAGCATCAGTCAGGCATAATCAACGCACTGTCCGGCCTGACCTGGGCCTTCGATCCGCACGGGGGTGCTGTGGCTTCGAGAAGGGTGCACTTTGCCCGACGCCGCAAGGCGCTGGGCTACAGTCAAGAGGCGTTCGCCAATGCCCTTGGGGTGGCGGTCTCCACCGTCACCCGCTGGGAGGCCGGCACAACCGACCCCCAGGGCTACATCCACCCGAAGCTGGCAAGACTCTTAAAGGTCACCCAGGAGGGGCTGGCGGACCTCCTCTCACCAGAGGTGCTGGTCCCTGATCGCTCGGCGGTCTACACCGCTGCCCCCTCTCTTGGTGATACTGACGACATGAAGCGCCGCGATGTTCTGGGCCTGCTTGCTGTGACCGGTGCGCTCATCGCACTACCAGGCTCCGAAGTGCCCGAGTCTCGGCCCGGAGTGGCCGCGTCCCTGTTGGAGATGGGACCTGAGTTGAACTCCCACCTCTGGAAGGTGTTCGGTCTCTCCGACTCCAAGCAGGCTGTCTATCCGATGGTTAGGCACCAACTAGGTCTCTTGGCCAAGGGCCTCGGCGAAAGCCAAAGCGAGACCTCTCGCCAAAAGCTGTGCGCGCTCGTAGGGGATCTCTACCAGCTTGCCGGTGAAATCTTCTTCGACGCCAACAGGTACACCGATGCCGCGTACTGCTACACCCTGGCCGCCAGTGCGAGCCGGGAAGCTGGCGACTTTGACATGTGGGCTTGCGCATTGACCCGCCATGCGTTCGTAGAACTCTACGAGCAACGGTTCTCGGCCGCAGCTCCGATACTGGAGACGGCTTCCCGGGTTGCTGAGCGAGGCGACCCCCATCTGTCGACCCGGTATTGGGTGGCCGCAGTCCAAGCTGAGGTGCACGCGGGCCTTGGCGACCTTGATGCGACCAATCACGCACTCGACAACGCGAGCAAGGTGCGAAACCTCTCTGACACGCTTCATAACGGCGGGTGGCTCCGCTTCGACGGCTCTCGCCTCGCGGAAGAACGCGGGACTTGCTATCTCGCACTCGGCCGACCGGATTTGGCTGAGGAAGCCCTGATAGCCGCACTCTCGCAGTCGCTCTCAATGCGCCGCCGAGGGGCGGTACTTGCTGAGCTAGCAGCCCTAGGTGCCGAGCGCCACGACCTTGATCAAACACTCCACTACACACGAGCAGCCTTGGAGCTGGCAGACCAGACCGGGTCAGGCTACATCGGCCGAAAGCTGGAGGGCGTTCGCAATCGTCTCGCCCCCCTGATGGCCGACGGCCGGGCTTCAGCACTGCACCAACAAATCTCAGCGCTCGAAGGCGCTGTCTGATGAAGGAGTCTTCCTTGTCGGCTGACGGACAAATCTTCCGCGAGGCGTGGATCGCCGGAGTGCGGAAGCACTTTCCTGGCGAACCAAAGGCCGGCTACATCACGCCATGGGAAGACACCCCTCAATGGGAGCGCGACTGCGCTGCGGCGGTGTCCGGCCAGATCCACGAGTTCATCAGCGTGAGTGGCGGAAATACGTCCAAGCTCACCCGCGAGCAAAAGGGACGGTTCGTCGCTACGTGCTGGATCGCCCAAATCTACAAGCACATCGAAGATCCGAAGCCCGGATACGTGGCTGACTGGAGCGACCTACCGCTCTGGCAGCAGGAGACCGATGCGGACATCTTCGAGACGATCGAGCGGGCCCACTCCTGAGTTCGGCGCTTCAGCGCCTTGCCCGTCACGGTCCCGACCACAGAGGCCCCGCCTGTCCCCGGCGTCGGGGTGGGTGGGGCCTCTGGCTTGCGGTCACGCTGGGTCGCCGTTGGGGTAGTACAGCGTAGTGGCTATGTCGTTATGTCTTTTTTAGACGACATTTTAAGAAGAACATAGACATAGGCCCTACTGGTGAGGCTCGACCCAGATTGGCTTCGACACTCAGCATTCCGACACGGCAGGTGTCGGCCCTGGCCACGACGGGCCCGGCAGCGGAGTACGTGCTCAGGCGGGGGTGGGGCCTGGTGCCACCCGGTACTGCTCTTCTTCCTCGGGCGGGGGCAGGGGGACCATGGTGGACAGCTCGATGGCCGCGACCTGGCGGGTGGTGTAGCCGCGTCGGCCGGCGGCTGCACCGACCCAGGCCCCGGAGGCGTCCTTGGCCATCCAGACACCCCCGTGCTTCTCCACGGTGCCGATCTGCTCGCCCAGGCCGCGCACGACCCGGTAGTGGCCTCTCCTGCCCTCGTATTCGAGGTCGAACAGCCGGTCGTTCCATCGGCCGTCGGGCAGGACGTTGTCGGGGTGGATGGTCAGGGCTGGTCTCCTTCTGCGGGGTGGGCGGGGGTGGGGCCTGGTGCCAGCGGTCGACGGGCACTTCGGCCGACGGCTGGGCGGGGGTGGGGCCTGGTGTCCGCTCTCCGATCTCGACGGCGTCGGTGAGGAGCTGGCGCACGGCGGCGTCGGCCTGGTGCGGGTATCGGTGGCGGGAGACGAAGTAGCCGTTCTCCCGGATCTCGTAGGAGTCGTGGGCGAAGTCGGTGGTGTTGAGGGTGACGTCGAGGCGGCGGTCGTGGCCGGCACCGGTGACGGTCCAGCGGCTGGCGGCCACCGCGGACCACGTCAGGTCGATGTCCTCCCCGGTGCGGGCCCGCTCGGCGCGCTCGCGCTCGGCCCGCTCGTCTTCGCGTCGCTGGCGCTCGGCGGCCAGCTCGTCCTGGTACCGCTGCTCGGCCTGCTCGCGGAGGCGGACGAGTTCGGCCCGGGTCTGGGCGTGCTCGCGCTGGAGCTGGGCCCAGAGCTTGCGGGCGGCTTCCTGGCGGCGCTTGTCCTCCTGGCCCCCGGGGAGCGGGGGCAGGCGCTCGGGTTCGTGCCGGACGGGCCAGGGCTCGGCGAGGTCGGCGCGGTGGTGCTGCCAGACCTTGAGCATGGTCCGACCGTCCGGGGTGGCGGTCACGTTGCCGTTCTCGTCCCGGTGGAGGAACCCGGCCTTGACGACCAGCTCGACCACGCAGCGGCGCACCCGTCGGCCCTTCGCGTCGAGCCGGGCCCCGACGGGGACGAGCCGGTAGCCGGTGCCGTCCCACCAGACCCCGCTGTAGTCGTCGCCGCAGGCCGCCGAGACGAGGTCGTACACCCTGCTCGTCCACCCGGACTTCTCGCGGACCTCCCGGTTGCGCTCGGCGGTGACGTACCGGCGGATCTCGGCTTCGTGGTCGTCGGCGTGGAGACGGGCTGCGTGGTGGGCGTCGTCGCGGTGAGCGTGGTCGTCACCGACCTGGGCGGGACGCCCGGCATACCGGTCGCCGCAGGACAGACACCACACCTTCCCGCCTTCGCCCCGGTAGCCGCCAGGGCCGACGCCGACGGGGCACGTGTCGCGCAGGCCCCAGTCCAGGGCGGTGCCGCCTCCGGGTATCCAGGGGGTGCGGGGGGTGGGCACTGGTGTCTCCTGCGGGTCGGCGCGGTGGGGGTGGGGCCTGGTGCCAGCGGGGGCGGGGTCAGTCAGTGCCCATGGCGTCCAGCCACTCCCCGGCGTCCATGCCGTCGAGCGTCGGGACGCCGTCGCTGAAGCGGACGTCGCGGGGTTCCAGCTCCAGGCCGAGCATCTGGCCGACGTGGAGGACTTCGCGGACGACGCGCCCCCGGTACGCGGCCTCGGCTCGGACCTGGGCCTCGTCGCCGAAGTACCGACGGGGCTGGTCGCCGCTGAGTATTCGGCCGGCCGCGCCGAACGGCTGGCGCTCGACGGTCCACGTGCCCTTGTCGTCGGGGGCGGCGGTGAACCGGACGGCCAGCGGGGGCCGGGGGCCGGTGGCCGGGTAGGTGAGGGTGTAGCGGGTGGCGGTGGCGGTGGCGGTGGGCACGGGCGTCTCCGGGGTGGGGGTGGGGTCTGGGGTCACGGCTGGACGAGCGGCGCGCAGGCCGGGCAGAGCGGGTCACCGTTGAGCGCCCAGTCCGGGGTGAGCGGGGTGTCCGGGTCGCACAGCGCGCGGCGCTCGGGAGCGTCGACCAGGGCGACGTGCGGCACGGTGCCGGGGGCGGTGTAGCCGAAGGTCAGGTGCCGGGGCAGGTCCATGACTCGCAGCGGCTCGGGGGTGGCGTGCACGGGGTGTTCCTTCGACGTGGAGGGGGTGGGGCCTGGTGCCAGCGGGCGGTCAGCCGTGCTCGGTGGCGAGGTGGCGGCGGCGGGTCTCGTCGGTGTAGCCCTTGGCGGTGTTGCGGGTGGTCCAGCCGCAGGTGCAGGTGGCGGTGGAGTAGGTCCGGCCGGGGCACCCCTCGGTGAGCGGCTTGCCGCTGCTGGTGTGCTTGTGCTGGGGCGGGCACACGGAGCCGTCGGCGTGGTGGTCGGTGCGGGGCGCCCGGGGCTTGGCCGCGGGGGTGTCCTTCTTCGGCCGGCGACCGGGGGTGCCCATCGGGACGAGGCCGAGCCGGGGGGCTTCCTTCTGCTCGGCGTCCCACTGTTCGGGGGTGAGGGCGTCGCCGACGCAGACGGGTTCGGCGTGGTCGTACCAGGTCTCCCAGTCGGCGGTGACGATGCGCTCGGCTTCGCGCTGGGCGGCCTCGGGGGTGGGGGCGAGCACGGGGACGACGTGCACGGTGATCAGGTCGACGGGGACGATGTACTTCGGCATGCGCTGTTCCTTGGGCTGCTCGGGGTGGGGCCTGGTGTCTGACCGGGCTCGGCACGGTCCGGAGGGGTGTCCGGGCCGCACCGGGGCGGGTCAGGCAGCCAGTTCGGTGCTGCTGACGAGCAGGCCGGGCAGGCAGTCCTGGAGAAGCGCGGGCACCATCTCGGTGTCCTTGTCGCGGAACCAGCCGAAGCCGGGGGCGGTGGCGATGGCGAACGGCTCCCCGCCGTCGGCGGGGACCACCACGCGGAACCGGGCACGGGTCGCGCGTACGGACGGGCGCAGGAGTCCGAGGACGCTGGGGTCGGTGTCGCTGGCGACGCCGTAGCGGACTCGGCCGTCGGGCTCGGTCCAGCGCTGCCACCCGGCCCCTGCACTGCGGGTGTTGCTGGGCTTGATCCGGGGGCGGGGCCCGGGGCCGATCTTCACCGCGCGGCCGGGGCTGCTGAGCGTCGGCAGGTCCAGTGCGGTCTGCACGGCCTTCGAGTGCTTGGCCTGTGCGGCGCGTCCGGCCGGGGTGGTCACGGTGACGGTCGCGTGTCCGCCCTCGCGGGGCAGGCGGAGGGTGGTGGTCAGGTCGGGGGTGTTCACGGTGGCGCTGTTCCTTCGGTGGTGCCGGGGGTGGGGCCTGGTGCCGGGGGTGGGGCCTGGTGTCAGCGGCGCGGTCACGCGGCGGCCGGGAGGGCGTCCAGCGGCTCCGGGTCGTAGACCTGCATCTCGTTGGAGTGGCTGTAGCCGTCGTTGCGGGCGTCGCTCTCGAAGAGGTCGACGGCGGCGGCCTCGGCGGCTTCGTAGTCGTCGGCTTCGACCACGAAGCGGTAGGACACGGTCTCGTCAATGTGGACGGCGAAGCGGGGCATGGGGCGGTTCTCCTGCGGGTGGTGCGGGCGGGGGTGGGGCCTGATGCCGGCCTCGGGGACTCCCTGCGGCCGGCCGGGGGGTGGGGCCTGGTGTCAGCGGCCGTCGTGGGAGATCCACCAGTCCGTCTGGCCGGTCTCGTAGGCCCACCACTCGCCGTCGTCGCCGCTGAGTCCTACGGCGGTGGCCCAGACCCGGTAGCCGTAGCGGCTGAGCCGCCAGCCCGTCATCCGGCTGGCGTCCTGGGCGCCCTTGCCGTAGGCGGTGCTGTCGGGCGTCCAGTCGGGCAGGGGCTCGGACAGGTCGACCCAGCGGGCGCGGATCACCGGCCGCCACACCACGCGGACGGTTCGGCCGGGCCGGGTCCACTCGGCGGTGACGGCCCCACCCGGGCCGGGGGTGATGGTCGCCCCGTGGCTGGTGGCGTGCCGAGCGAGGCGCTGGGCCAGGATGTCCGGGCTGACGCTGGGGGCGTCCTGTTCGGTGCCGTAGGCCCGCGCGCCGTTGTCGGTCGCGTGCTCGCGGAGCTGGTGAACGATGTCGTCGTAGGCGTCGCTGGTGTTCACGGTGGCGCTGTTCCTTCGGTTCGGGAGGGGGTGGGGCCTGGTGCCAGCCGCCCGGGGTGGGGCCTGGTGCCACCCCGGGCGGGGCTGCTCAGTCGAGCGGGATACGGCCGACGACGCGGCCGACGGGGTGGACACTGGTGTACTCGGCGCGGGCGGCCTGTCCGGCGCGAGTGACGCGCCAGCACCCGGCCACGGCCCCGGGGGTGAGGTATCCGGCTTCGGCGAGCCTGGCCGCTGCTGTGCCGTCGGGGTCGGCGACGTCGGCCCCGATGCGGTCGCAGAACGACCAGTGCGAGAGCAGGTTGAAGTCTTCGCGGGTGATCACCGGGCGCCCTCCGCAGCGGCGATGATGCCTTCGAGTTCGGCGGTGAGGGCGAGCAGCAGTTCCCGGCTGTCGAAGGCGCGGTCGGCGTCGGCCTCGTCGTAGTCGCCCATGTACCGGTCCTCGGCGGGCTGGTCGTCGTGGTGCGGGTCGTAGGTGGGGATGCGGTCGTAGAAGAGGGCTTCCCACTCCTGCTCGCTGCGGTGGACGCGGTCGACCATGGCTTGCAGTTGGGCGGTGTTCACGGTGGCGCTGTTCCTTCGGGGTTCGGGAGGGGGTGGGGCCTGTTGCCAGAGCGGCCACGGCGGGGGCCGGAGAACGTCCGGCCGCCACCGAAGCGGCTCAGACCTCCAGGCCGGAGAGCGCGTTGTCCCACGGGCACATGGCGTCGGTGATCAGCCGGTCCAGGGCCTCTCCGGCGTTCCGGCCGCACTCGGCGCAGCCGACGGTGGACGACTCGATGCCGACGCCGTACACGTCCAGGACGGGGGTTCCATTCGGACCCCGGCGGACGTTGAACCACAGGGGGGCGGCGGCTTCGAGCTTCCCGCCGCAGTCCTCACAGGCGAACTCGTCCGTGGCGGCGCGGTCGTAGTCCGCGACGATCTCGGTGAACTGCTGGGCAACGTCGGCGGACTTGATCAGGTCAACGGGCATGGCTGTGCTCCAAGGGGGTGTGCGCTGGGGAAGCGGGAGGGGGTGGGGCCTGGTGTCTGTGCACCCTTGGCGGGGGCCCGACGGGCGGGCCGGGCCGCCACCAGGGGCGCACAGCTCACACGGACCGGAAGACGTGCCCGCTGCTGGCGTGGAAGTAGTCGCACTCCCACGCGGCCATGTCCAGGGAGGCCCGCCACCCCCGGCAGCTCTCGCGCACCGCGCGGTACTCGGCGTCCGTCTCCATCAGGTAGTCGTGCGCGAAGTCCTCCAGGTCGTCCCACTCACCGCAGTACGCGTCTTCGAAGGTCCGCACGGCGTATTCGGCGTTTCCGGTGTACGCGGCGTAGGCGGTGAGGGCTTCCAGTTCGGCGACGATTCCGGCGTCTTCGGCAAGCTCGGTCAGGTACTCGGCGGTGCGGCTCACGGTGGTGTCTTCCTGGGGTCGGTGCGGTGGCGCGGGGTGGCGGCGGTCAGACGCTGTCGGGGGCGTCGAACAGTTCCGACAGCAGGAGGTCTAGGCCGGTCTCCCCTTCGGCGCGCATGTCGCGGAACGCGTCGAACATCGCGTGCACGTCGTCCGGGTGGTCCATGCCGAGCTTGGCCAGGTTGGGCCAGTAGCCGGAAAGACGGATCATGTCGGCGCGGGTCATGGTGGTACTTCCGTTCTGTGGTGCGGGAGTTGGGAGGGGGTGGGGCCTGGTGCCTACGCGGCCCGGCCGTACACGGCGCGGTATCCCGCGCGGGAGCCCCGGACGATGGCGCGCACGTCCTCGCGGTACGCGGCCCCCTGCTGGGTGGCGTAGCCGTCCAGGTACGGCGTCAGGACGTCGACCAGCGGTTCGCCCCGGCCGTACACGGTGTAGGCCCGCCACGGTTCGGCCCCGGGGATCGGGCGGACCGTCGTCACCTCCGGGCGCGACTCTTCGAGTGCGCAGTCACGACACAGCGGTTCACCGCTGCGGGCGGTCATCACGGTCAGCCACTCGTCACAGTCGGAGCATGGGGTGTACCCCATGCCGGACAGGGCGTCTTCCACCATGTCCATGGTGATGCAACCGAGTTGGGGGCAGGACAGTTCGCGCAGGACGTCCGCGCCGTCCACCCCGTCGGGGAGGGTGAGGGGTGAGCCCTCCACCTCTTCGACCATGGCTTCCCACTCGCGTTCGCTGTGGTCCGCCTCGTCCAAGATCGGGTATCCGTGCAGTGATCCGGTGATCCGCTCGGCGAGCCGTACGGCGGTGGGGTCGTCAGCGTCGTACATGATCCATCCGGTGTCGTCCCACCGGCCGCCGATCGGCCCGCACTCCTCCGTGAACATGCGCTTGGCCGCTTCGTAGTTGGACGCCGCGAGCACCTGTTCCGCTTCGGTGGCGTACCAGTGGTCCCCGTCCTCCAGGAACCCGGACACGTCCATCACGATGGCTATCCGGGCCCAGTCGTGGGCGGCGCACTCGGTGATCAGGTTCTGTGCGGTGTCGTAGCTGCTGCCGAACTTGTCCACGGCGTCGGCGAGTTCGGGGGCGAGAGTGGCGTTCATCGGGTGTTCCTTGCGGTGGTGCGGGGGCGGTCAGTTGGTGGTGGCGAGCCAGTCGCAGGCGTAGGCCGCCCCCTGGTCGCAGGCGTCTTGCATGCCGGTCGCCCACCCGTCGTTGAAGGCGGCGGTGTACGCGTCCTCGCTGGCCGGGCCGGAGCCCGCGAGCGACCACGAGCCGTCCTCCCAGAAGGTCACCGACCGTCCGGCCAGGGCCATGCCCCGCGAGCCCGTCAGGGCCGCTTCGCAGGCTTCGTGACCCCGTCCGCAGGCGGCGGCCACGGTCTGCCCCTCACCGAGCACGGCATAGACGTCGTCGGCGGTGATGCTGGGGGGTGCGGGGGTCGGGTGGTGGCCAACTGCCCACCCGCCGAACGCGGTTGCGGCGGCCAGGGTGAGGGTTGCCAGGGTGCGGCGCAGGTTCACGGGACCTCTCCGGGTGTTGAGTCGGGGCGGTAAACGTCAGGCGTTGCGGTCGCGGTCGTAGGCGTTGACCGGGGCCGGGGTGGACGCCCTCCGGGCCTTGCGGGCAAGCCACCGGAGCCCGTGCGCCGTAAGGCCGGTCAGGATGCCCGCCGCGATGCCCCCACCCCAGTTGCCGGTCTGCCACGGGGCACCGGCCAGGACCATGGCCAGGGCCAGGGCGGCGGGGGTGATGTGGTTACGCATCGTGATCTCGTTTCGCTCGGTCGGTCGCTTGCAGGACCAACACTGCGGGTTGAGATACGCCCGAGTCAAACGCATCTTGCGTGATCTGAATCACACATAGCGAAGCGCTCGTTCTCGCCAAGTCGGAAGACGCGCTTACGCGAGAGCAAGTCAACTCCCTTGCAGCACAAGAGATTTAGCGTGGTCGCCGTGGTGGTTCGGCGATCGTGGCGGGGCACCCCGGGGGGTGCCTCCCGCGCGCGTTCCTTCTATGCCCGGAGCGTCATAGCAGTCGAGATCCGATACGAACGCCGGCCGACCCCTTCTTCTGGATCATCTACGCAGCGTGACCAGCAGTGATGTACTCACTGCCACGTACTGACCACGGAGAGTGAGGCCGCGGGCGTCGGCGGTGTTAACCGTGGCGACTTAATACATGTGGAGGCCGCTCCGCGCGCGTGCGCGCACCCGTTGCAGCGGCACCCTGGCCGGCCTCCTCCCGTAGCCCCGCCAGGGCACCGCTCCCCTTCCGGCCCTCTCTCCCCGGTCGTGGTCGAGCACCTGGCGGGGCCCTGCGCTTCAAGGAGGTTGCCGTGGCCGCGAGTTCGCGCCGGACGACCCCGCTTCCCCCGCACTGGGCCCGCCTTCGCCGCACGGTGATGAACCGCGACGCCTGGCGCTGCCAGCACGTCCGGTACGACACCGGGGAGCTGTGCGGCGAGCCCGCGCGCCACTGCGACCACATCGTCCCCGCCTCCGAAGGCGGCCCCGACACCCCAGCCAACTTGCGGGCCCTGTGCGACTGGCACGTCCTGCGCAAGGACGCGGCCGACGCCGGCCGGGCCCGCCGAAGGGCCGCCGCGGACCGCTGGCAGCCCGCCCGAACCCGCCGACGCCACCCCGGGGAGGTTCGTTGAACGTCGACCCGACCGAGAAGGACGCGGCGAAGATCCGCGCCGCGCTGGTCGAGCTGTACGAGACCGAGTTGGACTTGGAGCCGACCGACCTCGCGCTGATCGACATCGCCGCGCCGATGCTCGCCCGCGCCGCCCAGCTCGACGCCGTGGTGAAGCGCGAAGGTCAGATGATCGAGGGCGGCAACCGCAAGGACATGATGGTCCTGCACCCCGGCATCGCGCAGGCCCAGCTCAACCGCACGCAGGCCGCCGGCCACCTCGCCCGAATCCGCGGTGAGGGCGACGGGCCGAAGCGGGGCCACAACGCCCGCGACGCCGTGGGCGCCCGCTGGGGCAACCGAGTCTGAGAAGGGGCCGCCGTGGCACGCCGCAAGACCCGGGCCGTCGGCCCCTCGGACGAGTCCCTGCGCATCGCGCGGACGATCGTCTACTACGAGGCGTGTCTTGACCGCGAGGTCGCGCACGCCGTCGCCCGCGAGCTGTGGGCCCACGACATGAACTCGCCCTTCGCAGCCGGTGAGCACGTCTCCGCTGACGCTGCCCGGCTGCTCGAAGCCCGCGCCCGCCGGGAGGCACACAGCGCTGGGTAGACGAGATCAGCTTTCGTCCGGAGGGGCCGATTCGCCCTGAATGCGTAGCCGCTCGCGCTTGGTCTCTTCGAGGATCTCAAGCCGTCGAGTCTCGGCATCGAGTTCTGCCTTGCGGATCTCGGTCCGGGACTCAATCTTCGCCTTGGCGATCACGCTGGCGGCCCCTGCCGCAGCAGTCAGACTGGCCAGCATCTCAGCGGGAGGTATCGCCCCTACGATCTCCGTCTCGGTGCGGACCATCGCCTCCGCAGGTTTGCGCCGCCACATCCTGATTTGCCTCCCCCGGGCGCGAATCACCCACGTCCAATTTGGCTTTTCCGCCGATGACATGGCGTCAGTTTAGTTCCTCTCGAAGCGCTTGGGCAGTGAGTGCCCTCATGCCGATTGGTGGAGTGCTATCAGGAGGTGGCCGCACTGACCATCACCTACAAGCCCGTCCGAACCCTCCCGGACATCGTCCCGCACCCGCACCGCACCCTCGCGGGCGAGCTGCTGCGCTGGTCGGCGCACGCCTTCCGGCCGGACTGGAAGTACAGCCCCGAGCAGTGCCGCATCCTGGCCCGCTGGTACGAGCTGAGCGACGACGCCGTACCCGAGGACCCGAACGACCCCGAGACCTGGGGCCGGAGCTTCAAGTACGAGTCCGGCACCCTGCGCCGCCTGAAGGGCTGGGGCAAGGACCCGATGATGGCGTCCGTCTGCGCGATGGAGTTCGTCGGCCCGTGCCGCCTGGTCGGCTTCCGCGCCGACGGCTCACCGATCGGCGGTCCGCCGCAAGAGGCGTGGGTCCAGATCTTCGCCACGGCGGCCGGCCAGAACGTCAACACGATGTCGGCGTTCTCCACGATCTTCAGCCAGGCCGCGATCGACCGGTACGCGATCAAGCTCGGCCAGGAGGTCTGCTACGCGAGCCAGGCCGACACCGACGGCCGCCAGTGCCGACTGGAGGCGAAGGCGTCCAGCTTCCGCGCTGCGGAGGGCGGGCGGCCATCTCTGGCACTGCTGAACGAGACGTGGCACTGGGTGCAGGCCACCGGGGGCCCCCGCCTGGCCTCCACCATTCGGCCCAACGCCACCAAAGTTGGTGGGCGAACGATGGAGATCACCAACGCCCCCGTGATCGGCGAGGAGTCGGTGGCCGAAGGCACCTGGTACGCCTTCCAGAAGCAGCGCGACGGGGTTAACCGCGACGCCGGTATCTACTACGACTCGGTGGAGGCCCCGCCCGGGGTCGACCTCGCCGACGAGGACCAGCTGCGCGCCGCGATCCTGTGCGCCCGGGGCGACTCGGTGTGGATCAACCCCGACCGTGTGATGAAGGACATCTGGTCCGCCAGCACCAGCGAGGACGAGTCCCGCCGCAAGTACCTCAACCAGCTCAGCTCACACGATGACGCGCTGGTCGACCGGGACACCTGGGACCTCGCCGCGGTGGAGCCCGCCGACGGCATCAAGCCCGGCGAGCGGATCGTGCTCGCGTTCGACGGTGGCAAGAACGACGACTCAACTGGGCTTCTCGCCATGCGAGTTCGGGACAAGCTGGTCCAGAAGGTCGCCCTGTGGGAGAAGCCCGACGGCCCGGCCGGCAAGAACTGGGAGGTCGACGGCACCGAGGTCAACGACATGGTGGCCCACACTTTCCAGCGGTACACCGTCGTCGGCTTCTTCGCCGACGTCGCCGGGTGGGAGTCCTACGTCGCCGACTGGTCGGAGAAGTACGGCAAACACCTGCTGATCAAGGCGTCCGGCCGTTCCTCGGTCGGCTTCGACATGCGCGCCAACCAGCGCGAGATCACCGTCGAGCACCAGGCGCTGGTCGGTGCGATCGAGACGGTGGCCCTGCCGCACGTCCGCGACTACTCGCTCACCCGCCACGCGCTGAACGCGCGCAAGCGCCCGAACCAGTACGGCATCAGCTTCGGCAAGGAGAGTCGCGAGTCGAAGCTGAAAATCGACCTGTACGCCTGCATGGTCCTCGCCTGGATCGCCCACCGCCGCCTCACCGAGAGCGGCAAGCTCAAGCCCCCGAAGGCCCCCGGCCAGCTACAGACCCGAGGAGGGTTCTGATGTCCCTCCCCGTCGTGATCAAGCGCGCCCGGCACGCGAAGTCGCTGATCGACCGCGACTTCGACCGGCTCAACTTGGTCGACCGCTACGCCCGCGGCCTGCACCGCGCGCCGTGGATGCCGGCCAAGGCCAACGCGGAGTTCAAGGACCTCGTCAAGCGGAGCATCGTCAACGTCTCCTCCCTCGCGGTCGAGGCCCCGCTGAACGCGCTGAGGGTGCAGGGGTTCCGCAAGCCGGGCTCCGGCGAGAACGCGTACGAGTGGAAGTACTGGCAGAAGGCCCGGCTGGACGAGCGGCAGAACGCCGTCCACCGGGCCGCGCTGACCTCGGGGGCCGCGTACGTCGTCGTCACCCCGGACCCGCGCAAGGGCCGCAAGGAGCCCGCGATCCGCGCGTACGACGCGATCAGCACGGTGGCCGTCTACGCCGACCCAGCGTGGGACGAGTTCCCCCTGTTCGCGCTGCACGTGCCCGAGCAGCAGCCCGACGAGGACCGCACCGTCGGCTATCTGTGGGACGACGTGGCGAAGTACACGCTGGACCTGGACGCCGAGCCCGACTCCGCGGTGCTCGCCTCCGAGCCGCACGGCATGGGCCTGTGCCCGGTGGTGCGGTTCTCCCCGGCGGTGGACCTTCGGGGCCGCAGCCGAAGCCTGGTCGAGCCGCTGATCACGCCGCAGGACCGCCTCAACCAGCAGACGCTGTCCCTGCTGCTCACCGAGCACTGGGGCGCCCACGCGATCCGCTGGGCCTCGGGACTTGCCCCTTCCGAGCGGCTGGACCCGGAGACCGGTGACCCGCTGCGCGACCCGGAGACCGGCGAGCCGGTGTACGACGTGCCCTCGCTGGACCCGTCCACGCTGCTGATGGCGCCCAACAGCGACGCCCGCTTCGGGCAGCTTCCGACGATGCCGACGGGCGACCTGCTGGCCTCCCGCCGCCAGACCGTCGAAGAGATCATGGGCCTGGCCGACGTGCCGCCGCACTACCTCGCCGGGTCGAACCTGGTGAACCTGAGCGCGGACGCCCTGGCCGCCGCCGAGACCTCGTTCAAGCGGTTTCTCTCGACCCTCCAGGACTCGCTGGGCGAGTCGTGGGAGTCGGTGTTCCGGCTGTGCGCGCTCGCGGCCGGCCGGGGCGAAGTCGAGCAGGACGAGAGCCAGGTCGAGTGGGCCGAGAAGGCCACCCGATCCCTCGCCCAGGCCGCCGACGCCATGGTCAAGCTCATGCAGCAGGGCGTCCCACTCAGCGTGGCACTGCGCAAGGTGCCGGGCTTCAGCCAGGCCGACATAGACGAGGCGGTGAAGGCCGCCGAGGAAGCCGCCCGCAAGGCCGAGGCCGCCGAAGCCGAGGCCCTGAAGCAGCAGAAGGAGGCGACGGCCGGTGGCGTGGACTCCGAGAACCGCCGAGATCCTGCGGGCGGTGGCCGCGTACCAGCTCGCGCAGCAGGCGCTCGCCGCTGAGTTCGCCGCCCGCTGGGCCGAGGCCCTGGCCGCCGTCGAGGCCCGCGAGCTCGCGGGCGCGCTGACTGAGCTGGAAGCCCAGTACACGGCGGCGGTCCGCGAATCCGCGGCCGTCTCCCGGACGCTCTCCGTCGCCTACTACCGGCTGGTGCGGGCGCTGGAGACCGGCCGGGTGATCGGCGGGCCCGGCTACCGGCCGGCCTCCTCGCTCGGCTCCCTGTGGGTCGACTTCAACCGTGCCACGGGCAGGCGGACCGGCTCCGGACCGTCAACGCCTCTGCCCGTTGACACCCGCGACCCCTTCCCCGCCGCCGACCTGGCGCGTGAGGCCCGCAGGGCTGAAGAAACGTTCCGCCACCAGGTCGCCGACCGCGTCGAGCGCCACGAGCGCGAGCGCCCCGCCCGCCAGGGCTCGGCCGCGCTGGACGACCCGGCCCTGCTCGCCTGGGAGCGCGAGTTCGCCGAGTCGCTGAAGACCGGCAGCAGCGGGGCGGGCGGGATGCTCGTCCAGGACGGCGGCCGGGACGCGATCCACGCCGCCCTCCAGGACGACCCCGGGGCGCTCGGCTACTACCGCAAGACCGACGCGAGCCCCTGCTACTTCTGCGCGCTCATGGCCTCCCGGGGCGCGGTCTACAAGTCCAAGCGCACGGCCGCGTTCGGCGCGCACCCGCACTGCCACTGCCAGCCGGTCCCGATCTTCTCCCGCCGCTACCAACTCCCCTCCGAGAACACGAAGTTCTCCCGGATGTGGCGCGACTTCGGCGGGGGCTCGCTGGCCGACTGGCGCACCTACTACAGCAAGACCACGAAGACCTAGGAGAGAGCTTGACCGAGCAGACCCCGACCCCGGCCGAGGCGATCCCCGGCGGCGTGGTGAACCCCGCCACCGTGCCGGCCGCTGAGCCGCAGCCCGAGGCCCCGGCCCCGGCCCCGGCCCCGCAGGGCGAGGAGAGCACGGCCCCGGTGGAGCCGGACTACAAGGCGCTGTACGAGCGGCTGAACGCCGACCTTCAGTCCGCCCGCGAGCGCTCCACCGAGGCCGGCGTCGAGGCGGACGAGCTGCGCGCGCAGGTCGCCCAGCTCCAGGAGCAGGCCCTGCGCGACCGGATCGCCTCCGAGTACGCGCTGCCGCCGGTCCTCGCCGCCCTGGTCCAGGGCGGCGACGAGACCGAGGTGCGCAAGCACGCCGAGGCCCTGGCCGCCGTCGCCGCCCCCCGCCCGCTGCTGGGCGCGGGCGGGCTGACCCCGCACTCCGAGCCCGACCCGTACAAGGGCCTGGCCGAGAAGCTGCGCCAGCGCCGTTACGGCATCTGAAGAAACGTTTCACCTAGGCCGCCCTGCCCCGGGGCGGCTTTCCGCTACCCCGAGGAACAGCGCCATCAGCACCAACCCCGCACGTGCCAACGCCTTCCAGAACCCGGACAAGCTCGTCGCTCAGGCCATCGCCAACCTGAAGGACAGCGTCGTCCTGGCGAACATGTTCGACCGCCGCCCGGCCGAGCAGTTCGTCAACGCGACCGGTCAGGTCATCTCGATCCGCCGCCCCGGCCGCCTGAAGGGTGCCGAGGAGGCGATCGACACCAAGCGCGCCTTCAACGACACCGCTACCTGGATCAAGTCGGAGACCCTGAACGAGGGCCTTCTCGAAGTCCGTATGGACACCCACGCCTACTCCGCGGTGGACCTCTCCGACGCGGAACTGTCGCTCGACCTCCTGAGCTTCGGTGAGCAGGTCATGGTGCCGCAGGTCGACACCATCACCGAGCGCCTGGAGCGCAAGGTCGCCACCGCGATGAACCAGTTCCCGGACGTCGCCACCTCCGCGAAGATCCCGGTCGACCTCACCAAGGCCACGTCCGACGAGGCGGCCGGCCAGATGATCCGCAAGGCCCTCGCCCGCCTGCGCGTCCAGCTCAACCGGGAGAACGTCCCCGCCGAGGGCCGCGTCGCGGTGCTGGGCTCCGAGGCCGCGTTCTACCTGCTGAACTCCTCCTCCATCCTCAACGCCGCCGAGCACGCCGACGGCGGCGCGGCCCTGAAGGAGAGCACCCTCGGTCGGGTCCACGGCTTCCGCCTGGTGGAGTCCACCAGCGACACCCTGAGCCCGCTGGGCGTCTACGCCTTCCACCGCAGCGCGATCCAGCTCGTCTCCGGCGCACCGTCCGTCCCGGAGTCCGCGAAGGGCGGTCGGAGCAACGCCGACGGCTTCTCCCTGCGCTGGATCAAGGACTACAACAGCGGCGCGGCGATGGAGCGTTCGTTCCTCAGCTCGTACTGGGGCGCCACCCTGGTCACCGACCTGAAGAAGGGCGAGACCAACTGGCAGGACCCGAAGAACATCGTCAAGGTACGCGGCATCCGGGTCACCTTCACCGGCGAGCCGAAGCTCGCCCTGGCCGCGTGACGGCAGCCGGGCTGACGGTCGACGCGCTGTTCGCCCGGCTCGGACGCCCCGCCCCCGTGCCGGACACCCCGGACTGGGCGCGGGCGTCCGCCGCGATCGAGGACGCGTTCTGGGTGATCCGCGCGCAGGGCCACCCGGCGTGGTCGCCCGAGCGGCACCCGCCCGTGATCCGCACCCTGGCCCTGGCCGTCGCCGACCGCCGCTTCCGCAACCCGGAGGGGTACGTCCAGGAGCAGGCCGGAGAGGTGTCCTACCGGATGCCGGACGGCTCCCCGATGGGTCTGTCCCTGACCCGGGGCGAGGTTGCCCTGATCGAGCGGGTGGCAGGCCGCGGTGGTCTGCGCTCCGTCCAGGCCCGCCGCGAGGTCGCCTCGCGCGGCCTGCGCACCGGCTACCCGTTCCCGGACCCCGAAGACGCCTGGGGTGCCGCGTGAGCCTGCTGGAGCGGGGCCGCACCCGCGTGAGCGTCCACACCGTCGTCATGGTCGATGACGGCTACGGCGACCGTCGGCCGGCACCCGGACCGTCCGCCACCTACTCGGCCTGGGTCGCCCCCGTCGGCGACGCCGCAGGCTGGCGCGCCCCGGTCGGCGCACAGGTCGGCTGGTCGCCCCCGGTCCGCCGCAAGATCGTGTTCGGCCCGGAAGTCGTGATCGACAAGTGGTCCGGTGTCACCTTCGAGGACCAGGGCGACCCCGGCACCCACTGGGCCGTGGTCGACGCCCCCCGCGCCCACCACGGCGCTTCGGACCGCATGCGCTTCGTGACCGTCGTCGTGGAAGGTGGTGGCCAGAGTGGCGGAGATCCGTCCTGACCTGGACTCCGTGATCGCCGGGCTCCCCGGCGTCATGGGCGCCCTCAAGCTGGAGGCCGAGGAGCGTGCCGCCCGGGTCGTGGCGAAGGCCGCGCTGCACATCGACACCGGAGAGTTCATCGCCGGGATCAAGGTGCGCCGCCACGCCAAGGGCTACGCGATCGTGAATCTGGACCCGCTGGCCGCCCACAAGAACTGGGGCGGCTGGAACGAGCGGGCCGGGCGGCCGGTGGACGGCATCCACGCGATGGAGGCCGCCCTGTGGTGACCCGCGAGCCGTACCTGATGCCCGACTCCGAGCGCATCCTCCTGGAAGCCCTGCGCACGGTCCTCCCCGAACACCGCTGCGCGGTCTACCTGCCCACCGACTGGCAGCTCTCGCTGCGCAAGTCGGGCGGCCTGGTGATCGCCCGCCGGGTCGGCGGGGTGATGAAGGACAAGCGCTACGTGGACGAGGGCATGTTCACCGTCCAGACCTACGCCACCAGCCGCGCGGACGCCTCCCTGCTCGCCCGCCGGGCCCGCGCCGGCCTGGTCCGCCTGACCTTCGAGCAGTGGGGCAACGCGGACGGCTACCTCAGCAGGTTCCGCGAGGCCACGGGGCCGTTCATGACGACCGACCCCATGACCGAGGCCCAGACGGACTTCTTCCGCTTCTCGGCCAACTACATGATCACTACGAGGCCCCGTTGAGGGCCGGAACGGACTCAGCTTGGCTGACGACCCCTCGGTCCTGGTACCGGGCACCGGATACATCTACGTCGCCCCGCCGGGCACCGCGCTGCCGGACCTGAGCAAGGCCGGGTTCGACCCGAAGGACTCGACCAAGTGGGGCCCCGAGGGCCTGACCTGGAAGTCCATCGGGAACACCAGCCTGGACAACGGCATCGAGATGAGCGTCGACGGCGACGAGCCCGAGGTGCTGGGGAGCTGGCAGAGCAAGTCCCTGCGCACCACCGACCCGAGCAAGACCTACGCCGTGACGATCAACCTGTCCGACTTCACCGCGGAGTCGTACCGGCTGTACTACGGCACCGACAAGGGCTTGGACGCCAAGGGGATGTTCTCCATCCCGACCACCCCCACCGCGCAGAACCGTGCGCTGATGGTCGCGGCCGTGGACGGCACGAAGGCCGTGGTCTGGCACTACCCGAAGACCAGCATCATCGGCGCGGACAGCGTGACCATGGACCCCGCCGCACTCGGCGAGATGCCGGTGAAGGCGACCGTCGTCGCCCTCAACCAGGCGACCCCGCTCGGCTCCGTCACCCCCGTTTTCGACCTGGCCGCCGGGCTTCAACCCGTGGCTTGATCATCGGGGTTCGGGAGTGTCGACCGTGCGGGTACCCGGCCCTTCCGCAACTCCGCCTGGACCCTGCGGATCGCGCGGATAGAGATGATCGTGTCCTCGCTCAGCGATGGAATCCATCGGCGAAGCACGAGCCGGACTCCATAGAGAACACCACCGATGATGGCGCCCGCAGTCCACATCCACTCAGGAATCTGCACCCGTAACTCCCTGTATCTGAAGGCAGATCGGGAGTGGACCTGTAAGAGGGCAGGCTCGACCCGACCCACCGCAAGCGGTAGTCGAATCGAGACCCGCCGGTGCAGGTCATCGAGTGCTTATCGAAGCACGCTTCGATACGGAGATGTAGCGGCACATGCCGCACGCAAAACCAAATCACAGCCCGCACATGCGGGGACTCAGGCGTCTAACTGGATTACGCTGCCATGCCCACCGGCACATAGCTGCGCTAGCAAAAGCATCATGTGGACGGATCTTTAACACCGACCCGGCGTGAGCCGATCGTTTCATCACCCTACCTGACGGAGCGTCACGCCTGTCAAATCATCAAGGAAAGGCGCGCACTTGAGCACCACCCTGACGTTCACCGACCTCGCCGCCGAGGCCGAGCGCAAGCACACCGGCAAGGGCCTGAAGTTCGTCGCCAAGGGCGGCAAGAAGGTCCGGCTGCGCCGGATCGAGGCCCTGCCCGGCGGCGACCTGAAGGCCGCGCTGTCCCTGCTGGACCTGGTGCAGTCGAAGAAGGTCAGCAACGAGCGCCGCATCGAGGCGATGACGGGCCTGCTCGTCGCGGTCGCCTCCGACAAGAAGGCCATGCGCGAGAGCGTGGACGCGCTGCCGCTGGAGCAGACCATGACCGTGGTCGAGGCGTGGATGGAGCAGGCCGCGCCGGGGGAAGCGTCGGCCTGATCAGGCTGCTGGACAAGCACGGCGCAGAGATCACCGCCGACCTGCGCCGCTACTTCGGCGTGGACATCCTGGACTGGTTCCGGGGTCGGCACTCCGCCCGTCTCGTCCTCGCCCTGATCGGGACGCTTCCCGATGACTCGGCGACGCTGGCCGCACTCCGCGGGGGCCGTGAGGCCCTGGGCTGGGACGCGGCGACGTACGTCCTGGCGGACCTGGTGGACGCCGTCCAGGCGCTCACCCACGTCCAGGTCGCCAAGGGCGCCAAGAACCCGCGCTCGGTCGAGCGGCCGAAGCCCTACCCCCGCCCGTACGCGAAGCGGGCCCGTCGGCAGGCCGCCACCAACCCCTTCGCCCAGGCCCTCCAGCGCGAGGTCGGCGAAGGCGGAGGCCCGGCCGTCGCCGAGCCTTCTTCCCCCCTTGCAGAAACGTTCCGCCTACCGGCGGCCGTGCTCGCGCGCTCCGCCGCGCCGGTCCGGCCGGCACCGGTCCGACTCACGTAGGAGGTGAGCCGATGGCCGGTCCCGGCGGCAAAGAGGCCGGGCGCGTGCACGTCCGCGTCCTGCCCGACACCTCGGACTTCCGCCAGCGCCTGAAGGCGTACCTGGAGATGCTGGAGAAGTACACCAAGCTCAAGGTCAAACTGGACCTTGACACCACCGGGGTCTCCGCCCGGCTGCGGGAGCTGACTCAGGACCGCACCACCCGGGTCAACGTCTTCGCCGACACGGCGGAGGCCGCAGCGAGGATCGCCGCGCTCACCCGCGAGCGAACGGTCCGCATCCGGGCCGATGTCGACGCCGACACCGGCCCGGCCGAGGCCCAGATCCGCCGGTTCACCGGCCGCCGCTGGCGGCTGGGGATCAACGTCCACCTCGCCAGAGGGGGCTTCGAGCGGGTCAAGTCCGGTCTCTCGACGCTGGGTTCGGGCGCTGCGGACGTCGCCCGCAACTTCGGCCGGCTGTTCACGCTCAGCATCGAGCAGACGGCCTCCGCCCTCCAGGGCATCGGGTCGGGGATCAGCTCGGCTGCCCAGGGCACCCTGGGCATCGCGGCCGGATTCGCCCAGTCCGCCGCCGCCGCGCTGCCCCTGCTGGTGGCGGTCACCGCCATCGCCTCCTGGGTGACGGTGGTCGCCTCCGGGCTGGTCGCCGTCATCGCGCTGGCGGCGCTGCCGGTGCTGCCGATCGGCCTCGCGGCCATCGCGGCAGCGGGCGACATGAAGGCCCTCGGCAAGAAGGCCGAGGAGGCGATGCAGGCAGCGTCCGAGGCGCTGAAGCCTGCAACTGCCGCCATCCGCAACGAGTTTGGCGGCGCGGTCAAGGACGTCACGGCCTGGTTCCGCCAGGCCGAGCCGGTGATCAAGGCGTTCTTCGACGCCGGGGCGCAGTTCGTACGCCCCATGGTGAAGTCGATCACCGACTTCACGGACGTCCTCTTCCCGAAGTTGACGGCGGCGATGTCGTCGCCGGGGATGAAGGCGTTCACCGACGAGCTGCCGGTGGCGCTGGTCGGCATCGGAGCCGCCTTCGGCGACTTCTTCCTGACCCTGTCCACCGGGGGCGACCGGCTCAAGCTGATCTTGAGCCCGCTGGTCGGCGTCCTGGACGCCGTGCTCCAGGGGATGGCCTCCCTGGCGGTGCAGTTCTCACCCGAGATCGCCGCGTCGATCTCATGGTTCGCGGACACCCTGCGCCAGTTTTTCGACGTCTTCAAGGACAACGCGCAGGCCACGGCAATGCTGATGCGCACCGTCGACCTCGGGCTGCGCGCCCTGGTGCTGGCCTTCGGCGTCACGATGGCCGGCTGGGACGCGCTGGCGTCCGGTGCCGTGTGGGCCTGGCACGCCGTCCAGGCAGCCTGGGATGGGCTGACATCCGCCACGTCCGCAGCCTGGTCGAACGTGAAGTCGTGGACGTCGGAGACCTGGTCGTCCGTGCGTTCGTGGGTCTCGGACGCCGCGTCGTCGGCGGGCAACGCCGTCTCGGCCGGGTGGAGAAACGTTTCTTCTTGGACGTCGTCCACCTGGGGTTCCGTGACGTCGTGGACCTCGTCGTCCTGGGCGTCCGTGACGTCCACCGTGTCGTCGTCGGTCTCGTCGGCGGGCTCGGCCGTGGCCGCAGGCTGGCGGAACGTCACCTCCTGGACGTCATCGGCGTGGAACTCCTGTGTCAGCACGGTGAGTTCGGCCTGGTCGAGTACGGCCAGCGCGGTGACGACTGGGATCGGCAACGTCGTCTCGCTGGTCGCCGGGCTGCCCGGAAAGATCCTGGGCGCGATCGGTGACCTGGGCTCGCTGCTCTACGACAAGGGCAAGTCGGCGATCCAAGGGCTGATCAACGGCATGAAGTCGATCAACGTCGGCAGCATCGCTTCGGGGATCGTCAGCAGCCTCAACCCGTTCAAGTCCGCGCCCGCCCCGCAGGCCGCTCCGCGCTCCCTGATGGCCGCGCCGATGGCGCTGGCCGCCGTGCCGGTGGCCGCGTACGCGAGCCCGCTGGAGCAGGCCCTGCGCCCGGTCGCCTCCGGGCTGCGCTCGCTCGACTCCTACGGCTACGGCCAGCGCGCCGCCGCCGGTCTGCGCCATCCCGACACCGCGTCCAAGGACGCCGGCCGGGAGCGCTACGGCACGGCCATAACCGTCAACGCCCGCACCAACGCGGACCCCCACGAGATCGGCAAGGCCATCGCTTGGGAGCTGAAGACCTCCGGGAGGTAACTGCTTGGGGCTCTCCCCACCCTTCATCTCGGATGTCACCGCCCACACCGCCCGCGTCTTCTTCACGAAGACGCCGGGCGCGTGGACGGACATCGAGACCACCAACACCGTTACGGGCAAAGCCCACTACGACGGCGAGGACCCCGAGTGGCCGGGCACCGCGCTGGTCGGCGACCGGGGCCCGCTGGCGGACGACCCGCCGCTGGAGCCGGACACCGAGTACCGGGTCCGCTACCACTCCACCGGCCCCGGCCTGGACCTCTGGTCGGAGCCGGTGGTGTTCCGCACGCTGCCGGACCTGCCGCCCCCGGCCCTGCCGGACACCGGCCGCCAGCCCAGCGCCCTCAACCCCTACACCGGCCAGCCCTGGACCGCGTCGTGGGGCGGGCTGCTGCTCGGTGAGGACTCCTCCGTCGTCCTGGAGGAGGTGGCCGGGCTGCTGGACGCACCCGATGTGCGGACCTCGGACGCCGAGCTGCTTCAGCGCGACGGCCTCACCCCCGGGACCGACTACATGGGCGCGCGCACCGTCACCCTGACGATGCTGGCCCTGGACGACCACGAGCTGCCCGAGCTGCTGGCCGCGACCGCCCCCGGCGGGCCGGAGAAGCCGTTCGAGTTCGCGTTCCCCGGGGTGGCCGGCGGGCGCGGACGGATCATGGCCCGGGTCCGCAAGCGGGCCGTCACCGTGGACAAGGAGTTCCACGCGGGACGCCGTCGCGTCACGGTCGAGCTGCTGGCCACCGACCCCCGCCTGTACTCGGCCGACGAGGCACGGGCGAAGGTGGCGGTGGCCGTCCCCCGGGGCGGCAGGCCCATCTTCCCGCTGACGTTCCCCTTCGACATGGGTACCGGCCCCGCCGCGCGCTCCGCGCCGGACATCGACAACCGGGGCTCGGTCGACACCTGGCCAACCGTGCGGATCACCCCCGCCACGGGCGAGATCCGCGACCCGTCGCTGACCCTCGTCCACGGCGGGGTGCGTCAGCGCTTCGCCGTCCGGGGACTGCGGGTCGGCCGGGGGGACGCCCTGGTGATCGACATGGGGCGTCGGCGCATCACCCTCAACGGCGCTTCCCGGTTCGGGCAGGTCGACCCCGGCTCGTCCTGGTTCGCCCTGCCGCCGGGCGGCAGCACCGTGCAACTCGACGTATTGGAAGGCCCCGACGGGGTCACGGCGGACGTCTCCTGGCGCTCCGCCTGGATGTAAGGACCCCTGTTTCTTTGGCTGTTGAACTCCGTGCTCCGCTCTTCGTGCAGCAGGGCCGCTACGACGCGCTGGACCTGCGCACGATGATCGGCGGTACCCGGGGCGCCCACGTCGGCGTCTCCGGGCCTACCGCCCTCCTGGTCGAGAAGGTCGACAACCCCACCCCCAGGATCTCGGTTGCCGCAGGTTCCGTGTGGCTGCCGGACGATGTGGCTGTCTCCCACAAGGGGGCCGTGCACTTCGCCAACCTGGACGCCAGCATTCAGCTCCAGTGCTCCACCCCCAAGCCCGGCGAAGCCGCGCGCACCGACATGGTGGTGGCCTTCGCCGACCCCGACTCGGCCCCGGCAGGTCCCCTGCTGATGGACATCCGCACCACCGCGGACCAGTACATGCAGCCCGTCACCTACGCCGCCGACGGCACCCCCTACGCCGCTGCCGCCTCCGGTACGCAGGTCACGAAGGAGGGCGCGAAGGGGTGGTCGATCGCCGTACTCGCCGAGTCCACCCCGGGCGCGCGCGACTGGCCCGTCCCGTCCAACTGCATCCGCCTGGCGCTGGTGAACATCGCCCAGACCGGCATCACCGGCATCGAGGACCAGCGGTTCGTCGTCGCAGGCCAGCTCGACACCACCCCGCTGCGCCAGCTCCGCACCGCAGGCGCCCAGGGCATCGCCCAGGCCGCCGTGGGGGCTCCGGCCGGCAGCCTGGTCTACGACTCGGTCAGCACCGCGATGCACAAGGTCACCGGCCCGAACACCACCGCCCCTCTCGTCCCCGGGGCCGTGCGCCTGGACGCCTCCTACCAGGCCGGGGACGGCGCGTGGGGCGCGGAGGGCTGGCACCAGTTCACCGCGCCCGCCGCGACCTTCCCGCGTCTGGTGACCGTCTCCTTCGAGGTGTCGTACAAGGGCGAGTTCGGCGAGGGCTGGATCACCCCGCTGGTCACCGGCCACGGTGAGCGCCGCCGCGCGGGCCGACCCCAGTACGTCCGGGCCGGGGACTCCCGCGACGCCCGGGGCAGCGCCACCATCCGCGTCCCGGCCGGCACTCCACTCAGCGTCGCCAGCATGGTCAGCCCCGACAACACGCAGAACAACAACGTGCGGTTCGTGGCGGCCTGGACCAGCGCCGCCGACGCGTTCACCGTCCCGGCGGCCTGATGAGCGACGACTACCGCGTGATCCTGTCCGAGTTCAAGGGCGGCGCTCTGCTCGCCGAGCTGCCCGTCTCGGGCCTGTCTTTCCGCTCCATCCTCAACGCCCCCGGCTCCGCGACCTTCAGCGTGCCACTGGCGGCCGAACCCCTCGCGGGCCTGGACTGGTCGCTGATCTCGCCCTGGCGGATCATCGCCCACGTCCAGCGCGGCAGCCGCGTCCTGTGGGGCGGCCCTCTGCTCACCTGGTCTGTGGACCTGGCCGCCGAGGAGATGACGCTCGACTGCGTGGGCCTGTGGGAGTACTACCGCCGCAACATGATCAACCTGGGGTACTCCACCGGCACCGTGCCGCGCGAGCAGACCACCATCGCCCGCGAGCTGATCCAGCAGTTCGCCGACAACCCCTCTCCGGTCGCCCCCGGCCAGCCCGGCTACTGGGGCAGCAACGGGCCCGGCGCACTCACCTTCGGCCCCGACCTGACCACCATGGCCCGGGAGCGCACCTACCCCTGGTACGAGTGGAAGTCGGTGGGTGAGGCCGTCGAACAGCTCGGCGGGGTCATCAAGGGCTTCGACTTCCGCATTGACCACGACTGGGACGTGGACGCCCGGGTGATCCGCAACCGCTTCCGGTTCCTGTACCCGGCCGGAGGCGTGGACACCGGCATCGTCCTGGAGCACGGCACCAACTGCACCGTCACCTCCGTCACCTCCGACGGCGACAAGATGTGCACCGAGACCGGCGTCAACGGCGCTGGCGAAGGCTGGAGCCAGCTCAAGAGCTGGTGGTACAACGGCCAGTTGGAGACCGAGGAAGGCCGCCGCATCCCGCGCCTGGCCGCCGTCGAGACCAACAACTCCGTGGTGCGCGTCGACACGCTCACCGCCCAGGCCGAGCGCATGGTCGCGGTCGGGGCCTTCCCGATCGTCGTCCCCGAGGTCACCCTGCACCCGGGCGGCGAGTACTCCGCCGCCGAGCTGCGCGTCGGCCACAAGATCCGCGTCCGCGCCCGCACCGCGAAGTGGCCCGGCATCGACGCCGAATACGTCGTCCAGGAGATCGCCACCAGGGTCACCAGCAGCGGCGAGGAGACCACCCTCGCCCTGGTCCCGACGACCGTCTTCGAGCGCGTGGACGACTGGGTGAAGGGAGAGCTGGTGATGGCCGCATGACCGTCTACGGCCGGCCGACCCTCGCCGACTCCTTCCAGGGCATCGACACCCGGCTGTCCGCGATGGAACGCACCGCGTCCGCGCTCGGCGCGGTGCTGCCCATGACCCCCTACCGCCAGGGCCTGGACGTCGCCACCACCTGGCGCGCCGCCGCCACCATCCCCACCGCAGGCATCGCCCACCCCGTCATCCGCCTGGACTGCCGCGTCTCCTCCAAGCAGGGCGCCAACGTCTGGCTCCGCCTGTTCGACGTCGACAAGGCCCGCGCGGTCACCGCGGAGTGGCAGTACACCGGGGGCGCGCTCAACAACTCGTGGGTCCGCCTGGACTGGGTGCTGCCCCGAGGCGGAGGCCAGCCCGGCGAGTGGCAGCGAGTCCTGCTCCAGACCCGAACCGACGTCACCGGAGGCGGCACCGTCGACCCCGGCGTAGCCATGGCCCTCCCTTTCAACCAAGCCCCGCAGGCGACCGAGGCCGGCACCTGGACCCTCGTCCCCCTCCCGCCCGGCTACGCCTGACCCCCCAGCTGATGGCGAGTGGACCTCCTCCAACGAGGAGGTCCACTCGCCATGCCCGAAAGGAACTTGCTCCATCTCCCGCGAAGCAATGATCACCGAGGCCCTGAAGTGGGCCGACCAGAACTACCGGGGCGGCCTCTCCCCGAACGGCAAGTACTACGACACCCCCTTCGGGAAGTGGTACGCCCCGGGCTTCAACCACGAACCCTTCTGCGACATGTTCGTCTCCTGGTGCGCCGACAAGGGCGGCGAGGCCGCAGCAGTCGGCCGCTTCGCCTACTGCCCCAGCCACGTCCAGGCGTTCCGCAACAAGGGCCAGTGGCTCGGCCGCGACGCCGCCTTCAAGCGCGGCGACGTCATCTTCTTCACCTGGGACGGCGGCCCCACCGCCGACCACGTGGGCATCGTGCTGGAGGACTCCGCGCCCGGCCAGCAGGTGAAGACCGTCGAGGGCAACACCGCCCGCAGCTCCGGCGCGGGCCAGGGCTCCGGCGGCTGCGTCGCCCGCAAGGTCCGCCCCCGCTCCGTCGTGCTCGGCGTCGGCCGCCCCGCCTACACCACCAGCGGCAGCACCGGCACCCCGAGCGGCCAGGCCGTCACCATCGACGGCAAGCCGTACGGCCCGGGTGCGCGCGGCGAGCACATCACCGTCATGGGCCGCGCCCTCGTCCGGGCGGGCTGCTCCCGCTACACCGAGGGCCCCGGCCCCGTCTGGGGCAGCGCGGACACCGAGTCCTTCCGTGCCTGGCAGCTCAAGCTCGGCGACACCGCCGACGCCGACGGCATCCCCGGCCCCCGGCAGCTCGCCCGCCTTCTCGCCCAGTTCGGCGACGCCCCCGTGCCGCGCCCGCCGGCCACCCGCACGATCACCGTCCGCCGGGGCATGACCCTGGGCGGCATCGCCGTGGCGCTCGGCACCACGGTTGCCGGGCTGCTCTCGCTGAACCCGCAGATCGACAACCCGGACCGAATCACCGAGGGCCAGCAGATCACCGTCCCCGCCGCCACCGCGTCCCCGACCGCCGCCCCGGCCACCGAGCAGCCCACCCCGGAGTCGACCCCTGCTCCGGCCGAGACCGAGCAGCCCGCCCCGAACCCGGACCCGCTGCCGACCCCGGCCCCGGGCGCGGCCACCCACACCGTCGCAGCGGGCGACACCCTCTCGGCCATCGCCGCCCGCCACGGCGTCGGCCTGGACGCCGTGGTCAACGCCAACCCGCAGGTGCTCGACCCCGACCGGATCGAGGTCGGGCAGGTCATCAGCCTGCCCACCGCCACGGCCGGGGCCGCCGCCGCGCCGGTCCACACCGTCGTGCCCGGCGACACCCTGTGGGACATCGCCGCCGACCGCCGCGTCACCCTGGAGGCGCTGGTCGCCGCCAACGCGGGCACCGTGGCGAACCCCGACCTGATCTTCCCCGGCCAGGACGTCGTGATCCCGGACGGCTCCGCCCCCGTCCCGCGCCCGGCCCCGCCCAAGGCAGCCCCCGCCCCGGCTCCGGAGCCCGCCGCGTCCGCACCGGCCGAACCCGCCCCGGCCCCGCAGGTCGAGGAGGTGCCGGCCACCCCGAACACCGGCTACTCCGACGACCTCGCTGGGTGGATCGAACAGGCCCGGGACATCCTCCGGGCGAACGGCGACCTCGTCCCCAGCGCGGCGGCGATCGAACACCGCGCGATGGTCGAGTCCGGCGGCAACCCCCTCGCCGAAAACCACTGGGATTCGAACGAAGCGCTCTACGGCGGGACGTACGGCCTGCTCCAGACCATCAAGCCCACGTTCGACGCGTACTCGCTGCCCGGCCACCGCAACATCCTCAACCCCGTGGACTCCATCGTCGCCGGGGTTCGCTACGCGAACGCGACCTACGGCAGCTTCGAGTCGATCGCCTGGAACGAAGGGGGCTACTGATGCCCGAGAACGAGCCTCTGGGCGTGGTCATCGGCCCGCGCGAGATATACGACCAGTTGGTGGGCGTGCGGGAGGACGTCCGCTCGCTGGCCCAGAGCAGTGACGCCGTCGACCAGACCCTGCGCGACCACGAAGACCGGGTCCGCGCCTTGGAGGTCTGGCGCTACGGCGTCGTCGCCTCCGGCCTCGCGGGCGGCACCGCCCTGATCACCGACGTCGTCGTACGCCTGAAGGGCTGACCACCATCGACAACCTGAAGACCTGGATCACCGACAACCCCGTCCGCGCCCGCTCGGCCGTCGTCGCGCTGCTGACCGTGCTCGGCACCGTCGTGCCCAAGCTCGCCGGAATCGAGACCAACGAGACCATCGTCGGCCTGCTGCTCGCCGCCGCCGCGATGGCCGGCGGGCACTCCGCGGGTAAGCGCGTCGTCACCCACGCCACCGACGCCGCCAACAGCGAGGCCGCCCGCACCGAAGCCCTCGCCGAGTGCTGCGCCTGCCCGCACCCCGAGCAGAGCCAGGCCCCGGTGGTCGGCGAGGACGGTATGAAGATCAAGCGATGAACCCGGGCCCCGGCCTGCCTTCGGGCGGGCCGGGGCCTTTCCTCGTTCCGGGGGACGGCGTGGTGGAATGGATGGCTGGCGGACGGTGTTCGTACCGGATTCCGCCCGATCCACCTGAGAGGAATCCATGGCCGCGAGGAAACCGTCCAAAGCGAGCTGGCAGGACGTCCCTGGCGCCCAAGAGATCATGGACAGGGCCCTGCCGCTCGCCAAGACTGTCCAAGCTCGCGAGTACGGGCCCCTCGCGGAAGTCGTGTTCGAGACTGCGCTGCTGTTCACGAACGCCGACGGTCGGCCGGACCTGCGTCGAGAGAGCTACGCCGCACGGATGTGGATGTCCGATCTCCTGGACGCCATGGGCCTGAAGCCTGTTCCGGGCGACTCCACGGAGCGGCGGAAGAAGCTGAAGGAGGACCGCGACACCGCCTCGCGCGCCGTTCGCGCGGCCATGTCCCAGGTCCGGGTCGACTACGTCCGAAGCCTGGACCACGACCCCGCCCAGCGGGAGAAGCTGTTCCCCGGGCTGGCCTCGTCGGACGAGATCTTCGCGTACTACCGGATCGTGCCGCAGGCTCAGAAGGAGATCGTCTCGGCGAACCGCCGGGCACTCCAGGTCGCCAGCCGCATCGCCTTCGCCGAGGACGAAGACCTGGCGATCCCCCCGGCCCGCAGCCCGCAGGTGGTCCGCAGCTTCCGCCTCGCCCTCGCCACGCTCAGCCCGCAGGCGCTGGACGCGGAGACCCGTGACCAGCTCCGCCAGGAACTCGCCGAGACCCGCGCCGCGCTGCTCGCGCTGGAGGACTCCCTGAGCTGACCTCCGACCCCAGGCCCCGCCTTCCCCACCTCGGGGAGGGCGGGGCCTTTTCGCGTTCCGGGCCTGCCGCTGGCGTGCTTGTTAACCGTGGCGCCTCAACGGCTGTGGAGAGGTGCACCGGGTTGGCCGGCGCGCGGCCCAGGGTGCCGGTGTTAACCGTGGCCGCTTAACAGTGGCGAGGAGGTCTAGACATGAGAAACATCGCCTTGATCGGCCGGGCCCGGTCCGGCAAGGACACGGCGGCCGGGGTCCTGGCCGAGTACGGGGTCACCCGGCTCGCGCTGGCCGACCCGCTGAAGGCCCTGGCCTACGACATCGACCCGGTGGTGGGCATCGAGCTGCTGGGCGTTAACGCCCCGGTGCCGGTCCACCTGGCCGACGCGGTGGACCGCCACGGCTGGGAGGCCGTGAAGGACAGGTTCCCGGAGGCCCGGCGCTTCCTTCAGCGGCTCGGCACGGAGGGCGTCCGCCGCCACGTCGACCCGGACTTCTGGATCACCCGCTGCCTGCGCACCGCCGCCGCAATCGCTGGCCCGGTCGTCGTTACGGACGTGCGCTTCGTGAACGAGGTGGACGCGCTGCGGAACGCGGGTTTCGCGGTCTGGTTCATCGACCGGGGCGGAGCCGACGGCGAGCACCCGAGCGAACAGCTCGGACCCGAGCACGCCGACCTGGTGGTCCCCAACACCGGCACCCTGCCCGACTTCCACACCCGAATCCGCGAAGCCCTGGAGGCCCTGTGACACTGCGCGAGCGCTTCGACGCGATCGACCGCACCGCTACCGCGATCGAGAACGTCGTCTTCATCTACACGCCCGTGCCGGACCTGCTGACGCCGGACGAGCGGGAGGCCGACGAGCAGGCCGCGAACGGGCGAGTCGAGGCGGAGGTGCCCGGCTTCTCGGACACCCTGCCCTCGCTGCTCTCCGCTGCCTGACCGGGTCTAACGCGGATGACATACGGTCCGTGTCGTATGTCTAACCAGCTCGATACGGGATGGATACCGTGCCGATTAGGCCCAAAGATAACGGATTCGTTAGTCTCAAAGACTATCCGTTTCGTTAGGCTGAAAGAGCAATCGTTTCGTTAGGCTGAAAGAGTAATCGTTTTGCTTCTCAATACTTGTTAGCCCGGAGCTTTGTAATCATGCTCTGAAGTTAGCCTTTGGGACCCCAAAGGCTAATGTCTGGCAACTGGCCTCCCCGGACGCCAACTGACATCGCCACAGGTTGCAACATGACAGTCATTCGGAAAGCCTCTGACCTGCATCGATGTCCGCTGATCGATCTTCGGGGTCGGCGATTTGGCGCGCGTATCTGACGGGCCCTAAGATGCCAAATGCGAGTGAGGGCCACCCCGGACAGGGGGTGGCCCTCGTATTCCTCGCGCGACTCTCTTAGGGACCCGAAAGGAACGCCCCCCATCATGACACAGTGGAATCCCCTTCCTCCCGCAGGGGCCAGTAGGCCCGTGACCTGGGGAGACGTGGTGGTTGGCGCACACGGTGCGCTGACGACTGTGGTTCTCCATGAGCAGGACGGCTGGTCAGTGATGGCCGCCGCTACTGTCGGCACGACCGCACCTCTCCTATGGGCGCTGCTCCGCCGTCACGTACAAGCAAGCAAAGTAAGGTAAGTAAGGCAGGTAAGCCTGGGCCCCGGCCGTCCTCTGGACGGTCGGGGCTTTTTCATGCCCGCCACCGAAAGGAACACATGTCTGAAGGCGTCCGCACGATCCACCAGAAGGGTTCGCGCTACTACGTCCACCCGGAGTCGGGCGACCTCGCCCCCTCGGTGACCAGCATCCTGTCGATGGAGGCGAAGCCCTTCCTTCAGGACTGGTCGGCCGGCATGGCGGCCGAGGCCGCGGTGACCGACCTGGATGTCGTCCAGCGCATCGCCGCCCGCGACCGCCAGGCGGCCGTGGACTTCCTCAAGTACTCCGCGAAGCGGTACACCAAGCTGCGCGCCGACGTCGGCAGCTTGGTCCACGACTTCTTCGAACTGCGGCTTCGCGGCGAGGAGGTGCCCTACCCGCACCACGACGTGGAGCCGTACGTCCCGGCGATCGAATCGTGGCTCGACCGCTACCAGCCCGAGCTGCTGAACGCGGAAGACGTCGCCTGGTCGTCCAGCCACAACTACGCCGGAAGCTTCGACTTCATGGTGAAGATCAACGGGAAGACGGTCCTGGGCGACCTGAAGACCAGCAAGAGCGTGTACCTGTCGGTCGCCTACCAGCTCGCGGCCTACGCCCACGCGGACCACCTGATCACCGTGGACCGCAGGATCGTGCCGTTCCCGAAGGTCGACGCCGGGGCGGTGCTGCACATCACCCCGACCCGCGCCGAGTTCCGCCCGGTGACGATCGACCGCCCGATCTTCGACCGGTTCCTCACCCTGCGCCAGCGCTTCGCCGACGACCGGGCCTCGGACGCCGGGATCATCGGCCGCGTCGCCTGGAAGCACGAGTCCGGCCACGTGACCGGCACCGCCCGGCGCGCCTCCTGACCAGGGCCTGTTAACCGCCACGACTCAACCCTCTCGGGGCGGCTTGTTAACCGCCACGACTCAACACCCACGGGGCCGACCGACCGGCGGCCACCGACCCGAAAGAACGGACTGCACTTGAGCGACGCACTCGACAACATCTTCAACTCCGACCCCGAGCTGGCGGAGCGCGCGGAGCGCGCCGAGGCCAACGCCCGCCCGGACATCGCCGGGACCTTCCGGGCCTACGAGCCCGACCCGAACGGCGGCTTCCCCCGTGCCCTGCACAAGTGGCGCGTCACCAGCGCGGTGCCGGCCACCGCCGACGCCGTGGCGGAACTGCTGGGCGGCACGCCTCACGAGCTGGACACCGAGGCCGAGGACGCCATCGCGGTGGACACCGACACCGACCGGGTCGAGGTCGTCATCGACGGCCCCGACGCGATCCAGTTCGACATGAAGCACTGGGTCAACGGCAAGCTCGCCCACCACTGCGACACCCGGGCCTTCCTGTCCCCGCCGGAGGACGTGGGCGTGCCGTGCCGCTGCCCGCGCACCATCGCGGAGCTGAAGGCGCGGGCGAAGGACGAGCGGGGCCCCAAGCCGGACATCCGCATCGCCTTCACCCTGGCCCACGACCCGCACCTGGGCGTCTTCCGCTACAAGTCCAGCGGCTGGTCGCTGATCAGTGAGCTGCCCGCGCTGAAGAACGCGCTGGCCAAGGTCGACGGCCCCGCGCTGGTCAACCTGATCAACGAGCGCGTGAACTACACGAACAAGGCCGGCCGAGAGGTCGACTACCAGAAGCTCACCGCCAAGGTCATCAAGGCGTACGAGCAGGCCATCACCGACACTCCGGCTTCGGCCGTCGAGGAGGAGCCGCCGTTCTAACCGGCGCTCCACCCAGCACCACCACCAGCGGGACCGGCTTCTTCGGAGGCCGGTCCCGCTCCCGTTTCCCTGGAGAGAGAACCCCGTGCACACCCCCACCACGGCGGAGCCGATCCCGGCCCGCCTCGTCAACGTCCTGCCTGCGACCGACCGAGCGCAGGAGATCATGCGCATGGCCTTCCGCGAGTCGCCCCGGCCGCCGTCGGCCGGCACCCGCAACAGCCAGGCCAAATTGACCGAACGCAAGGTCCACGCGATCAGGCGCGCGGCCGACCTGGGCGCCAGCCTCTCCGCCCTCGCCGAGGCTTTCGAGATCTCCGAGCGGGCATGCCGTCACATCGCGCGCCGGACCTCCTGGACGCATCTGCCGGAGGAGGGCCCGGCCCGGTGACCGACCACTCCACGCCGCTGTGGAAGGTCCCGCCCGAAGAACGCCGGGCCTTCCTGCACGCCCGCGCGCGGGCGCTGGCCGCCGAAGGTGCTTCTCCGCGCCGCCTGCTGCGGGCCTCGGACGCCGCCCACACCGTCGACTTCCGCGAACCGCGCCAGGGGGAGGGCGAGACGTGACGTACCGCGTCGGGGCGGGCATCGCCCCACCCCTCGGTGACCTGCGCACCGCAGGCCCCGGGGACCTGGTCCTCTTCCTCCACGACGCCCGGCAGCGCCCGGACTTCGCCCGCTACTGGGAGGCCGCTGCGGTGGCCGTGTTCCGTGGCGCGGGCCTGACGGTGGTGACCGCTTAGTGGCCAACCGCAACAAAGCCAAGGGCACCGGCTGGGAGACCGCGGTGGCCGACTACCTGAACGAACAGCTCGGCCAATACCGGGAGCTGTGGAAGGACGGCGACCGCGCTGTCCGATGGAAGGACCCCCTGGACCCGGACAACATCCGCCGCCAGGTCCAGGAAGGCGTCAACGACATCGGCGATCTCGGGGTGCGCCCGTTCGCCGGTGAGTGCAAGGCCGAGAAGTCGTACGACCTCGCCGCCTACGTCCGCCAGGCCGAGGTCGAGGCGAAGAACGCGGGGCTGCCGTTCGGCGTCGCGTACGTGAAGCGACCCCGGGCCCGGACCGAGGACGGGTACGCCGTCACGTCCATCCGCACGCACGCCGCGATCGTCCGCGCTCTGCGGGAGGCCGGCTACTGAAGAGAGGAGCAGGGCAGTGCGCATGCGGGAGATCCTGGATCGCCTGGAGGAGTGGCGGGACTACCAGGCGGGCGAGTGGGTGGCGCGCTGCCCGGCCCACGACGACGGGAAGCCGTCGCTGTGGATCAACTTGAAGACCAGCGGCATGGTGGGCCTGGCCTGCCGCGCCGGGTGCCGCTTCGAGGACATCGTCGCCGCGCTGGACCTGCTGCCCCGGCACCTGTTCAACGTGGACGCCGAGGGCCTGGTCGCCGTCGCCGAGGCCCGGCCCGAACCGGTCTCCCCGTTCCTGACGGCGGGCCTGCGGGTGTGGCTGGACTCCCTGCCGGCCGGTGAGGTCGACGCCGCCCCGGCCACGTCCTACACGCAGAAACGTTTCGGCTTGTCGGCGGCCGAGCAGGGCCGGCTGGGCCTGCGCTGGTGGCCGGGGCCGCAGCCGTGCCCCGACTGGGTTCCGGTCTCGTTCGTCCGGTATCCCCGCCTCGTAGTGCCGATGGCCGACTTTGCGGGAGTGGCCAGGGGCGCCCAGGGCCGGGACCTGACGGGGCGCTGCCCCGGCCGGTGGATCTCGCTCGCCAACCCCGAGGGCTACGAGTGGCAGCGCTTCGGTGTGTTCCCCGGGCCCGACCCGGCCGCGCCGTGGGTGGTGGCCGAAGGCTTGTCGGACCCGCTGGCGGTCGTCGCCGACGGCTACAACGCCGTCGGCGTGCGCGGGGCCGCGCTGCTCAACAACGACCCGACCACGTTGGACGCGCTGGCCGCCGGACTGGCCGGCCGCGACGTGCGGGTGTGTGGCGACAACGACCGCTCCGGGCGGGAGTTCGCCCGGACCATCCTCGCCGCCCTCCACCAACGGGAGGTGACCGCCCGGCAGTTGACGCTGCCCGAGGGCTTCAAGGACTACGCAGTATGGAGAGAGAAGCGATGACGGCATACGCCATCGACAGCCTGACTACCCCCTACGCGCCGCAGAAGGCGGCGCTGACGCTGCCGCCGGCCGAGGCGGTGGCCGCCTACCGCGAGGCGGCGTCCCGGTACGGGGCGAGCGACATCGTCAACGCCCACGCCCTGGTCCAGTTCATGAAGGGCGGCATCAAGTACGCCGAGGGCGTCGGCTTCCACGTGTGGACGGGGACCTGCTGGACGCGGTCCGAGGTGCTGGTGCGCCAGGCCGCCCACGACCTCGGGGCGGCGATGGTGGAGACGCTGGCCCGCGAGAAGGAGATCATCCGCGCCGCCCTGGAACTGAAGCTCGCCGGGGAGGCGCTGGACGCCGAGTACGAGAAGCAGGTGCAGGCGCTGCCGCTGGCGAAGGCGGCGAAGGGCTTCACGATGGCCCGCAGGATTGACGACCTGATCCGCGAACTGGCGTCGGTGCGCGGCGTGCACTGCGACGTGGACGACTTCGACAACCGGCCGCACCTGATCTCGTTCGCCAACGGGACCGTGGATTTGCGCACGGGCCGCCTTCAGCCGCACGACCCGGCGGACATGCTGACCAAGGCCCTCCCGTGGAAGTACGACCGGCTGAAGAAGGCCAAGCGGTGGCGGAGGTTCCTGAAGGAGGTGTTCCCGAACGAGCCGCTGATGGTCGACTACATGCGCCGCCTGTGCGGCTACGGCATCACCGGGTCGACCGCGGAGCAGGCGTTCGCGGTGCTGGTCGGCGTCGGCGCGAACGGCAAGTCGGTGTTCCTGGACACCTTGTCCTACGTCTTCGACGCGCTGTCCGAGACCACCCGCTTCGAAACGTTCGAAGACCGGGGCAGCTCGATCCCCGCCGACCTGGCCGCGCTGCGCGGGGCCCGGATGGTGATGGCCAGCGAGGGCGAGGCCGGGAAGCCGATGAGCGAGAGCGTGCTGAAGCGCGCCACCGGCTCGGACCGCCTCACCGCCCGGTTCATGCGGGAGAACTTCTTCACCTACCAGCCGACCTTCCTCCTGTGGTTGGCCTCCAACCACTCGCCCAACTTCCGCTCGCAGGACACCGGCCTGTGGAGGCGCGTGAAGCTGATCAAGTTCGACCGGTACTTCAAGCCGGAGGAGCGGGACCACGGCATCTTCGCCGATCTGCGCGAGGAGGCCGAGGGGATCGCCGCGTGGGCCGTCCAGGGAGCCGTCGAGTGGTACGCCGAGGGCCTGAAGGAGCCCGACTGCATCAAGTCCGCCACCTCCAACTTCAAGGAGAACTCCGACGCCTTGGCGGAGTTCCTGACGGACGTGCTGGTGAAGGTCGACAGCGACAAGAGCCACGTGCCTGCCCAGGACGCCTACAACGCGTATCGGGACTGGTCGGAGGCGCAGGGCGAGAAGGCATGGACGCGCCGCGGATTCATCAGCGCACTGGACGAGCGCGGCATCCGCCAGCACCGCATGACGAAGGGCCGGGTGCTGCTCGGCGTGAGGTTCGCGGGCCAGGCGGTTCCGGCCGGGCCGGGAGTGTTCGACACCACCAACGACTACTAGGAAGCGAGCACATGCGGGTACACCCGTACCGACTGGCGGGAGAGCCGGTCGAGATCAAGGTCGCCGAACGGGCGGCCGACCTGCGGGAGTTCCGCACCTGGTGGACCGCCCACGCGGCGGCCGGCACCCTGCTGGGCTTCGACACCGAGACCACCGGCCTGGCGTGGACGGACCGAATACGGCTCGTCCAGTTCGGCGACACCCACACCGCGTACGTCATCCCCGTCGAACTCGGCGGTGCGTTCCGCGAGGCCGCCCGCGAGGCCCTGGCGAAGCTGCCCAACCTCGTCGCGCACAACTTGAGCTTCGACGCGCTGAAGGTCGACACCGAGTTCGGCATCCGGCTCGAAGACCTCTACCCCCGCGCGCAGGACTCCCGGGTGGCCGCCCACCTCCTGGACAGCCGCCACGACTACGAGGGCGGCATCGGCCTGTCCCTCAAGCCGTTGTCGGCCTGGTACGTCGACCCGGCCGCGCCCGACACGCAGGGCGACCTGACGCAGGTGTTCAACGGGCTGGGGTTCACGAAGGCGACCGGGTGGGCGGGCATCAGCCTCTCGCACCCCGTCTTCGAGCTGTACGCCGGTCTCGACGCCTTGCTGGTCGCCAGGCTGCTGCCCAGGCTGCTGGCCCGCTACAAGGCCGAGGGACTGCGCTCGGCGCTGCTGCCCTACGAACACCGCCTCGCGCTGGTGTGCGCCAAGCTCCAGCGGCGCGGGATGCTGATCGACCCGGAGTACACCGAGGGCCTGGTCGGTCGGCTCGGCGCGCAGAAGGAGAAGTTCTCCGCTGTGGCGGCGCGCTTCGGCGTCGACTCGGTGAACTCCCCGGACCAGGTGGCCGGCGCGCTGCTCGGGATGGGCGAGCGGTTGACGGAGAAAACCGACAGCGGCGCGCTGTCGGTGGCCAAGGAGGTGCTTCTGCCGCTGGCCGATCTCGATCAGGACTGGAAGCGCCTGGGGATGCGCGAGCCCAACGTCCTGGCCGACGCCGTACTGCGGGCGAAGAGGGCCGGGAAGTGGTCGACCAGCTATGCCCAGGCGATGCTGGCGGGCCGCGACGCGTTCGACCGCATCCATCCGAAGATCAACCCACTGGGCGCCCAGACCGGTCGTGCCTCGCACTCCGACCCGGCGATGGCACAGCTTCCCTCCCACGGGTGGGAGATCCGGCGCGCGGTGGTCGCCGAGCGGGGGCACGTGTACTTCAGCGTGGACCAGCAGGCGGTCGAGCTTCGGGTGCTGGCCGCCCTGTCGGGCGAGACCCGGATGACCCGGGCCATCGCCGAAGGCCACGACCTCCACGGCTACGCCGCCACGCTGATGTTCGGCGAGGAGTACACCAAGGCCCAGCGGACCCTGGCCAAAATTGCCGGGCTCGGCACCGCCTACCAGGGCGGCGCGGTGACGCTGGCCAAGCAGACCGGTCAGCCGGTCGACGTCATGCGCGACACCCTCCAGCGCTACGGCAAGGCGTTCCCCGGCATCAAGCGCTGGGCCCGCAAGATGCAACGGGTCGCGCTGGCGGAGCGGTGCACGATGACCACGGTCACCGGCCGCCGCCTCCACCTGGACCGGGACAAGCTGTACAAGAGCGTCGCCTACGCCTGCCAGTCCACCGCCCGCGACACGATGGGACAGGCGCTGATCAAGATGGACGAGCAGGGCCTGACCCCCTACCTGACCATGTGGGTGCACGACGAAGTCGTGGGCACCGCCCCGAAGAAGGAGGCCGCGGACGTCGCCCGCGCCTGCGCCGAGGCCATGCGGATGGACCTGCTGGGCGTCCCGCTGGACACCGACGCGGAGGTCTACGGGCCGAGCTGGGCCGACGGCTACAAGCTGCCGAAGGAGTGGGCCTATGCGGCGTGAACCGGAAAGCGAGTTCACGCAGTTCTGCGAGGTCTGCGACGACGAGAAGCCCCTGCCGCAGTTCGGGAAGCGCAAGCGCGCCCCCAACGGGCGGGCGAACGTGTGCCGGCCGTGCGTGAAGGCCGCCAACAACCGGGCCAGCCGCGACCCGCAGGTCATCCGCAAGCGGCGCGACGCCCGGCTCCGCAGGGTCTACGGCATCACCCTGAGCGACTACGAACGAATGGGTCGCAGCCAGCGGTGGCGGTGCGCGATCTGTGGCCAGAAGGCCGCCGCCGGGGACCGTCTGGTGGTCGACCACGACCACGACAAACCCTACGGACAGGCCGTCAGAAGGCTTCTGTGCAGGGGCGAGAACAGCGCCCTGGGGCACTTCGGGGACTCCTCCGCCCGGCTCGACCGAGGAGCGGACTATCTACGCATACACGGCAAGTGAGGCAGACGTCACATTACCTCCCTTTTACCCACGAATCCGCAGGCAGTGGCCATGATCGGGACGAAAGTCTCTATTCACTCGACATACACCTGTTGAGCACACAACAGACACATGTTTAGGCTCGCCTCACATGCTGCGCCGGAGGATGCGCGGCCCACTACTGGGAGTCACGATGAGGCGGGGCGGATGGTCGCGCACCTGTGGTTCCCGGTGGCACCTGCGCCGTATCGGCCGGGTCCGCCGAGAGGTCGCGCGCACCATCACCCCCACCATCGCACTGGCCGTACGCCGCGCGATGGGGATCATCGACGGCAGCCACCTCGCCCTTGAGGCGCTTGCCGCCGAGCCCGCCGGATGCGACTTCATCCGGCAGATGCTGCGGGCCTTAGCCGGTCGGCACGCCCACCGGGCGGTGCGGTTCGCCCCCCGCCAGGTGCGGCGCATGCGAGCCGCCCACCTGCGACTGTCGCGCTGCATGGCCCTGATCTCCCGACGCCTCACCCTCTCGGACTCGCCCGGCCCCTGCCGAAGCGGCCCGGGAGTACCCGCGGCCTGACCTGACGTCAGTCCGCCGCCCGCCCCTGCTCTCGGCTGACCCGACACAGCAGGGGCTTCTTCATGCCCCGACGCGGCCCAGTGCCCGCCGGGGCTTCTTCATGCCCTGACACGGCCGATCCGCCGGCCGTGGGCTTCGCCATGCCCTTCTGCGGTCCGCCGCGCGGCGATACCGCACGCCCACCTATCTGTTCTGTACATGCCAAGGAACCACCATGTCTTCGTCCTGCATCACGCCCGCCCTGATCTCCCTCGCCCAGACCCCCAAGCCCCTCACCGCCCTGACCGGCATGGGCAAGCTCGACCGAGGCCGGGTCGCCACCGAGGAGATCCTGACCGAGCTGGACGGCATCGCCCGCTCGGTGGCGCGCAAGCGCGCGGCACACATGGAGGGCGACAGCCATCAGGCCGCCCAGGACATCGCCCAGGAGATGCGCCTCTCCTTCTGGCGCGCGATCCACACCTGGGACACCGAAGGCGACAACACCGCCAAGTTCACGAGCTACGCCTTCCAGCGGGCCAAGCTCGACGGCCGCTCGGCGGCCACCCGCGAGATCGCCCCCGGCGTGGCCCGCGACAGCGCAGGCACGTTCATGGGCGCCCTGGCCCGCTCCGGCGGGGACTTCGAAGCCGCGAAGGCCGAACTCATCAACCACCCCGAGACCAGCGCCCGCTTCTCGCCCGACCGGGCCGCCACCGTCGCCGCAGCCTTCGAGCGCCCCGTGCCGATCACCGCCGTGCCGGACAGCGCGCTCGACGCCTCCACCGCGCAGGACCCGGACCGTCTGGTCGAGTACACCCAGCTCGGCACCACCCCCCGTGCCGCCCGCCTGCGCCTGGCCGTCAAGGACGGGCTGCCGGTCGTCGCCGCCGCCACCACTGCGGGCTGGTGCACCACCCTCCAGCCCTCCCTGGCCCTCAACCCCCTGGAGGTCTCGCGCGACGCCGTTCGCTGCAAGGGCGTGAAGGTCACCGGCACCAAGCGGGGCAAGCACGCCAGCGGCGCGATCGTGGACCACGAAGCCGACGCCGACACCAGCGCCCGCTTCACCGCCGCCGCCGAGGTGAAGGCCGGTGCGCTACTGGCCGCGATGTCCCCGGGCGAGGCCGCCATCGCGCGCGCCGCCTTCGGCTTCGACGGCGAGCCCCCGATGCTCACCTCCGCCGGGAAGCTCGACGCCACCGCGATAGCCGAGGCCCTGGGCAAGACCCCCGGCACCGTGAAGGCCACGTGGTCGCGCGCCCTGAAGAAGATGAGGGCCGCCGCGTGACCGCCGCTGTTAACCGCCCCGACTCAACCCTTCCGAGCCCCTACGGAAGGAACGCGAGATGAAGTCCCCGGTCGGAACCTACGAGCTGTCCGGCGGCGCGGTGCTGCGCGTCTTCGCCGACCCCGGCCACAGCGACGGCTACGGCCTGGAGATCACCCACAACGGCGAGAGCGTCCGCTACGACGGCGGGCACACCGCCCGCGAAGTCCACGCCTTCATGAACCTGTTCACCTGACCGAGGAGAGAGAACCCCATGATCGAGAGCACGGAGCACAAGGCCACCCTGACCGTCCGACTCGGCTCCGTCGTCGGCGTGCGCAACGAGCGCATGCACGGCGTCCTCGCCCTGTCCGTGGGTGCGGAGACCGCCCGCCCCGCCCGCCTCACCGCCGACCAGTGCCGCGAGCTGTCCGCCTACCTCGCCCGACAGGCCAGCGTCCTGGACCGCGAGGCCAAGGCCGAACGCGTCTCCGCGCCCAAGCCGACGGCCGGCGGCCTGTACGACCGCCCCGCCCCGCCGCCCCTGTTCGGCATCGACTCGCACTGGGAGAAGCGGTGAACCGCCCCGAGGCCCTGGCCCTCGCCCAGAAGACCGTCACCGAGATGGCCACCAACGCCCGCGGCTACCAGGACCAGCCGATCGACGCCCGGGTGAGCGCCGTCCTGCGCATCGCCGAATTCCTGACCGCACCCACCGGAGAGAGCACCGATGACCACCGCGACTGAGCAGCACACCGTCCACCTGGACGAGCACCGTTTCCCCTGCAAGTACGACGGCCCCCGCGACTACGCACGCACCCACGTGGACGGCGAGGGCGACATCGGCCTGCTCGTCCACTGCGGCGAGACCGCCGCCTCCATCTACCTCAACCCCGAGGTGGCCGAGTCCCTGGGCGCCACCCTCGTCCAGGCCGCCGCCCAGTCCCGCGCCACCGCGCTGGAGATCGAGCGCGTACGCCAGGAGGAGGCCGAGGCCGCCCGACGCCTCGGTGAGATGGAGGCCGCCCGCCAGGCCGAGCAGGCGCGACAGGACGGCACCCCCTACCTCGCGGCCGGCGGCTCCACCTCGCCCTCCGCCCTCCCGCAGCCGGTCCTGGCCGACCAGCTCACTGCCCCGCAGCCGATCGTCACCGACTACCCGACCGCCTACCCCGCCCCACAGCCGCCGACCTTCGCCGACACGATGCTCCCGCAGCCCGGCACCGCCGAGCGCGAGCGCGCGTTCCTGCGCGCCTCCGAACTGCTCGGCCCGGACGCCGGAGTCGCCTCCAAGATCGCCATGGCGAACTACCTCCTGAAGGGCGCGTCGTGAGCGTCCCCGTGGTCCACGCCGTCGTCCACCAGGCCGCCCGCGCCTACGAGGCCCGCACCCCCGCCGGAGAGCGCGTCATCGTCATCGAGACCGAGCACCACGCTCCCGGCCAGATCACCCGCACGGTCGTCCCCCTTCCGGAGCACGTGGCGCTCGATCTGTCCAATGACATCGAAAGCCTCGGGTGGTGACACCTGCGGTGGTTTGATAGCAAGATGCGCGAGCCCGAATGCTGGGTGATCGCCGAGGTGGTTCTCAGTGTGCTCCAAGCCGACCGGCGAAACGGCGAGTATCTGCTGACCCAGTACGTCAGCACCGCCGAAGCCCGAGCCCTGCTGAACGCCCCGCGCGTCCCCGCCGAGGCAGTACCCCTCCTGGCCGACATCGGCCGCACCCGCAGGCTGGCCCTCGCCATCCTCCAAACCCTCGTCTCCTGACACACCAAGGCCCCCGGCCGGCACTGCTCGCACAGTGCTGACCGGGGGCCTTTTCTACGTTTCAGGACTCGCCCGCCCCGGGCTTCTTCTCCGCCTTCTTCGGCGGCTTCCACCCGCGCGGCGTCTTCCACACGATGTCCAACCGGTCCGCCTTGAACCGCGCTCCCTGGTAAGGGGCCTTCTTCAAGAACACCTTGTCTATGGCGAGGCGCAGCAGCTGTCCCCGGTAGTGCGCGTCCCCGGTCTCCCACAGCTTCAGGCAGCGCTCGGGATCTCTCAGCACCGCGATGTCCGCCATTGGCTTGGCCACAGCCTCCCACTCCTTCCGCGCGCTCTCCACGTCCTCCACCGCAGCGCGGCGCAGCTTGATGAACGTCTCCTCGCCGTCGCGGCCGGTGTACGCGCCACCCGCGTTGAGCCGGTCGAGCTTGGCCACGGCCTCCTCCGCCAGCTTGATCTGCCCGCGCGCCTCGCTCTCCTTCTTGCTCTCCTCCGGGTGTGCCAGGGCCACCCAGCCTTCGGCGACGGCCAGCATCACCGGGTCCAGCGGGCTGGCGGTGGTCAGCTTCGTGTGCCATTCCTTGGCGAGGACCCGTTCCACCGAGGTCCGCATCCCGGTCACCGGGTCGGGGCAAGTCTTCTCGCCGAGGTTGAGCGGGCCGCAGCGGAAGGAGCCGCCATGGATCGTCGCGCTGTGCCCCTTCTTCGGGTCGCGGCCCCCGCCGTCGCACCACATCAGCCCCGACGCGGGCGAGCGCTCGACCGGCTTGGCCTGCTCCTCCACCGTCGGCAGGTTCCCGCGCCGGTCGATCCCGGCCGCGATCTTGCGGTGCTTGTCCCAGACCTCCTGCGGGATGCCCTCCACCCCCTTGGCGAACACCCGAACCGGCTTGCCCTTCGCGTTCAGGTAGATCTGGCTCTGCCGCTTCACGATCACGACCTGCCATCCGAGGTACACCGGGTTCCGAAGGATCTTGCCAACCGTGTTCGAGCGGAACGGTCCGCCCCGCGTCGAGCGGAAGCCGTCGGCGTTCAGCCCCAGCGCGATCTTCCAGTTCGACTTGCCCTCTGCGGCCTCCCGGTGGATGCGCTCGATCACCGGCCAGAACTTGCCGTGCTTGAGCTTGCGCTTCTTCGTGACCTTCAGCCCGTAGGGGGCCATCGAGAGCCACTTGCCCTCTTCGCGCTGCTGGGCCTTCGTGTCGCGGACCTTCTCCGACAGCACCCGGCTGTACTCGCGGGCGTCCTCCGCCTTGCCGACGATGCGGGAGCGGTCGGCGGGGATGTCGGTGTCCAGCCGGTCCAGGTCGAACACGAGCCGTTTGCCCGGGACGTCCAGGATCTTGAGCACGTCGCCCGCACCCTGCCGGGAGTAGCGGGAGGAGTCGTACACCCACAGGCAGTCCGAGTCGCCGTCAAGCAGCGCGTGCACCGCCGCGTCGAAGTCGGGACGCTTCACGCCCTTCTTGTAGGCCGAAAGGTTCTCGCGGAAGATCCTGCGGATCTCGTACCCGTCCCGCTTGGCCCACGCCCGGCCCCTCAGTTCCTGCGCCTTCAGCGACAGGATGTCCCGGGCAGCCGTACCCCGGACGACCTGCGACTTCCGCAGAAGCAGGTCGACATATCGCACCGGTCCGGCAGGCTTCCGAGCCATGGTTCCACTCTCCAGTCAGCGGCACGGGCCTGCATCCTGAAGGTGCAAGGGCGACCCGTCGCTCTGGGAGGAGCACGCCAACACCCACATCGCCCCCGCGATCGGCCTGCCGGAGCTGCCGGTGGTCCGCTTCACCGGCTACACGCCGCAGCCCGGCGACCCGTGCGTCCCCCTGATGGAGCTGTTCTCCGCCCGCAAGTGGGCCCCGCTGCTGCGCTACGCGGCCGGCCGGCCGTTCGCCTGGATCGACGACGTCATCCCGGGCCGGCTGGTCCGCAACGCGCTCTGGCGCCGCGACCGCGTACTGCTGCCGATCGACCCCGGCCAGGGCCTCGAACGCCGCCACGTGGACCGGCTGCTGGCCCGGCCGCCGCGTCCCGCCGCCCTCCGCCCGCCGGTCGCCCGGCCCGGGGCCGGCTGACCCCCCGCTGACTCCCCTCCACCCCCACCCGGCCCGCACGGCGAACCACCCGACCGGACCCACCGGACCCACCGACCCCGTCGGACCAACCGGACCCGCCGAACCGGCCTCCCGGCCTCACCCGGTCGGCAGCCAGCTCACGTGCCCGGCCAGCAACGCGTACCCGACGAAGGCCACCGTGTCGATCAGCGCGTGCGCCACCACCAGCGGCATCACCCGCCCCCACCGCCGGTACAGCAGGCAGAACACCACCCCCATCACGATGTTCCCGACCAGCCCGCCGACCCCCTGGTACAGGTGGTACGAGCCGCGCAGCACCGAACTCGCCGCCACCGCGGCCGGCCACGACCAGCCCAGCTGCCCCAGCCGGCGCAGCAGGTAGCCGAGGACGACGACCTCCTCCAGGATCGCGTTCTGCCAGGCCGAGGCGACCAGCACCGGGATCCGCCACCACACGTCGGGCAGCCCGGACGGCGCGACCGTCAGGTTGTAGCCGGCCGCCTGCGAGGCGAGGTACAGCACCAGCCCCGAACCGCCGATCGCGGCCGCGACCGCCGTGCCCCGGCCCAGGTCGCGCAGCTTCTGCCCGAGGTCGAAGCCGAGCACCCGCAGGGCCACGCCCTCGCGGACCAGCAGGTAGCCGACCAGCACGACCGGCATCAGTCCGCGGCCGATGTAGTACAGCTGCCAGAGGAGGTCGAGCCAGGGCCGGCCGGGCGCGCGCGAGCCGTTCAGCGTGGCGACCTGGCGGCCCAGGTTGAGCGGTTCGGTGAGCGAGCCGGCGAAGCTGATCAGCGCGCCGACGCCGCTGGCCCCGAGGGACAGGCCGAGGACGGTCAGCAGCTCCACCCCGAGCAGCCGGCGGGTGGGCTTCGCGGTCTCCGGTTCGGTCGGGACGGTGGTCACCAGGTGCTCCAGCGCGGACGGCGGCGGACGGGCGTCGCTCCGGCCGTCGGCCGACCGCCGGAGCGGTCATCCTTCCACAGCGGCCCCGGGGCGCGTCCCGGGGCCCGGTCCGGGTCCGCGGCGCCCGGGCGCGCGCTACCCCACGGGCCAGGTGTGCACCGGCTCCCCGCCGCGCGAGTACTCCATGTACCGCCGGGTCATGGCCGCCAGGGCCGCCGGCCGGTCCATCCCGTACTGCTCGCGCAGCCGGTGGAAGGTCGCGCTCTGCCAGGCGGCGCCGTTGGTCCGGCGCAGGCAGCGCTGCTCGATGATGCCGAGGTAGCGGTCCCGGTCGGCCGGCTCCACGCCCCAGGCGTCGAGTCCCTGGTGGGCCATCGGCAGCAGCTCGCCCAGCACCAGGTCGACGGCGGGCACCGCGGTCAGACCGCCGCCGCGTCCGGCCCGGCCGGACCGCGGCCACTGGAAGACCCCGTCGACGCCGTACCGGGCCGCCTGCCGGAAGTTCTCGTCGGCCCGCTCGAACGGCAGCCTGGTCCAGATCGGCCGCGACTGCTCGGCCAGCACCCGGACCACGCCGTAGTAGAACGCCGCGTTGGCGAGCGTGTCGGCGACGGTCGGACCGGCCGGCAGCGCCCGGTTCTCCACCCTCAGGTGCGGCACCCCGCCGCTGACGTCGTACACCGGACGGTTCCAGCGGTAGATGGTGCCGTTGTGCAGCCGCATCTCGGCGAGCCGGGGCACGCCGCCGGAACCGAGCACCTTGACCGGGTCCTCGTCGTCGCAGATCGGCAGCAGCGCCGGGAAGTACCGCAGGTTCTCCTCGAACAGGTCGTACGCCGAGTCCACCCAGCGCTCGCCGAACCAGGTGATCGGGCGCACCCCCTGCGCCTTGAGTTCCGCCGAACGGGTGTCGCAGGCCTGCTGGAAGAGGACCGGCCTGGTCTCCCGCCACAGCTCCCGGCCGAACAGGAACGGCGAGTTGGCGCCGAGCGCGAGCTGGGGGCCGCAGATCGCCTGGGCGGCGTTCCAGACCGAGGAGAACCGCTCGGGGGTCACCTGCAGGTGCAGCTGGAGGGAGGTGGCGGCCGCCTCGGCCACCATGGTGATGGACTCCAGCTGGAGGTGCTCGACCCCCTCGATGTCCAGCGTGATGTCCTCGCCCCGGGCGGCCAGGATCTGGTCGCTGAGCAGGCTGTACCGCTGGTTGTGGGACATCGAGTCCAGCCCGGTGTGGTCGTGTTCCAGGGTCGGCAGGATGCCGACCATCACGATCCGCGCACCGGCCTCGCCGGCCCGGCGGTCGGCGTAGCGCAGCCCGGTGTCGATCTCCTCGCGCAGGTCCTCGAAGACGTGCCCGCAGAGCCGGTGCGGCGCGATGTTGACCTCGATGTTGAACCGGCCGAGCTCGGTCTGGAAGTCGCTGGACCCGATCGCGGTGAGCACCTGCCCGTTGTTCATCACCGGCAGGCCCTGCTCGTCGGCCAGGTTGAGCTCGATCTCCAGCCCCATCACGGCCCGTGGCCGGTCGAACCGGTCCTCTTCGAGCATTCGGCCGAGCACGTCGAGGCAGGACTGCAGCTTGCGCCGGTAGAGCTGCCGGTCCGACAGGTCCGCCCGCGTCGCCACGACCTTCTCGCCCATGGTCCCCTCCTCCTGAGCCGCCCGGCCGACCGACCGTGCCAGCATCATGCCCACCCGGAAGATCGATACCCGAACGCTTCGATCGGCTTGCAATGCAAGGGAACTGATGCTGTTTCAGCTAATCTGCCGACTTGCTCGGCGCCACCGCCTGTGATAAACAGGTCACCCTGCGCACCTGTTCGAGTAGAATTCGCACTGCCCCACGGCCCGGCCCGCCTTCAGCCCGAGACCACCGTCGACGGCGGCGGCCGCGCCGGCACCGCGATCCTGCCCAACCGGACAAGGCCCAGGTTCCGTCACCGCCGACGCACCATGCCATGCCGGTATGCCGCACTCGCACGCCGATCTCGCACGGAGAGGCGACCTTGCCATGACTCTGCAGACTCCCCAGCCCCCGCCCAGCGCGCTCCGCGCCGTCCTCGCCGCACTCGACTCCGAGACCGCGCTGCGCCAGCCCGCCGCCGCCGCGCTCCGCCATCCGACCGGCGCACTGCTCCCCGCGCACCCGCTCGCCGTCCACGTCCTGGACGGGCCGCGCGCCGAGCTCGCCGCCGCCCGGCGGACGGGGTGGCGCTTCCTGATCAAGGACGGCGCCGAGGTGGCCGCCGCGGCCGAGGTGGTGCAGGGCGCCGAGGGCCATACCTTCTCGCACTTCACCGCCGGCCCCTATCTGGACTCGACGGTCCGGGCCCTGCGCCAGGCCTGGCAGCTCGCCCAGTCCTCCCGGGCCCGCCGACAGCCCCGGCTGCTGACCTTCCCCGGCCAGTACGCGACGGCCCTGTGGCTGCACGACCCGGACGGCGACACCGGCTCCGACCTGCTGATCCCGCTGGCGCCGGCTCCGCTCGGGGTCACCGCGCACCGCGCCCACCCGGCCGCCGAGCTGCTGCCGCTGCTGACGCGGACGCCGGTCGGCCGGCCGCTGCTGCTCGGCTCCCCCTGAGTCCGGGGCGCCCCGCCGCCCCGCCCGCACCCCGCCCCGCCCGCCTCGCCCCGCCCGCACCCCGCCCCGCCCGGTCATCACCCGGGCGGGCCATCCGGCATGGCCTGCTCGGGCCGGTCACCGGATGGCCCACCTGGAACCGCGTGCGCTCCACGGCCACCTGAACGGGTGATCTCTGCCCGGGGGTTGTGGCGCATGTCACGAAATCGCTGCGCGCGCGTCCCCGGATGCCGACACTGGGAACCAGCGTGGAAGGACCTCCTGTCCTACCCACTTGAGTGCCGGTCCACACCTGGCCCGGCGCCGGACAGAATCCGACCACCGCGGCAGCGCCCGACGGCAAACCGGCGGCACCGTGTCACGGGGAGGATCGCAGAGCGAAGCGAGGGTACACATGTGCCAGCACCGTCCTGAGTGCCCGCCGGCCGAGTCCGAGGACCGAGAGGCCGCCGTCCCCGTGGCCTGCCACCCGGAGCAGGGCTGGAGCCTGCTCTGCAACGGCGTCCTGCTGTTCGAGGACACCGGCGAACTGCTGCCCGACGGCCGGGTGATCGCCCCCCGCCGCCAGGCCGCCCACGCGGTCTGACCCGCCCCGGTCCGGAGCACCACCACCGGCCGGCCCGACCGGCCCGACCGGCCCCTTCAGACCGACCGGACCCGTCGGACCACCACCGAACAGAGGGCAGGGCCCGGGCGGAACGTTCCGCCCGGGCCCTGCCCCGTCCGTGTCTCCGCGTACCGGCTGTACCGGTCCTGCGTCAGACGCCGTACTCGTCCAGCGGCGGGCAGGAGCAGACCAGGTTGCGGTCGCCGTACGCGCCGTCGATCCGGCTGACCGGCGGCCAGTACTTGTCCGACGGGTTCACGCCGGCCGGGAAGACCGCCTCCTGCCGCGTGTAGCCGTGCGCCCAGTCGCCGACCAGCGTGGCGGCGGTGTGCGGGGCGTTGCGCAGCGGGTTGTCCTCGGCGGCCCACTCGCCCGCGCCGACCTTCTCGATCTCGGCACGGATCTCGATCATCGCGTCGCAGAACCGGTCGATCTCGTGCAGGTCCTCGGACTCGGTCGGCTCGATCATCAGCGTGCCGGCCACCGGGAACGACATGGTCGGCGCGTGGAAGCCGTAGTCGATCAGGCGCTTGGCGATGTCGTCGACCGTGACGCCGGTCTCCTTGGTGAGCGGGCGCAGGTCGATGATGCACTCGTGCGCCACCAGGCCGCCGGGGCCGGTGTAGAGCACCGGGAAGTGCGGGGCCAGCCGCTTGGCGATGTAGTTGGCGTTCAGCACCGCGACCTGGGTGGCGCGCTTGAGGCCCTCGCCGCCCATCAGCCGGACGTACGCCCAGGAGATCGGCAGGATGGCCGCCGAGCCCCACGGCGCGGCCGAGATCGGGCCGACACCGGTGGCCGGACCGGCCTCCGGCTGCAGCGGGTGGTTCGGCAGGTACGGCGCGAGGTGCGCGCGGACCGCCACCGGGCCGACGCCCGGGCCGCCGCCGCCGTGCGGGATGCAGAAGGTCTTGTGCAGGTTCAGGTGCGAGACGTCCGCGCCGAACTTGCCCGGCTTGGCCAGGCCGACCAGGGCGTTCAGGTTGGCGCCGTCGACGTACACCTGGCCGCCGGCGTCGTGCACGGCCGCGCAGATGTCGGTGATCTCGGTCTCGTACACGCCGTGGGTCGACGGGTAGGTGACCATCAGCACGGAGAGCTGGTCGCGGTGCTGCTCGATCTTGGCCTTGAGGTCGGCCACGTCGACGTCGCCGTCGACCAGGGTCTTGACGACGACCACGCGCATGCCGGCCATCACCGCGGAGGCGGCGTTGGTGCCGTGCGCGGAGGACGGGATCAGGCAGACGTCACGCTGGGTGTCGCCGTTGGCGTGGTGGTACGCGCGGACGGCCAGCAGGCCGGCCAGCTCGCCCTGGGAGCCGGCGTTCGGCTGGATGGAGACGGCGTCGTAGCCGGTCACCTCGACCAGCTGCTGCTCCAGCTGGCGGATCAGGGTGAGGAAGCCCGCGGCCTGGTCGACCGGCGCGAACGGGTGCAGCTGGCCGAACTCCGGCCAGGTCACCGGCTCCATCTCGGTGGTCGCGTTGAGCTTCATGGTGCAGGAGCCGAGCGGGATCATGCCCCGGTCCAGCGCGTAGTCGCGGTCCGACAGGCGGCGCAGGTAGCGCAGCATGGCGGTCTCCGAGCGGTGGCTGTGGAAGACCGGGTGGGTCAGGTACTCGTCCTGGCGCAGCAGCGCGGCGGGCAGCGCGTCGGCGCCCTCCGGCACCTCGACGCCCTCGACGCCGAAGGCCGACCAGACGGCCGCCAGGTGCTCGCGGGTGGTGGTCTCGTCGGTGGAGACCGAGATCCGGTCCTCGCCGTCCTGGTGCACGTTGACGCCGTTGGCGCGGGCGGCGGCGGCGATCTCCGCGGCGCGGCCCGGGACGACGGCGGTGACGGTGTCGAAGAACTCGCCGTGCAGCAGCTCGACGCCGCCGGCCGTCAGGCCCTCGGCGAGCGCGGCGGCGTAGCGGTGGGTGCGGCGGGCGATGTCGGCCAGGCCGTCCGGGCCGTGGTAGACCGCGTACATCGAGGCCATCACGGCGAGCAGCACCTGGGCGGTGCAGATGTTGCTGGTGGCCTTCTCGCGGCGGATGTGCTGCTCGCGGGTCTGCAGCGCGAGGCGGTAGGCGCGGTTGCCGTCGACGTCGACGGAGACGCCGACCAGGCGGCCGGGCAGCGAGCGGGCGTACTCGGCGCGGACCGAGAGGTAGCCGGCGTGCGGGCCGCCGAAGCCCATCGGCACGCCGAACCGCTGCGAGGTGCCGCAGGCGATGTCGGCGCCGAGCGAGCCCGGGGACTTGAGCAGGGTCAGCGCCAGCAGGTCGGCGGCGACGGCGACGATCGCGCCGAGGCCGTGGGCCTGCTCGATCACCGGGGTGAGGTCGCGGACCACACCGGTGGCGCCCGGGTACTGGAGCAGCACGCCGAAGACGCCGCGCTCGGCGATCTCGGCCGGGATGCCCTCGGACAGGTCGGCGACGACGACCTCGACGCCGGTCGGCACGGCGCGGGTGTTGATGACCGCGACGGTCTGCGGCAGGGTCTCGGCGTCGACCAGGAAGACACCGCCCTTGACCTTGGTGACGCGGCGGGCCAGCGCCATCGCCTCGGCGGCCGCGGTGCTCTCGTCCAGCAGGGAGGAGCCGGAGGTGGGCAGGCCGGTCAGGTCCGAGACCAGGGTCTGGAAGTTGAGCAGCGCCTCCAGCCGGCCCTGCGAGATCTCCGGCTGGTACGGGGTGTAGGCGGTGTACCAGGCCGGGTTCTCCAGCACGTTGCGCAGGATCACCGGCGGGGTGAAGGTGCCGTAGTAGCCCAGGCCGATCATCGGCTGGAGCACCTGGTTGCGGCCGGCCAGCTCGCGCAGCTCGGCGAGGACCTGGGCCTCGCTGCGGCCCGCGGGCAGGTCGAGGGCGGTGATGGAGCGGATCGCCTCGGGGACGGCGGCCGTGGCCAGCTCGTCCAGCGAGCCGTACCCGACCTGGGCCAGCATCTTCTCCTGCGCTGCGGCGTCGGGGCCGATGTGGCGGTTCTCGAAGGGGCTGGCCTGTTCGAGCTCGGTGAGGGTCGCGGGGGTGGTGGGGCGTCCCGAGTTCGGCTGGGCGTTCATGGTGGTCGAGGCCTCCTGGTCACGGACCGGCGGGGGTACGTACGCCGGACGGCTTCGCCGCTGCGGACAACAGCGGAGCGGCCTGTGGCGGACGAACCCGACAGGCCTCCCCCTCTGTCATCGGGACCTGAGAGCTTCACCCGCACGGGAGCGCGGTGGGCGCCCCGCCGGCTTGCACCGTCGGTGAGGGTGGTGTCCGCCGGCTCCCTCGCCCGCAGTCCTGCCCTGCTTTCCAGAGTGACCTATCCCACACGGTACGGATGCCTGAGAGATTCCGGGGAGGAGTTGCTCCTTCGGCGCCCCGACCAGCGGTTTCGACTGTCGGGGACTCTCCCGAGCGGGCTCGGCGGTCGCGCCCAGGGTACCAGCGGGAGGTCGCGCGATCACGGGTGCGTCAGGTCACTCGGCCGGTTCGCCCGTGACCCGGACGGAGCACGGCCCGGCCCGTCCGGCCCCGCCCCGGTCGCGGGTGTCCGGTTCATGGCTTTTGGTGTGAAGTGGCGGGCAGGACGGGCGGGCCGACCGCCGTCCTGCGGGGATTCCGCAGGATCAGCGCACTGGAGGAAAGAGTGCAGACCGATATCGACCCCCGGGACCTCATCGGCCACAAGGCGGTCGACCGCAACGGAGACAAGATCGGCACGATCGACGAGGTCTACCTCGACGACGCCACCGGCCGGCCCGAGTGGGCCGCCGTCCGGACCGGCATCTTCGGCCGGGACGCCTTCGTCCCCCTCACCACGAGCGAGTTCTCCGGCGACGAGCTGCGGGTGCCCTACGACAAGTCGCTGGTGAAGGAGTCACCGGACTTCGGCGTCGGCCAGCACCTGTCGCCGGCCCAGGAGCTCCAGCTCTACCGCTACTACGGCCTGGACACCGCACTGGACGGGCAGCCGTCGGCGGGTGACGGCTCCGGCTCCGAACCGGCCGACCTCGACTTCGGGACGACCGCGTCGAACGGCACCCCGGCCGCCGCCCCCTCGAACGGCACCCCCTCGAACGGCACGCCGTCGAACGGCACCCCGGCCACGGGCACCACCCCGTCGAACGGCGCACCCCTCGCGGGCACCGCCGCACTGGCGGGGACGGCGGCGGCCGCGACCAACACGCGGAGCCCCTCCACCCCGTCCGCCGCCGCCCCGGCCAAGTCGCTCACCTTCCACACGGGACCGGCCGCCGCGGCCGCCCCCACCACCAGCCCGGCAGCCGGCCCCGGCAAGCCGGCCGACCCCGCCACGGAGGCCAACGTGCGGACCCTCGCCACCCCCACCCCCGCGGCGCCCCCGGCGTCCACGACGTCCGCCCCGACCGCCGAGCCGCGGCCGCAGAGCGCCGCCCCGCCGGCGTCGGCCACCGGCTCCCAGCAGCCGGCCACCCCGTCGGCGCAGCCCGCCGCGGCCGCCGCCCCGCGCTCGGCCGGCGGTCCGGCCCCGTCCGCACCCGGCGGCCCGGTGGAGATCACCTGCCGCGAGGAGCGGCTGGACATCACGACCGAGTGGCACGTCGTCGGCACCGCCAAGCTGCGCAAGTACGTGACCAGCGAGCCGGTCGAGCGCCGGGTCCCGGTGGTCCGCGAGCGCGTCCGGGTCGAGCGGATGCCGGTCGGCGAGGCCGAACGGGCCGCGCTGAGCGAGAAGGACATCGCCGAGGCGGTGGAGGAGGTCACCCTGCGCGAGGAGCGCCCGGTGGTGCGCAAGTACCTGGCGCCGATCGAGCGGGTCCGTCTGGTGGTGGAGCGCTACACCACCGAGGAGGTGATCCGCGACGAGCTGCGGCGCGAGCACGTCGAGGTCCACGACGACACCGCGGCCGACCCGACGCCTCCCCGGTCCGCCGCCCACACCCCGTCCCCCGACGCGCCCGCGCCGTCCGTCGGGCCCTCCTCCGCGCCCGAGGACCCGGCCCGCCCCGTCCCGCTCAGGCCCCTCGTCTGACCCCGGAACGCCGAAGGGCCCCGGCCTGATCGGCCGGGGCCCTTCGGCGTTCCACACCGGGCACACCGGGCAAACCCTTCGATTTTACCAAGGCTTAACCGATGAATATTTGACACTCTGAAGTATCTCCCTGCATGGTTACTTCAGTTCATTCACTATGTACGGGAGGAAGCAAACCGTGAGTGAGGCACCACAGCCCACCGTCGCGGCCGAGAAGCAGAGCAGCGCCCGGGTCCTGCCGGCCCTCATCCTGGCGATGCTGTCGTTCAGCGTGGTGCAGACCGCGGTCGTCCCGATCCTGCCCTCGCTCGCCAAGGAACTGAACGTCTCCGGTTCCAGCATCACCTGGCTGATGACGGCCAACCTGCTCTCCGCCGCCGTGCTCACCCCCCTGCTCGGCCGCTTCGGTGACCTGCGCGGACGCAAGCCGATGCTGCTGATCTCGCTGGCCGGCCTGGTCGCGGGCTCCGCGCTCGCCGTCTCCACCCACTCCTTCACGTGGCTGGTCGTCGCCCGCGTCCTGCAGGGCGCCGGCGGTGGCGTGCTCCCGCTCGCCATCAGCATCGTCCGCGACGAGCTGCCGAAGCAGAAGGTGACCGGCGGCGTCGCCGCCATCAGCGCCTCGATGGGTGTCGGCAGCGGCCTCGGCCTCGTCGCCACCGGCCTGCTGCTGGAGCACTGGAGCTACAAGTCGATCTTCTGGATGGGCCTGTTCTTCGGCCTGCTCGCGGTCGCCCTGGTCGCCGTCCGGGTGCCCACCGACCCGGTCACCGACAAGGACGGCGGCGCCGACCCGCTCGGCGCGGTCACCCTGGCCGGCTGGCTCTCCGCCCTGCTGGTCGCGGTCAGCCAGGGCAACAACTGGGGCTGGACGTCGACCCGGACCCTCGGGCTGTTCGCCGTCGCCGCCGTGGTCGCCCTGATCTGGGGCGTCATCGAGGTCAAGGTCAAGCACCCGCTGGTCGACATGAAGATGATGTCCCGCCCGGCCGTCGCCTTCACCAACCTGGCCGGCCTGCTGATCGGCTTCGGCATGTACGGCTCCTTCATGGTGATCAGCAACTTCGCCCAGACCCCGGAGAAGTTCGCCCACTACGGCTTCACCGCCACCGTGCTGCACGCCGGTGTGATGCTGCTGCCGTCCGCCCTCGGCTCGATGGTCGCCGCCCCGCTCGGCGCCCTGCTGATCGCCCGCCGCGGCCCGCGTCTGCCGCTGGTCCTCGGCGGGGTCCTCGGCGCCGTCGCGATGGCCTACCTGGCCCTCCGGCACAGCCACGAGGCGGACATCTACCTCTCCTCGGCGATCTTCGGCCTCGGCATCGGCCTCGCCTTCTCGGCGATGCCCGCCTACATCAACGGCGCCGTCCCGGTCGAGCAGAGCGGCATCGCCAACGGCATGAACGCCGTGCTGCGCACCGTCGGCGGCGCGATCGGCACCGCCGTCATGGCCGCCATCCTCACCGGCGACACCATGAAGCTGCCGATCCCGGTCTCGCTCCCCACCCTGGACGCCTACGAGCACGCGTTCTGGACCGCCGCCGTGGTCTGCGTGATCGCCGGCGCCGTCCCGTTCCTGATCCGCACCGTCAAGCCCGCCACGATCGTGGCCCACGGCAACGAGGTCGCGGACCTGACCTCCGGCCCCCGGCCGGTGAAGACCGACGCCTGACGAGGCGTCCGACCCCGCGCTCAGGGACAGGGCGCGGGGACCGGACCCGGACGGTCGCCGAGGGCATCGCGACCGTCCGCGGCCCGGAACGCATGCGGCCCCACCCGGCCCCCCTGCCGGGTGGGGCCGCTTCATGCCCGCGGCCCCACCCGCCGCACCCGCTCCCGGCCCCGCGCCTCACTCGCCGCCCCGCTCCGGGCCCCGCGCCTCACTCGCCGCCCCCGCCCCCGGCCCGGCCCTCCGTACGGCTCCCGTCCGCACCACCGCCGTCCGCACCGCCGGCGTCGCCGTCCGCCCCCGGCTCGCTCCCGCGCAGCGGCAGCGGCCCGGCCGGCTCCAGCGCCGGGTCCTCCACCGCGAAGGTCCGCACCCGCCCGGGCCCGCTCCACGGCGTCTCGAACCGCACCGTCACCCGCCCCACCCCGCTGCCCTGCACCCACCCCGGCCCGAACTCCGCGTGGTGCACGTCCTGCCCGGGCAGCCACCGCCGCACGGACGGTGCGGCCTCCTCGCGCGCCGCCTCCGCCTCCTCCTCCGCACCGGCCTCGTGCCCGGCGACGGCCGCCTCCTCCCGGACGGCCTGCGCGAACAGGTCCTCCTGGGTGTAGTCGGCCAGCTGCGCCACCCCGACGCCCAGCAGCCGCACCCCGCCGGTGACGTCCACCTGCGAGGCCAGCCGACGGGCCGTCTCGGTGATCACCGTCTCGTCGTCCGTCGGCCCGCGCAGCGTCTCCGAGCGGGTCAGCGTCGAGAAGTCGAACCGCCGCACCTTCAGCACCACCGTCCGCCCCGACCGCCCGGCCCCCCGCAACCGCCGGACGCACCGCGCCGCCAGGATCTCCACCTCGCGCAGGATCCGGTCCCGGTCGGCCAGGTCCACCTCGAAGGTGTCCTCCACCGAGACCGACTTGGCGTCCTGGTCGGCCACCACCGGCCGGTCGTCCAGCCCTATCGACATCTGGAACACACCGGTGCCGTGGGCCTTCCCCAGCATCTGCACCAGCTCGGACTCCCCCGCCTCGGCGAGGTCGGCCACCGAGTTCAGCCCGGACCGGCGCAGCACCTGCTCGGTGGCCGGGCCGATCCCCGGCAGCGCCCGGACCGGCATCGGCCCGAGCACCGCGCGCTCCTGGCCCGGCTCGATCATCACCAGCCCGTCCGGCTTGGCCTGCTCGGACGCGATCTTGGCCATCAGCTTGGACCCGGCCGCCCCCACCGAGGCGGTCAGCCCGGTCCGCCGGTGGATGTCCGCGCGCAGGTCCTCGGCCAGCGCCAGCACCAGCCGCTCGCCCGTCCCGTGGTCCGCCTCCGCCAGCAGCGGGCCGTACGGTCCGGCCTCCAGGTCGACGAAGGCCTCGTCCAGGCTCAGCGGCTGCACCAGCGGCGACAGCTCCCGCAGCAGCCCCATCACCAGCTCGCTCACCGACCGGTACGCCTCGAAGCGGCCGGCCAGGAAGGCCGCGTTCGGACAGAGCCGGCGGGCCTGCGCCATCGGCATCGCCGAGTGCACCCCGAACTTCCGCGCCTCGTAGGACGCCGTGGAGACCACTCCCCGGCCGCCGAGCCCCCCGACGACCACCGGCTTCCCGCGCAGGCTCGGCTTGGCCGCCTGCTCCACCGCGGCGAAGAAGGCGTCCATGTCGAGGTGGATGATGCTCGGCAGTGACCGCACGCGCCGATCATGCCGCAAGGGTCCGACAGCGCGTGCGAACCGGGCCGCCGGCCCGGCCGTCACTCCTTAGCCGGCTAGGGCCCGGCGCCCGCACTCGCCCCCGCGTCCGCCAGCGCCCGCGGTATGCCCGGCTCACGCGGACCGAGGAAGAGCGGGTCCGGCCGCAGCCAGGCGTTCAGCGCCGCCTTCCCCGCGCCGGGGACCTCCCGCAGCCCGCCGTACAGCCAGGTGACGTCCCGCACCTCCGGCACACCCACCGCGTACGAGTCGATGCCCGCCGCCCGGCACAGCGCCAGCGCCCGCCGCACGTGGAAGTCCTGGCTGACCAGCACCGCCCGGTCCACCCCGAAGATCCGGTGCGCCCGGGTGCAGGAGTCCCAGGTGTCGAAGCCCGCGTAGTCGCCGACCACCCGGACGTCCGGCACCCCGTGCTCGACCAGGTACTGCCGCATCGCGTCGGTCTCGTCGTAGCCGTCCCGGCCGTTGTCCCCGGTCACCAGGATCGCCTGGACCTTCCGCCGCTCGAACAGCTCGACCGCCGCGTCCAGCCGGTGCGCCAGGTACGGCGACGGCTTGCCGTCGAACAGCCCGGCGCCGAACACCACCGCCACCGGCGCCTCGGGCGCGGTCGCCACGGTGCCCACCCGGTCGCCCGCCGAGGTCCAGAGCCAGGCACTCGGCGCGAGCGCCAGCGAACAGCAGACCGTCGCGAGCTGGAACAGCCGGCGCTGCGTCCGGCGCCGCCGCAACCGGACGCCGAGCCGCACCGCCTTCCGCGCCAGCAGGCCGGGGATACCGGATCCGAACCGCACGTGCCCTCCCTCTCCCGGTTCACCGGCCACGACGAGGCCGCGGGCCCGGACGGTTCCCCGTCCGGGCCCGCGGCCTCGTCAGATCCTTGTTCAGACCGCCCTGTTGCGGCGCTGCGCCAGCTCGTCCGCCGGGTCGTTCCCGACGACCGTCTCCCCGGTGTCGGTCCGCTCCGCGTGCAGCCGCCCGAGGGTCAGCTCCAGCTCCTGCCAGACCGCGCCGACGGCGATCCCGAAGACCCCCTGGCCGCCCTTCAGCAGGTCCACCACCTGCTGCGGGGTGATGCACTCGTACACCGTCGCGCCGTCGCACATCAGCGTCAGTCCGGCCAGGTCGCAGACCTCGGCGGACTGCAGGTGGGCGACCGCCACCCGGATGTTCTGCAGCGAGACCCCGGCGTCCAGCAGCCGCTTGACGATCTTCAGCAGCAGGATGTCTCGGAAGCTGTAGAGCCGCTGGCTGCTCGCCGGGTAGACCGAGCGGACGCTGGGCTCCAGCAGGCCCGTCCGGGCCCAGTAGTCCAGCTGGCGGTAGGTGATCCCCGCCGCGGCACAGGCCGTCGGACCGCGGTACCCGATCAGCTCGGACGTGGGCGCGAGCCGCTCCAGGGCCGGCTGGCCGGGCTGGACCGCCGGGAACCGGCCCACCCGGGGCAGTTCCGTCCGGGGCAGTTCGGTCACGTTTCGGGCGGTGCGCGGCATGTGCACGGCGCACAGGCCTCCCACGGCCGCTTCATCGCCGGTGCCGGTCATGCCTACCTCCGTCCACTCGTGCTGCGGGCAACCCAGACCACGGGCATCGGACACCCGGGCAGCCCCTCCTGACGGTAGGCAGTCCCCTATGGCCCGTCAACGATCGCCACGCCGTGGCGGGCAGACCACATCACTCAGGAGAGTGGTTTTTCGTGCCCCTAGTGTGGGTAGGTGGACGCGGTTTGGCAAAACGGCCGAACACCTACGGCACGTGGGCCCGCAGGCCCACAGCACGCCCTACCGCGGGGGCACGCCCCACTGCGGAGGAACGCCCTACTGCGGGCCGCTCCCGCCGAAGTCCTCCGGCGACACCTGGTCGAGGAACTCGCGGAACTTCTCGACCTCGTCCTCCTGCTCGTCCGGGATCGCGATGCCCGCCTCCGCGAGCACCTCCTCGCTCCCGTAGATCGGCGTCCCGGTCCGCAGCGCCAGCGCTATCGCGTCGGACGGGCGGGCGCTCACCTCGACCCCGCCGGCGAAGACGAGCTCGGCGTAGAAGACGCCCTCCCGCAGGTCGGTGATCCGCACCTCGGTGAGCTGCTGGCCGAGCGCCTCCAGGACGTCCTTGAACAGGTCGTGCGTCAGCGGGCGCACCGGCGTCATGCCCTGCTGGGCGAAGGCGATCGCGGTCGCCTCGCCGGGGCCGATCCAGATCGGCAGGTACCGATCGCCCCCCACCTCCCGGAGCAGCACGATCGGCTGGTTGGAAGGCATCTCCACCCGGACACCCACGACGTCGAGCTCATTCACACAGCAACCCTATGGCTCCCGACCCGGATATGAAAGCGCAGCGCCGACGGCGCTGGTCAGCGCGGTGGCGCAGGTCAGGACCGGGTCCGCAGACCGGCCTGGACCATCGCCGCGTGCAACCGGACCGAGAGGGTCGCCAGCTCCCGCGCGGTGGCCTCGGCGTGCGCCCTGGTCTGCGGGTTCCGGTGCCGTCGCAGCGGCGCCACGACCTGCTCGACCAGCGCGATCTCCCGGTCCGCGGCGGCCTTCATGGCCCGCAGGTGGCGCGGCTCAAGCCCGTAGCGGCCCAGTTCGGCGACCAGCCTGGCCACCTGGAGCGCCTCGCCGTCGTACCCGCCGTCCGGCCCGGGCGCGACCAGCCCGTACGCCTCCCACTCGACCAGCTCGCGCTCGCCGGCCTCGGCGGCGGCCAGCAGCTCGGCCCGGCCCAGCCGGACCCCGGCGGAGGCCTCCGCCGAGGCGGTCAGCTCGCGGTCCGCCTCCTCCATCGGCCCCGGCCGGGCGTCGGCGGCGGGCAGGGCGGGCGGGGCCTCGCCGCGCTCGATCGCGTCGAGGTGTTCGCGGATCACCCGCAGCGGCAGGTAGTGGTCGCGCTGCATCCGCAGCACGTAGGCCAGCCGCTCGACGTCGGACGGGCTGAACTTGCGGTACCCCGAGGGCGTGCGCTGGGGCTCGACCAGGCCCTCCGCCTCCAGGAACCTGATCTTGGAGATGGTGACCTCGGGGAAGTCGTCACGCAGGAAGGTCAGCACCGCGCCGATGCTCAGCAGCTCGTCGCCGCCGCGGCGCCGGCCGCCCCCGGCGGTCCGGTCCGGCCGGACCGGCTGCCTGGGGGCCGCGACCACCCCGCGCGTGCCCTTGTCCGGCGTCGGGCCGAACGGCGCGGGGGTGGCCGCCCCGAGAGGAGATGAAGGGGTATTCGTGCTCACTCGGGCTCCTGCCGACGTTGGTTTCAGTACCCCCGGTTGTGGCTGGCGAAGAAGACCAGCCGGTACTTCCCGATCTGCACCTCGTCGCCGTTGTTGAGCGACACCTCGTCGATCCGCTCCCGGTTCACGTAGGTGCCGTTGAGGCTGCCCACGTCGGCGACGGTGAAGCCGCCACCGGGCGTCCGGCGGAACTCCACGTGCTTGCGGGAGACGGTGACGTCGTCGAGGAAGATGTCACCCTGCGGGTGGCGGCCCGCCGTGGTCTTGTCCGAGTCCAGCAGGAACCGGCTGCCGGAGTTCGGGCCGCGCTGGACGATCAGCAGCGCCGAGCCCGGGGGCAGGGCGTCGATCGCGGCCAGCACCTCGGCCGAGAGGGCCGGCGTGCCGGTCCCGGTCGTGGTGTTGGGGTCGTACGACTCCAGACCGGAGATCGAGATCGTCGACGTGGTCTCCGCCGACCCCTCGGGGAGCAGGCCGCCGCGCAGTGCCGCACCGCAGTTGGAACAGAAGCGGGCCGCGGCCGGGTTCTGGTTGCCGCACCTGGAGCACGGAGTGGGGCCAGCCATGTTCACAGCCTCCTGGCGCGGCACACCCGACGGGTTGTGCCCGGCGTACGGGTCCGGGGCAAACCCTCCACCAGAGGTTGAGGGTCCTGACGGGAAACCTATGCGCGGGGCGCCGGAGGGGTCAACCGACGCGCCGTAGCCCGCCTGATTCCCGGCGTACTGGGCGCCGTCCCGGAACAGCGGGCGCTCGGCGTACTCCGCGCCCTCGGGGGCGGGCCGCATGCCCGGCACGGCGGGTTCGTCGTCCCGGCGGTGGCGCGCGGTGGGCGCCTCGACGGCGGCCGCGTCGCGGCCCTTGTTACGACCGAACAACTTGGAGAAGAAACTCACGGGCGAATCCCCTTGCGTGTGACAGACCCGCCCGCGGGGCAGGGTGAGGACCTCGGACAGACTGCGGGCCCGACGGTGGATCGGGCCGGCGGTATCGGAACTCCGGCTGTGATGATCACTTCGGAGCCGGCTTGGCGTACTGCGGCGTCTTCGGATCGACGAGTGCGTCGACGACCACCTTCTGCTGTTGGGAGATGGTCGCGCGCGCCTGATGGCTCTCCAACGTACGGACCACACCTCCTGGGATGTTCAGCGCGGGTGTGAGGTCCTGCGGATTCCCCACGACGGTGAACCGGTAGGGCGCCGAGACCTTCTTGCCGTCGATCTGCACACCGCCGCCGGACACGTCCGTGAAGAAGGTGTTGACCACCACGCGCACATCGTTGATCTGAATCGCCTCCGCCCCCGCCGCTCGGAGTTCCTGCAGGGTGTCCAGCAGCATATCTGCCTTCACCTGCCCTTGGGGATCATCGACCGTCAGTACGATGCCCGGACCAGTTGCTCGGACGGTCCCGGCCAGTACGCCGAGCTCCGTCACCTTCTTCCTGGTCTGTTCCTGGGCCTCCTTGGCCTGGTTGGAGCTGTTCTCCAACTTGGCCAGGGACTGCTCAAGCTCCGCCTTCTCCTGTTGGAGACGCTGTTGACGGCTGTCCAGTTCGTCGAGGATGCGGACGAGGTCCTCCTGACGCGCACCCCGCAGCTGACTGTGGTGGTCGTTGGTGGAGCGGACCTGGATCGCCAGCGCCAGTCCGAGCGAGAACAGCAGCACCGCCACCACCAGCTGGCCGCGCGACAGCCGCGGCGGCCAGAGCGCGGCCTTCATCCGCCTCCGCCCCTCGGCCCGGTCGTCCCCGGCCGGTGCGGGCACCGTTTCGGGGGCGGGCTCCGGTTCCGGCGCGGGTCCGGGGGCAGGCGCGGGCGCCGCGACGGGTCCGGGCGCCGCGACGGGCACCGACACCGTCACGGGCACCGACGACGCCGCAGACCCGGCTCCCGGCTGCGACTCGGGCCCGGCCTCGGGCCGAGCCTCGGCCTCGGCCTCGACCTCGGCCCCGACCTCGGGACGCGGCTCCGGCGGCCGCACGGGTTCCGGCACCGCCTCCGCCTCCGCCAGCGGCGCACGCGCGGGCGCAGGAATCACCTCGGGGGCGCACCCCGGAGCAGGCTCCACGGCCTCGATCCCGGCCTCGGTCGGGGCGTCGGCCTCGGACTCCGCCGGAGCCCCGCCCGCAGGCTCCGCCACGGCGCCGTCCTCCGGCGCTGCGGAGGCCCGCTCGGCGGCCGTCCCCCCGGGTTCGTCCTGCTCCTCCTCGGCAACCGCTTCCCCGGCCCGCCCGTCGACCGGAGTCACCGAGTGGTCCGCAGGCGCTTCCCCGCGCTTCTCCGCCGGCTTCCCGGCCGCATCCGCCACCGGCACCGGCACCGACGCCGACACCGGTCCGCGCTCCTCGCCGCCGTCCTCGCGCACAACATCTCCCGCAGATCCGTCCACCTTCTTCTTCTCCGCCGCCCGCTCGCGGCCCGGCTCAGGCGCGGAAGACATGGCGCCTGATCGCAGCGGCGTTGGAGAAGATGCGGATGCCGAGGACGACGACCACGCCGGTGGACAGCTGCGAGCCCACGCCCAGCTGGTCGCCGAGGAAGACGATCAGCGCCGCCACGACCACGTTCGACAGGAAGGAGACGATGAACACCTTGTCGTTGAAGATCCCGTCCAACATCGCGCGGACGCCACCGAACACCGCGTCCAGCGCCGCCACCACCGCGATCGGCAGGTACGGCACGACGGCGTCCGGCACCTCGGGCTGGACGAAGAGCCCGACGACGACCCCGATCACGAGACCCAGTACGGCAATCACGGTCTAGCTGCTCCTGTCGCTGCGGAGGACGACCCGGTGGTGGTCGCGGTGGTCGGGTGGCCGGTCGTGGTCCTGGCCGAGGGGCTCGGCGAGCGCTTCCCCCCGGTCGTGGCGGTCGGCTTCGCGGACGGTGAGGTGCCGGCGGAAGGGCTCGCGGTGCCGCCGGCCGACGGCGCGGCCGGACCGGCGGACGGGGACGCCGCCTCCCCGGAGGCGGAGGGGGACGCGGTCGGCGAGGGCTCGGGGAGCGCCGGCTGGGCGGTCCGCAGCGTCACGCCGACGGCCGCGGGCAGGGTCAGGCTCTTCTGCGCCGAGATGGTCGACTTGATGCCGTACTTCTCCTGCAGCAGCCGCAGGTACTGCCCGGCCATGGCGCTCTCGAAGGCACCCACCAGCTTGGGCCCGTCCCCCACCGCCTGCACGGTGTACGGCGGCACCAGCGGCCGGTTGTCCACCAGCACGGCCTCACCGGCGGCGCGGATCGCGGAGAGCGCGGTGAGCCGCTGCCCGTTGATCGCGACGGCCTCCGCACCGGAGGACCAGAGCCCGTTCACCACCAACTGCAGGTCACGGTCCCGCAGCCGTCCGCTGTTGGAGAAGCCCTGCCCGGCCCGCGGGTCGACGTTCCCGCCGGCGCCGGTGCCGGCCGCGTCCTCCAGCACCAGCTTGACGCCCGGGCCGGTCACCTCCCCCAGGCCGACCGCTCCGGCCAGCGCGGCCGGGTCGCCCTCCCCCGGGGCGAGCGCCTGCCGCTGGGTGGTGTCGACCTTCCGCCGCAGGTCCTGGACCTGCTTCTGAAGCTGGTCCGCCGAGCCGTTGGAGTCGTTGATCCGGTGGATCAGGGCGTCCCGCTCCTTGGCGAGCGTCGGCTCCGCCTTGTGCGCGTTCACCGCCCCGACCGTGAGGACCGCGCCGACCAGGGCCAGCCCGGCCCCCAGCGTGAGCAGGCCCTTGGCCGTGCCGGGTATCCGGTACGGGCCGTCACCGCCCCGTGCCGCGGCCGCCTCGGCGTACCCCTCGTCCAGGCTGTGGTCCATCACGCTGGTCAGCAGGGACATCGAGGCATCCGGACGGTTGTACCGTCCACTGCTGGCACTCGGCGTCGGCGTCGCTGACATGCGGACCATCGTCCCATGGCGAACCGGGGCCCTGTGCACACCCCCTGACCTGCACACACGCCAAACCGGACCGACCGCCATCAACCGCCCGAAACGGACAGCGGGGCGGTGCGGCACCGAGCCGCCCGCCCCGCCGTCCGCCCGTCACCGGGCTCCGGTCGTCACCGCCCGGCGCCGTCGACCACCGCCGCCCACTCGTCCAGCAGCGCCTCGGTCGCCTCGTCGTCCGGGCCCTCGGCCCACAGGTGGGTGACCGCCTCGGCCGGGTCGGGCAGCACCAGCGTCCACCGCCCGTCCGCCTCGACCACCCGGACCCCGTCGGTGGTGTCCAGCTGCCGGGTCCCGGCCGCCTCCACCACCGAGCGCATGACCATGCCCTTCGCCGCCCACGGCGTGGCGATGTCCCGTCGGCGGATGTGCGCCTGCGGGATCCGCGCGTCGATCTGGCTCAGCGTGAGCTGGGTCCGGGCCACCAGGCCGACCAGCCGGACGAACGCCGCGGCTCCGTCCAGCACCCCGCTGAACTCCGGCACGACGAAACCGCCGCGCCCGTCCCCGCCGAACACCGTGCCCTCGGCGGAGGCCGCCTTGGCCAGGTCGTCCGGTGTGGTCGTGGTCCAGATGACCTGGGTGCCGTGGTACGCCGCGACCTGCTCGGCGATGCGCGTCGTGGTGACCGGCAGGGCCACCTGACCGCTCCGCCGCTCGGCCGCGACCAGGTCCAGCAGGACCAGCAGCGCCCGGTCGTCGTCGATCACCCGGCCCAGTTCGTCGACGAAGGCCACCCGCTCGCCCACCGGGTCGAAGCGGACCCCGAACGCGGCCCGGGAGGAGGCCACCAGCTCGCCCAGCCTGGCCAGCCCGGCCCGTCGCTCCTCGGCGTCCTCGGTGGGCCGTGACTCGTCCAACCCGCTGGAGACGCTCAGCGCCTCGACCCCGAGCCGGCCGAGGATGCTCGGCAGGACGAGCCCCGCGCTCCCGTGCGCGGTGTCCACGACCACCTTCAGCCCGGCCTCGCGCACACCCGTGGTGTCGACGGCCCGCAGCAGGTTCCCCGCGTAGGCGTCGAAGACGCTGGACGGGAAGGTGAGGTCGCCGATCTCCCCGGGGAAGGCCCTGCGGTACTCCTGGCGTGCGTAGACGCGGTCGAGCTTGCGCTGCCCGGCCTGCGAGAGGTCGGCGCCGCGCTCGTCGAAGAAGAGGATGTCCAACGAGTCCGGCACCCCGGGCGTGGTCCGCAGGAAGATCCCGCCGGCACTGCCCCGGGCCGTGTGCTGCCGGGCGACCGGCATCGGCACGTTCTCCAGGTCGCGGACGTCGATCGCGCTGGTCTGCAGTGCCGAGATCATCGCCCGCTTCAGTGCCCGCGCACCCCGCGAGTGGTCACGCGCGATGGTGACCGTCGCCCCCTTCTTCAGCGTCGTCGCGTACGCGCCGGCCAGCCGGACGGCCAGCTCGGGGGTGATCTCGACGTTCAGGATCCCCGAGACGCCGCGCACCCCGAACAGGTGCTCCTGCCCGCGGGACTCCCAGATCACCGAGGTGTTGACGACCGCGCCGGCCTCGATGGTCTTGAACGGGTAGACCCGGACGTTGGCCGCGATGATCGACTCCTCGCCGATCAGGCACTCGTCCCCGATCACCGCGCCGTCCTCGATCCGCGCGGCCCGCATCACGTCGGTGTTCTTGCCGACCACGCAGCCCCGCAGATTGCTCTGCGGCCCCACGTAGACGTTGTCGTGGACGACGGCCCTGTGCAGGAACGCCCCGCGCTTGACGACCACATTGCTGCCGAGCACGGTGTGCTCGCGGATCTCCACCCCGGCCTCGACCTTGGCGTAGTCCCCGATGTACAGCGGCCCGCGGAGCACCGCCTCGGGGTCGACCTCGGCCCCCTCGGCGACCCACACCCCGGGCGAGATCTCGAACCCGTCGATCTCGACGTCGACCTTGCCCTCCAGGACGTCAGCCTGGGCCTTGCCGTAGCTCTCGTGGGTGCCCACGTCCTCCCAGTAGCCCTCGGCGACGTACCCGTAGACCCGCTTGCCCTCCTTGAGCAGCTGCGGGAACACGTCACTCGACCAGTCGACGGACTCGCCCGCCGCGACGTAGTCGAAGACCTCGGGCTCCATGACGTAGATACCGGTGTTCACCGTGTCGGAGAAGACCTGCCCCCAGGTCGGCTTCTCCAGGAAGCGCTCCACCCGCCCCTCGTCATCGGTGATCGTGATACCGAACTCCAGGGGATTCGGCACCCTGGTGAGACAGACCGTGACCAGTGCGTTCTTGCTGCGGTGGAACTCGATCAATTCCGAGAGGTCGAAGTCGGTCAGTGCGTCACCGGAGATCACCAGGAAGGAGTCGTCCTTCAACGCGTCCTCGGCGTTCTTGACACTCCCCGCAGTGCCGAGCGGTGTCTCCTCGTTGGCATAGGTGAGATTCATGCCCAACTCTTCACCGTCACCGAAGTAGTTCTTGACCAGTGAGGCCAGGAACTGGACGGTCACGACGGTGTCGGAGAGGCCGTGCCGCTTCAGCAGCCGAAGCACGTGCTCCATGATCGGCCTGTTGGCCACGGGAAGCAGCGGCTTCGGCATGCTGGAGGTCATCGGGCGGAGTCGGGTGCCTTCGCCCCCTGCCATTACAACGGCTTTCATTACGGGTGCGTCCTCCTTCGCGGTGGTGGACCCTGCAGGTCCATCAAACCGTTCCAGAGGTTCTCTACCCGGAAGGTATCGTCCGACGCACCGTGTCGCCGTGGGACTTCTCTCAGATCGCGTCTCAGACCGTGGACGCGGAGGAGGCCGAGCCACCCCTGATGATCTGTCGCGCCTGCACGGCGTAAAGAATGCCGGCCCACCAGTAGAGGGTGGTCCCCCACCAGATGAACGCCCAGCTCACGATCTCGGCCGGCCGCGCGATCCAGCTGTCACCGGTACCGAGCAGCAGAAGCGGAAAGGCGTACATCAGGTTGAATGTCGCGGCCTTCCCCAGGAAACTCACCTGCAACGGCCCGTAGCCGTGCCGGTTGAGAATCGGCAGCAGCGCCGCGATAAACAGCTCACGGGTCAACAGGATCGCCGTCAGCCACCACGGCAGGATCTCACGCCAGGTCAGGCCGAGGAGCGTGGACAGCACATAGAGCCGGTCCGCCAGCGGGTCGAGCAACTGCCCTACCCGGCTGATCTGCCCCCACCGGCGGGCGAGCTTCCCGTCCAGGTAATCACTGATGCCGCTGAGCATCAGGATCAGCAATGCCCACCCGTCGTTGTTCGGCCCGTCGAACACCGGCCAGAGAATCAGCCAGAGAAAGAGCGGAACACCGACCAGCCGGCCCATGCTCAGCAGGTTGGGGATGGTGAGGACGCGATCGGTCTGGACCCGCGTCTCCTGGACCTCCACCCGGGGGCCTCCTGTCATGTGTGGCAACTTCGCACGTTGACCTTACAACAGAAAAGCCCCCGTCCGGTTCCCCGGCGGGGGCTTCTCTAGAAGAATTGTTCGGCGGCGTCCTACTCTCCCACAGGGTCCCCCCTGCAGTACCATCGGCGCTGTGAGGCTTAGCTTCCGGGTTCGGAATGTAACCGGGCG